>NZ_CAHJWD020000463.1 GCF_903642095.1 Bathymodiolus brooksi thiotrophic gill symbiont | reverse complement strand
CAACAGATTCATATTCTCAAGGGAACCTAAAAATGTAGGTAAACTGGAAACTGACATTGATGTATAATATTCGGAACTTGATCGCACCGTTAGCGGTAGACGATCGCCACGTCGCATTTTGCGAATATAACGGTAGTGTGGCGAGGATAATTTGTGTAGCAGTAGCCACACTGGCGAACGAAAAACTTTTAGAGCGTGCATCTGACAACGATCTTTTATTAGGTAGAACAGACTTCCCGAAACTTGCTGAGAAGTTGTCAGTCATTCGGACTGACAGACATGAAAATCTTGTCAGACCGAAAAATATTTTGCCGGTCCGAAAAAAAAGTCCCAAAAAATTCACTGTCACATGCATAATGTTTAGTTTGGCCTTTTTAGAGTGATTTACCCTAGTATTAGCAATTGGGCACCTGATTTCACCTCTGGTTTTTATAGAGGTTAAAGTAATTCAATTTTCAGTTTTCAGTGTTGTTCAAAATTGTATATGTTATGTCTTTTATAGTGTGTGTCTCGAGTTTTGTTGTTTTGATGACCTTGTACTATAGGTCAATGGTTGTATGAAAGACGTCATGTCATTGGCTAATATATATACAAATAACCAATCGTGTCGTGATCGTCTTCACAAATGGGTTTGGTTGAAACCGGAAATGTATAAAAGGGGTGAAAACAATGAAAATTATGTAATTTAAAAATAAAATTAAACACTGATCAATGCCTTTCGGACAAAATCTGAGGTAACTATTATACCAAACATTCGGTATTACAGAGTTGGCGAAAACTTTTTTTTTCTGTCTGACATTGGGTCAGACAGGAAGTGGGGTTCTGTCTGACCCATGGCCTTTGTGTCTGTCCCACCATTTTTTTGTAATATTGTATATAACCTGTCAAATTTTGTTTTTTATACAGAACTGAATGCAAGATTACCTATATATAGTCATGATCATTAAACAACTCAATTAAATGTTTTTCTGTATACATATTTTTATCTAAAAAGATAAGGCAGATATGGCCAACAATCCGTATCTAATGGTCCGATCACGTTCCGAATATTATACATCAATGTCAGTTTCCGGTTTACCTACATTTTTAATTTCAGTTAAGAATATGAATCTGCTGTCATCTTCAATATATAAGCATCTCAAAACATATTTAATTAAACACAAACAATCTTTGATACTTGGGGAGTGTGGAAGTCAACTTATTTCTGTGCTCAGTAATATATTTCAGTTTTAATGTTCCACGTTTTGCAGGTGCTGGTTCCTACTAAAAGGATGTTTACATTTACGTATAGGAGTTTCGATTACAAAGAGGAACGTGTCGGTCTGACAGAATAAATAAACAAATTTCAAGTCTCTGTCTGACATTTTAATAAAACTGAAAACGGAATTTAATGCCATTGGCAGTGGAAACTGGGAGGGAATAAATTTCAATCGTCAACTGGACGACCACAAAGTAATATTTTCGTGACGGACATTGGGACAGACACGGTTCATTAATTAATCGGACCGACCGTTATTCTGCCGGTCCGACGATTTTCGCCAACTCTGATTACGGGTTTTAACAGTAGCAGTTCTTATGATTGGACAATTAAAAAATAAGGAGCCAATAGAATTGGGCGATCTATAAATCATATCATCTCACTTAAAATATGCAAGGAACGCTCTGATTGGATAATATTACCGAAATTAACTAATCAGAACAACTCTATTATACGTACTTTGAAGTGAATTGTAAACAAAAGGTAATTTTTATACAGTGCTCGCAACGGGTTCTCTACGTGCACGCACGTAGGGTTCTTTCAATTATACGTGCATGATTTTTATTCTACGTGAAACACGTACTACAGTACGTGAATGGGCATGCTGTGGAGACCAGCCTCTTATTGGAGACCACCCTCT
>NZ_CAHJWD020000462.1 GCF_903642095.1 Bathymodiolus brooksi thiotrophic gill symbiont | reverse complement strand
CATACAGTATACCAATACCTATAGCTAGCTAGATTTATATCACATAGCAAAACCTAGATTTATATCGCATACCAAAACCTAGATTGATATCGGATACCAAAACCTAGATTTATACCGTATACCAAAACCTAGATTTATATCGTATACCAAAACCTAGATTTATACCGCATACCAAAACCTAGATTTATATCTTATACCAGAACTTAGATTTATATCATATACCAAAACCTAGATTTATATCGTATACCACAACCGAGATTTTTACCGTACATGTATACCACAACCTAGATTTATCTCTTATACCAAAAGCTAGATTTATATCGTTTGCCAAAACCTAGATTTATATCGAATAAAAAAACCTAGATTTATATAGTATACCAAAACTTTGATTTATATCGCATACCAAAACCAAGATTTATATCGCATACCAAAACCTAGATTTATGTAGTATAGCAAAACCTAGATTTATCTCGTATACAAAAACCTAGATTTATACAGTATACCAAAACCTAGATTCATACAGTATACCAATACCTATAGCTAGCTAGATTTATATCACATAGCAAAACCTAGATTTATATCGCATACCAAAACCTAGATTGATATGCATACCAAAACCTAGATTTATATTGTATACCAAAACCTAGATGTATATCATATACCAAAACCTAAATTTAGACTGTATACCAAAGCCTAGATTTATATCGTATACCAAAACCTAGATTTATATCGCATACCAAAACCTAGATTTATATCGCATACCAAAACCTAGATTTATACCGTATACCAAAACCTACATTTATATCCAATAAAGAAACCTAGATTTAAGTAGCATAGCAAAACCTAGATTTATCACGTATACCAAAACCTAGATTTATACCGTATGCCAAAACCTAGATTCATACAGTATGCCAATACCTAGATTTATATCGCATACCAAAACCTAGATTTATATCGTATACCAAAACCTAGATTTATATCGTATACCAAAACCTAGATTTATATCGCATGCCAAAACCTATATTTATATCATATATTAAAACCTAGATTTATATGTATACCAAAACTTATATTTATATTGTATACCAAAGCTTAGATTTATATCATATACCAAAACCTAGATTTATACCGTATACCACAACCTAGATTTATATCGCATATCAAAACCTAGATTTAAACCGTATACCAAAACCTAGATTTATATCCAATAAAGAAAACCTAGATTTAAATAGCATAGCAAAACCTAGATTTATATCGCATACCAAAACCTAGATTTATATCGCAT
>NZ_CAHJWD020000461.1 GCF_903642095.1 Bathymodiolus brooksi thiotrophic gill symbiont | reverse complement strand
ACAATATTTAAAAAAAATCAATTAATTGTATGTTGTTTTGATCAAAACAAAAATATAACCGATACAAATGTGAGTGAGAAAACTATGGATTTTATCAAATGGCTTATTTTTCAACTCTTTATTCTCACGTGCCAGGGTAAGATATTTAAAATATATCAATAACTTTAATGATCAAGAAAAAATATAGATAAAGTATGATGTCTTCTTCAATACCAGGGTATGTATGTGATAAATTATTGGATTGATTGATTGATTAATTGATTTATTGTTGTTTAACGTCATTTGAATAGCTTAGATATATCACATGACGAGAACAAGATTACAAACAATAAATCGTATAGCTATCTATAGGTAAACAGATGAACATATGGACAGAAGAATACTATTGTGTATATTGTCACAGATAAAAAGAAAATAATGAATAAGGTCAGAAATGTTTGCATTGAAACGAGTGACAATCGACAACTCCTAACAAACTAGCAGAGAAGCTGCAAATACCAAAGGAGAGCACTCTAACCATTACACAGGGCCGAATTAAAGCCAATGTATGCTCTAAGAACAGGCTAATCATAGTGCCTCCACACCTTCCACTTGTATAATGTAAAACCTAACAGACCCATTGATGCCAAGATTCAACATAATTGTCAAATGCCTAACATTAAATTCAAGCTCTCCCCATTTATGGGAATTTTTTAGCCTAATATCTGGCTTATAAAATAAATGGTCTAGTGGCCGGATTTTTGTGGTGCCCCTTGTTCCTTGATTCCGTAAGCACTAGCTTATTTTGCCTAAGGGTTAATCCAGCTCTGCCATTACTTCACTGATGTGGTTAATTCTATAAAGTCAAAGGTAAAAAAAATAGTGACTTTGTGTAGTATGTTAACCATTCTAATATGACGTCCTTCTTTCGGCTTTGCAAACAAACAAGCGATCAATCAGATGACAAAATCTCATTAGCAACTGCGCGGTACAAATTTAAGCCAGATGATCAAATCAGAAAATAAAATTATTTACACGGTGTTTTGAGTTTCAACAAGGGTTATCGGATATTGCCTCCGACTAGGGATGAAATACAAATATCCGCCAACCCATGTTAAAATTCACAACGCATTCTGGCCTACATGATTTATTTCATAACTGACACCATATTTTGACCATTGGCTTTATTGAATTAATATTGATAGTGTCTAATGCCTCTTGAAACACCAAAACAATTGAGCACCGAATGGTGTTGACATCTTAATTTGATTTTTCCTTCTGTTATGAATCCTAGCTAACCACAGATCATTCATGACCTCTTTAAACATTCCCTCTGGTAAAGAGTCTGAGGATTTACCCTATT
>NZ_CAHJWD020000460.1 GCF_903642095.1 Bathymodiolus brooksi thiotrophic gill symbiont | reverse complement strand
TATACCTTGTCTTTCCAGTGTTTTTCTTAGGTTGTTCAGAATTTCTTTAACTACTTCTTTGCCAATTTTATTCACTGGGGTGCCTGATTCACCGCCGAAATTGTGTATTGAGATGTTAGGCACTTTGAGAGTGGTTTTGAGCCATTTAGTGTCAATTTTAAGGCTGATGTTGCTAACTTCAAAGTATTTTATTTTAATGCGTTTTACTTGGGATTTTTGGGTTTTGGGGTTTGTTGCTTTGATGTTTGTGGGTGGAGTGTCTTGTTTTTCTAAATTATGCAGTAATTGGGTTAAATTTACTTGATTGGCATTTTGTTCTAGGGCAAAATGCAATTCATCCAGTTTAATCTCGTCAACCACAATTAGATTGTGGCTTATAGTGCCTATTTTTAGTAAAAAGTGATCTAAGGAAAGGGCGTTTTTATGCTTGAAATTAGATGGATTTTGCACTTCAATGAAGTCAATGTTAAGACTTTTATCGAACAAATGGGTGTTTAATTGGCTAATTTCAACGGGTGTTTTAAACAAGTTTTGGGCGTAATCTTGGGCATAATATTTGCCGATTGAATCGATAAAAAAAGCAATGATTAGGGCTAGAATAGCAAGCAAACCTAATATTTTATAGAGTATTTTTTTCATTATTTTTTCCTTATTTTGATTAAAAATCGTTGGTCTGAAACCCATGGCACGGACAGTTGGTGTATTGTTGCTCTGGTGGGTGTTTCTTGTTCGGCATTTGCACCTTTCATTAGCAAATAATGTCCATTCTCGCATAATAAATGTTGTGTTAATTTTAATGTTTTGTCCACTTCGGCAAAGGCTCTGGAGGTGATTTGACCAAAACATTGCTGAGGTTTGAAGGCTTCAACTCGTTCATTCACCACAGATAAATTTTTAAGTGCTAACTGGGTTTTTGCAAATTGCATAAAACGACATTTTTTACCTACTGTGTCCAGCACACTCACGGCAAGTTCTGGCTTCATAATACTGACTACAATGCCCGGCAAACCTGCACCTGAACCGACATCAAGCAAGGGCGATTTATCAATAAATGGCACAATGGACAAACTGTCTAACAAATGTTTTTTAACGCCTATTTCCATCGTGCGAATTGCACTTAGGTTGTAAGTTTTATTCCATTTTATAATCAATTCAAGATAACTAATTAGTGAGGTTGCTTGCGCATCGCTGAGTGCAATGTTCATTTCTTTTGCACCTTGCATGAGGAGTTCTTTCATCTTTTATAAGTTTTTAAATACACCAATAGAATAGAAATAGAGGCGGGGGTAATGCCTTGAAGTCGGCTTGCTTGACCGATGGTTTCTGGCTGGTGGTCGTTAAGTTTTTGTATTACCTCGGCAGATAGTGCTTTGATGACGCTATAATCCATTTTTTCTGGCAGGGAGGTGTTTTCATTTTTACGATATTTTTCAATTTCTTCTAATTGACGCTTAATATAGCCAGCGTATTTGATTTGATTTTCCACCACGGCAATCAAGGTTGTATCGCTCAAAAAAGGCTTGCCTGATTCGATTTGACTTAAAATTTGATAATCTACTTTTGGTCGTTTTAACAGCTCTAACAGAGAATATTCGTGGTTTAATTTTCCCAATATTGCACCTGCCTGTGTATCACTAGCTTGAATCCAAGTAGTTTTTAGGCGTTGTTTTTCTTCTGCAACTGCTACATATTTAATCTCAAATGCCGCCCATTGTTCATCGTCTATCAGCCCTAATGCTCTGCCTTTAGGGGTTAGGCGTTCGTCGGCGTTATCTTCTCTTAATAACAAACGATATTCAGCACGCGAGGTAAACATTCGATACGGCTCGTTTGTGCCTTTGGTAATCAAATCATCCACCATTACCCCGATATAAGATTCATCGCGTTTGGGATGCCAGGGGGCTTTTTCCTGCACGGCACAGGCGGCATTAATACCTGCCAATAATCCTTGTGCTGCCGCCTCTTCATAGCCTGTTGTGCCGTTAATTTGCCCTGCGAAGTAAAGCCCTGATATTTTCTTTACTTCTAGCGTTTGCTTTAGCCCTCTAGGGTCGAAAAAATCATATTCAATGGCATAGCCGGGACGCACAATTTGTGCATTTTCAAAGCCTTTAATTGACTGTATAAAATTGCATTGCACCTCGTATGGCAAGGAAGTGGAAATCCCATTTGGATAAACTTCATTGGTTGTTAGCCCTTCAGGTTCAACAAAAATTTGATGTGAATCTCGCTGGGCAAAACGCACCACTTTATCTTCAATCGATGGGCAATACCTTGGGCCGATACCTTCAATATTGCCTGTGTATATTGGCGAATCTTTTAAGCCATCACGAATAAAATCATGTGCTTTTTCATTGGTATGAGTGATATAACAAGGGATTTGTTGCGGATGATCGCTTGCCTTTCCCATAAAAGAAAAAGTAGGCAAAGGTGTATCGCCCGGCTGTTCTTGTAGCACGCTAAAATCAATAGTGCGGCCGTCAAGCCTTGGTGGTGTGCCTGTTTTTAATCGACCCACGCCCAAATCATAGGCACGAAGTGTCTTAGACAAAGGATTAGAAGGGGCATCGCCAGCTCGCCCACCTTGAAAATTACTTTGCCCAATGTGGATAATACCCCCTAAAAAAGTGCCTGTCGTCAGCACCACTTTATCAGCAAAAAAACTCAATCCCATTTGGGTTTTAATGCCCTTAATCACATTATTTTCAATGATTAAATCATCAACCGCTTGTTGAAATAACGATAAATTTTCCTGATTTTCTAAAACATAACGAACAGCTGCCTTATACAACACTCTATCCGCTTGTGCCCTAGTAGCACGCACCGCAGGCCCTTTAGAAGCATTCAGCGTGCGGAACTGTATCCCAGCCTTATCAATTGCACGAGCCATTGCCCCACCCATTGCATCAATCTCTTTGACCAAATGCCCTTTACCAATCCCACCAATCGCAGGATTACAACTCATTTGCCCTAAAGTTTCAATATTATGAGAAATCAACAAAGTCTTGACCCCCATACGAGCAGAAGCAAGCGCTGCTTCAGTGCCTGCATGCCCACCGCCGATTACAATTACTGAATAATGCTTTAATTTCATATTATATTCTTAATCAAAAAAAGGCTTGATAAAATCAAGCCTTTTTAGTTATTCATTGCTAAATACTTACTTGATTTGTGCGTCTAATTCACCAGATAAATATCTTTGACTCATTGTGTCTAATGAAGATACTTTGATTTTATCAGCATTGCCTGCGGAACCAAAGGCTTCAAAACGGGCGGCACAAATATCGCTCATCGCATTGGTTGCTTCTTTTAGGAATTTGCGTGGGTCAAAGTTTGAGGTATTTTCAATCAAGTGTTTACGAACTGCACCTGTGGAAGCCATACGCAAATCAGTGTCAATATTTACTTTACGCACACCGTTTTTGATGCCTTCTTGAATTTCACTTACTGGCACGCCATAAGTTTGCCCCATATCGCCACCGTGTGAGTTGATAATTTCTAACCAGTCTTGTGGCACTGAAGAAGAGCCGTGCATAACTAAGTGTGTGTTTGGCAGACGCTGGTGGATTTCTTTAATGCGGTCAATACGCAAGATTTCACCGTCTGGCTCCTTGGTAAATTTGTAAGCACCGTGCGAAGTGCCAATTGCAATTGCTAATGCGTCAACATTCGTTGCTCTAACAAAATCAGCCGCTTCTTCAACTGAAGTTAATAACAAATCAAGGTCTAATTTGCCTTCAGCACCATGACCGTCTTCTTCACCCATTTCACCTGTTTCTAATGAACCTAAACAGCCTAATTCGCCTTCAACAGAAACGCCACCAGCATGTGCCATCTTAACCACTTCTTTGGTCACTGCAACATTATATTCAAATGAGGCTGGTGTCTTACAATCTGCTTCCAAAGAGCCGTCCATCATTACTGATGAAAAGCCTGATTGAATAGAGCGCAAACATACTGCTGGCTCACTACCATGGTCTTGATGCATTACTACTGGAATATGCGGATACATCTCAGTTGCTGCAATGATTAAATGACGCAAAAATGGTTCGCCTGCATAGCCTCTTGCACCAGCAGAACCCTGCATAATAACAGGGCTATTGGTTTTGTCCGCTGCCTGCATAATGGCATGAACTTGCTCCATATTGTTAACATTGAACGCTGGCATACCGTAATTTTCTTCTGCTGCGTGGTCTAATAATTCTCTTAATGAAATTAACATATTTCTTTCTCCTTATTTTTCTTAAATCAAATATTTGATGTTACTTGTTTGCTTACCAACAATAACACATTTTTTATACTACTATTATAAATCATCATCACCAACGCGTAAAATCTTCATTAGGTTAGTGCCGCCTGATTGGTTTACATGCATTCCTTTGGTTAATATTATCAAATCACCTTCCTCAACAATATTCTTATTTTCCAATATACTAACCACTTTTCCGTTGACTCTTTCCCATTCTATATCGTTCATCTTATCAATACCGCAAGGGTAAACGCCACGATAAAGTGTTGTTTTACGCAAAGTGGCAACACTGTCGCTCATGGCATAAATTGAGATATTGGAACTCATGCGTGACATCCACAAGGGTGTTTTTCCACTTTCAGTCAGTGCAACCACAACTTTAACGCCTAAATGATTAGCCGCATACATAGAACTCATGGCGATGGTTTCATCAATATGATCAAAGCACTCATGTAGGCGATGGTGTGAAACTTTTGCAATTGGGCTTTTCTCAGTTTCTACGCAAACATCGTGCATCGTTTTTACTGCATTCTCTGGGTAATCGCCTGCCGCTGTTTCAGCAGATAGCATTACTGCATCGGTGCCGTCTAATACTGCATTCGCTACATCAAACACTTCTGCACGGGTTGGAATTGGGCTGTTAATCATTGACTCTAGCATTTGAGTTGCAGTAATAACAATACGGTCATTTGATCTGGCCAATTTAATTAAGCGTTTTTGTTGTGCTGGCAACTGTGGGTCGCCAATTTCAACGCCTAAATCACCGCGTGCCACCATAATGCCTGCCGACTCTTGAATAATGTCATTAATGACTTCATCTACCAAAGACTCAGCACGCTCAATTTTTGAAATAACGCCTGCATCAGAGCCTGCTTCCTTCAATAACCTTTTCGTAAGACGCACATCATCGCCACTCACTGGGAATGATAAAGCCACATAATCTGCCTTTGCTTTAGCAGCGGTTACAATGTCTTTTTTGTCTTTTTCAGTTAATGCATCAGCTGACAAACCGCCACCACGAAGATTAAGCCCTTTCTTATCCGAAAGTATGCCACCTTGCGTAACCACTGTATTGATTTTATTGCCATTAATACTGGTTACTTCCAGCACAATTTTGCCGTCATCCAGTAATAAAACATTGCCCTCTTTAACCTCTTGTGGCAATGTTTTGTAAGCAATGCCAACAGCATCTTGGTTACCAGAAGTGTTATCCATATCTGCATCAAGTGCAAACTTGTCACCAATATTTAATCTAATCTTTACGCCGTCTTTAAAACTGGCAATGCGAATTTTTGGCCCTTGTAAGTCCATCAAAATTCCCACATAAGTATTATTAACATGTGCCCAATTACGCACCGCTTTAACACGGGCTAAATGCTCTTCTTCTGAGCCATGGGAAAAATTAATGCGCACAACATTTGCACCTGCTGCTAAAACGCTCTCTAAGACACCGGGCTTATCCGTTGCTGGGCCAAGTGTTGCTAGTATTTTGGTTCTTCTTAGCAAGCGCTACTCCGATGCTCTTTGTTCTAAAATTTCTACTGCTGGTAGTTTTTTACCTTCTAGGAATTCTAAGAAAGCACCGCCACCCGTTGAAATATAACTGATTTTGTCTTCAATACCGTATTTGTCAACCGCTGCCAAAGTGTCGCCACCACCAGCAATTGAAAATGCATCAGATTCAGCAATTGCCATACCTAATGTTTTAGTGCCACCAGCAAACTGGTCAAATTCAAACACACCTACTGGGCCATTCCAAACAATTGTCCCTGCATTTTTCATAATCTCAGCCAATTGCTGGGCAGAATCAGGTCCAATGTCAAAAATCATATCGTCATCAACAACAGCAGACGATGCCTTGGTTTCGGCTTCAGCAGTCTCTGAAAACTCCTTACCGCAAACCACATCAGTTGGCACTGGTATTTCACAGTCTTCCATCAGTTTTTTTGCTGTTGGAATTAAGTCATCTTCACACAGTGATTTGCCGACATTATGACCTTGTGCTGCAATAAAAGTATTAGCAATACCACCACCAACAACCAATTGATCGACAATTTTAGACAAAGATTCTAAGACTGTTAATTTGGTTGATACTTTAGAGCCACCAACAATCGCCACCATTGGACGCTTTGGATTGTCTAATGCTTTACCAAGTGCCTCTAATTCACCTGACAACAATGGACCTGAACAAGCAATTGGCGCATACTTAGCCACGCCATGGGTTGAGGCCTGTGCACGATGTGCGGTGCCGAATGCATCCATTGCAAAAATGTCACACATTGCTGCCATGCGTTTAGACAAGGCATCATCATTTGACATTTCACCCACATTAAAACGCACATTTTCACATAGCACAACCTCGCCATCTTGCATTTCAATACCATCTAACCAATCCTTCTCTAAACGCACAGTAGTATTCAATAACTCACTAAGGCGATCAGCCACTGGTTGCAAAGTAAATTCATCACTCGCCTCACCCTCTGTAGGGCGACCACGATGCGACATTAACATTACCTTGGCACCTTGTTTTATTGCCATTTCAATGGTTGGTAGCGACGCTTTAATGCGTTTATCACTTGTTACCACACCCTCTTTAATAGGTACATTTAAATCCTGACGAATCAGTACTTTTTTACCACCTAACTCTAACTCTTCTAAATTTATAATCATTAATTATCCTTCCATATTTTTCCAACTAATTTAGGACTGACAATAAAAGGGTTGTAGTTCCCTTGTATTGCCATAATCCGTTTATTGCGTTTTATTTCTTTATCACTTACTGGGTCTTTCTGGTGCCACTTAAGCAATATCTTTTGTGCCCATGGCTTAAAATTATTCCCTTCCAATATAGGCGATGACCAATCTTGAATCTTGTCATAATAAGCAGTTAGCAAGTAAAAATACCCTCTAGCAAGATCTCCTTTAAACTCATCAATTGGCTCAAAAAATACACCTTTTAAGAGTTTATTTTTTGCCTTACCCAGCATAGACCCGTTCTCAGAAAGCTTGGCACTCTTAGGATCGACTTCTGCATAAGGGTGATTGGCTCGCATGTTATTTACAAACCCATCTACAGGGTATATGTGAAATAAATCCCTAGCCATTGGCTCACCTAAACTACCGCCCCACCAACTTTTTGGAAAAGAATGCTCTCTATTATAACAATCACCTTCTTTTTTATAATGTCCACATTGATCAATAAAGAACTTATAAACATACGGCAACTTACCCTTCTTATATGAATAAATATCAAACACTTCATTTGGCTGATTGGGCAATGCATCGGTTTTCTTAAATGCCTTCCACAAATCTTTATAACTCAAAACCTTGTGTTTGCTTATTATTTTATATAATTGTTCTCTTAGTGACTCACCCTGCTTTTGATTGTTTACTATATTCTCAGTAGCAAAGACAGATGAACCATACAGAGTTAAACTAAACGCAACGCTAAAAAGAAAAGAAATTCTCATGCAAATTAAGCAATATGTCGAACTAAACGCAACATATTACAAGTATAGCCATACTCATTGTCATACCAAGAAACCAACTTCACAAAAGTATCATCAAGTGCAATACCCGCATTTGCATCAAAAATTGAAGAAGCACTAACACCACGGAAATCACTAGATACAACCATATCTTCTGTGTATTGTAATGTGCCTTTCATTGTGGTCTCTGACGCTGTTTTAATGGTTGCACAAATTTCTTCATAAGAAACGCTCTTGTCTAATTCACAAGTTAAATCAACCACAGAAACATCAACTGAAGGGATGCGGAAAGCCATACCTGTTAGTTTGCCATTTAATTCCGGCAATACAATACCAACCGCCTTAGCAGCACCTGTTGACGAAGGAATAATGTTCTCAAATACCGCACGACCACCTCTCCAATCTTTCATTGAAGGGCCATCAACGGTTTTTTGTGTTGCTGTTGAAGCATGAACTGTTGTCATTAATCCACGCTTAAGACCCCAATTATCATTGATAATCTTAGCAATTGGTGCCAAACAGTTAGTGGTGCAAGAGGCCGCTGAAACAATAGACTGACCCTCATAAGAATCGTGGTTAACGCCATATACAAACATTGGTGTGCTGTCTTTAGCGGGTGCCGATTGAACCACTTTTTTAGCGCCAGCATCAATGTGTGCTTGACAAGACTCTTCGGTTAAGAAAAAACCCGTGCAATCAATGGCAACATCTACATCAATATCACCCCATTTAAGATCAGCTGGATTACGCTCAGCAGAAAGACGAATTTTCTTACCATCAATAATAAAATTATCACCTTCAACTTCAACAACACCATCGAAACGACCTTGTGCCGTATCATACTTTAGCATATATGCTAAATAATCATTGTCTAACAAGTCGTTAATACCAACTACTTCTAATTCTGGAAAATCCTTTTTAATTGCACGAAAAACCATGCGACCAATACGACCAAAACCATTAATACCTACTTTTATCATCTCTTACTCCTTTATTAAATTAAATTTACTTACCTTTTTTTTGTTTAACCGATAACTGCTTTCGCAGTCGCAATCACATTATCAACGGTAAAACCAAACTCTTTAAACAACTCAGGTGCAGGTGCAGATTCACCAAATGACTTCATACAAACCAAGCCACCGTCTAAACCAACATACTTATACCAAGATTGTGCCACGCCCGCCTCGATTGCCACGCGTTTCACGCCCGGCGTTAAAACAGCGTCTCTATAGGCTTGGTCTTGTGCATCAAACGCCTCACAGCACGGCATTGAAACCACACGAACATTCGCATCCATCGCCTCGGCAGCTTCAACTGCCAAGCCTACTTCAGAGCCTGTTGAGATGAAAATAACATCTGCATTACCATCACAATCTTTAAGCACATAGCCGCCTTTTTCAATATTGGCAACTTGCTCAGCAGTTCTCTGCATTGCTGTTAGTGCTTGGCGTGAGAATATTAATGCCGTTGGTGCATTGCCACGAAGCATTGCCATTTTCCAAGATACTGCTGATTCAACCGCATCACAACCTCTCCAAGTTTGGAAGCCCGGAATAACCCGCATGGTGGATAATTGCTCAACCGCTTGGTGGGTTGGACCATCTTCGCCTAAGCCAATAGAATCATGTGTATAAACATAAATTGTGCCAATTTTCATCAGTGCTGACATTCTCAGTGCGTTACGCATAAATTCCATAAACATAAAGAAAGTTGCACCGTAAACTTTGAAGCCACCGTGCAAAACCATACCATTCATCATGTGTGCCATACCAAATTCACGCACACCCCATGAAAGGTAGTTGCCATTTGCATTTTCTTTGTTAACTTTGACAGTGCCTGACCAGTTTGTCAAATTAGAGCCTGTTAAATCTGCAGAACCACCAAACATTTCTGGTAATAATGGCCCCATCGCCTCAATCGCTCTTTGTGATGCTTGGCGCGATGCAATCGTTGGCATTTCATCTTGAGTTTTAGCAATAAACTTATCCATTTCAACTACAAAATTCGCTGGAAGGTCGCCTGCCATACGGCGTTCAAACTCAGCCGCTTCGGCTGGAAACTCTGTTTTATAAGCACCAAATTTATCATTCCAAGCGCTTTCATCTACTGCACCCTGTGCTTTATGGTCCCAGCCTGCGTAAACATCAGCAGGAATTTCAAACGGGGCATGATCCCAACCCAATTGCTTGCGTGTTGCTGCGATTTCATCATCACCCAGCGGCGCACCATGACAATCATGTGTGCCTGCAAGATTTGGCGAACCAAAACCAATCGTAGTCTTACAGCAAATCAAGCTCGGCTTGTCCGTTACTGCTTTCGCCTCAGTGATAGCTTTACTAATTGCATCTGCATCATGCCCATCAACTGCCACCACATGCCAACCATAAGAGTTGAAACGACCCGGAACACCTTGCTCCATCCAATCACCAATATGGCCATCAATAGAAATGTCATTATCGTCCCAAAAAGCCGTCAATTTACCCAAACCCAAGGTGCCTGCCATAGCACAAGACTCGTGCGACAAACCCTCCATCAAACAACCATCGCCCATAAAAACAAAAGTATTGTGATTGACAATTTCATGCCCTGGTTTGTTAAATTGTGCTGCCAATGTGCGTTCTGCGATCGCCATACCCACTGCATTCGTAACACCCTGTCCGAGCGGACCCGTTGTGGTTTCAATACCATCTGCATAGCCATATTCAGGATGACCTGCGGTCTTTGAATGCAACTGACGGAAGCCTTTAATATCATCTATCGTCAACCCAAAACCCGTTAAATGCAATAAGGAATAAATCAACA
This sequence comes from Bathymodiolus brooksi thiotrophic gill symbiont, assembly GCF_903642095.1. Lineage (GTDB taxonomy): Bacteria > Pseudomonadota > Gammaproteobacteria > PS1 > Pseudothioglobaceae > Thiodubiliella. Next base: position 10,696 of record NZ_CAHJWD020000460.1, on the reverse strand, counting down.
TTGAGCCATGTCCATTAGACAACACAAATCTGTCTCTGTCTGCCCACTTAGCATTGTTTGGGTTGTATTTCATATGATCATTCCAAAGCACTTCGGCAATATCTGCCATCCCCATTGGCGCACCTGGATGTCCTGAATTGGCTTTCTGAACAGCATCCATGCTTAAAGCACGAATTGCATTTGCTAAATTTCTGCGTGATGACATATTAATATTTCCTTGAACAAAACTGAATAATTATACGCAAAAACTATCCAATTATCAACACCTACGAAAACGCCCACGCTATCAATAAACTCAGGAATACCCTATTTCCCGTAAGTATAAAACTCGGTAGCTAAACTAGGCTTTTGTCAAGGTTGAACCATGACACCCAACTGAAGGTTGTTTTTAAGGGGTAAGGTCTGTTACAAAAAGCAGTAGCAATCCTTGTCTTTGGGCGAAAAAAAAGGCTATCTTAGCGATAACCTTTTTTAATATATGGTGCCGAAGGCCGGGCTCGAACTGGCGACCTACTGATTACAAGTCAGTTGCACTACCAACTGTGCTACTTCGGCATAATGCGAGAATTATACAACCTTATTTTAAAAAATGAATACTTTTTTATCATAAGTTTAAATATGGTGGTTATAGGTGGACTTGAACCACCGACCCCAGCATTATGAATGCTGTGCTCTAACCAGCTGAGCTACATAACCGTAGGGCGGTATTATCGGGACTTTTACTATAGAAGTCAATAGATAATTACAGTTTGGGTGTTAAAATTAACACTTATGAATATTCTTAAAATTGCACTAACGGGTGGCATTGCTTGCGGAAAGTCACAGATGGCTCAGGTTTTTGCTGAGTTAGGCGCTGATGTTGTTCGGCTTGATGATATTTCTAAACAAGTGACTACGCCTGGCTCAGATGGCCTTAGAGAACTGGTAGATGCCTTTGGCGAAAAAATTCTTAATCAAGATGATGAACTTAATCGACAAGTGTTGCGAGCCATTTTATTAGAGAATGAAAGTAATAAAAATTGCATTGAAGTCATTTTGCATCCAAAAATATTGAAAACAATGCAAGAATGGCAAAAAAGTTCACAAAAACCCTTAAATATTGTAGAAATTCCACTACTTATAGAGAGAAACTTAGCTTATCTATTCGATAGAGTCATTATTTTGACCTGCAATGAGGAAAAACAATTAAAAAGACTGAAAAATCGTGAAAATATTGACGAAAAACAAGCAAAAAAGATGATTTCTATGCAAACTAGTCACGAAAATAGGTTAAAAATTTCTGCAGAATTACCTTGTGACATTATTGAAAACAATGGCACACTTACTGATTTAAAAAAGCAAACTAAACAGTTATATCAAAAGCTCAATCAGTCTGTAGGTATTTGACAGGTTTGTCTACCATTAAATATTCGGCGAGAGTTTCATCAGTTGTTGACTAAGAAACAAACTTTAAATGTCGAGCCACTACCTACTTTGCTATCAATAGTTAATACTGCATTATGTCTCTGGGCAATGTGGCTAACAATGGCCAATCCTAAACCTGTGCCCCCTTGCTCTTTAGACCTACCTTTATCAGCCCGATAAAACCTTTCTGTTAAATGCACTAAATGCTTATTTGGAATTCCTTTGCCAAAATCTTGGACACTAAAACATAACTTGTTACTACTGTTCGCATACCACCTGACAATGATTTTTGTCCCTTTTGGGGTGTAGAATATTGCATTTTGTATTAGGTTGGTGCATAAACTAATAATCTCTGTTTCAACACCAACCATCACCTCATCGGTATTAATCTCTACCATAACTGCTTGATTTAAATCTTGACACACATGATTGATAACCTTTTTCATATTTATGCTTGTGCTAATATCTTGAATATCATCGGTGCTTTCTAGGCGTGAAAGCGTTAATAAGTCTTCAATAATATTTTGCATTCGTTCAGTTTGTTCGTATGAAGCATTAATTGGACTGATCAATGCTTTTGGCAAGCTCTTATATTCTTTAATCATTTCCAGATAACCTGAGATTACCGTTAGTGGTGTACGCAATTCATGCGATGCATTTGAAATGAAACTTTTACGCATTTCCAATGTTTTGTTTCTTTGCATTATATCGCGTGCGATTAACAACTTTGAGTCAGAGCTAATGGCAATAATTTTTAACAACAACTGTATGGATGAGTCTTTAGGGGACTCTATTTCAATCTCGCTACCGTCTTCATTAGAATTCAATAACTTGTACAACTTAGGGGAACGGATTAAATTGTTAATACGCTGCCCCCTATCACTTTTGACAATATTTAACAAAATACTAGATTTGCTATTACTCCAATCAACTTCATTGTTTTGATTAAGAACAATAGTGGCATAAGGAAACCCTTTTAAAATACTTTGTGAGCGTTTTAACAAAGCATTCATACGCCTTTTTCTATTACTACTTTTATTTTTGTCTTGTAGCACTTGGTAGTTAATCTTGTCCCATATTCCAGCACTATCTGGCACATTATTTTGGTTAGTTCCATTGGTTATCCAAATGTAGAACTGGTGAAGTTTGTAATACATCCAAACAATATAGCCAAACAAACTTAATGCTATGCTTATTAGCCAAGCATCTGTTAGTAAGCCACTAACCAGTATTACAAATATAACAATCGCTATGCGCCACTTTTCAATAGACAAAATAGAGGGCTTCATGGCGTTATATTAGCACTAAATCGATAGCCCGTATTGCGTACAGTTTGGATGCACTTATCTGCCTCACAAGGTTTTAATATTTTTCTCAGTCTTAAAATATGGACATCAACAGTGCGTTCGTCTATAGCAACAAATCTTCCCCAAACCTCATCAAGTAACTGAGGGCGATTAAACACCCTGTTTTTATTTTTCATCAAAAAGTGTAACAATCGAAACTCAGTGGATCCAATAGTAATAGCTTCGCCACCGATGGTTAATAATTGTTGCACTGGATTAATAACAATGTTGTCAATAATTAACTCATCACTAGTAGTAAGCCCTTGTGACCTACGCAATAAAGAACGAATACGCGCATCTAACTCTTTTAACAATACTGGTTTAGTCATATAGTCATCGGCACCCATATCAAACCCTTTCACTTTATCTTCTTCACTAGATTTTGCTGTTAACATCATAATTGGTAAATACTGAAAACCCTCAAACTTTCTGATTTTGCCAATCAGTTGAGTGCCATCAACATCTGGCAACATCCAATCAAGCAACACTAAATCTACATCATTATCACCCAATAGACTTATTGCTTGAGAACCTGTATTAGCCTTGAGTATGTTGTACTGTTTAGCTTGAAGAAATACACTCAGCATTTCTATTATCGCCTTATCATCTTCAACAATTAAGATTGTAAACATAGCGTCATTCATACGATTCTCCTACTCCAGTTCAATATGGCGAACATCTTTACCTTTAACCAAGTAAACCACATACTCACAAATATTCTGAGAATGGTCACCAATTCTCTCTAAAGCTCTAGCACACCAAATAACATGTAACATAGTTTTAATATTACGGGAATTTTCCATCATATGTGTGACCAATATTCTGGAAACCCGGTCAAACTCTTCATCGATTTGTCTATCAGTTTCAGCTATTCTAGCCGCCTGTTCTACATCCATACGGGCAAATGCATCCAGTGCATCTCGTAAAATAGTAATTACCTTGTCACCCAATCTAGAAAGTTCTGCGTACATATTAACATCATCTTTCATAGAAGTTAATTTTTGTGTGTAACGACCAATTTTTTCTGCCTCATCGCCAATACGCTCAAGGTCTGTGATAACCTTAATAATTGCGATAACAAGTCTAAGGTCTCCTGCAGCAGGTTGCCTTTTAGCAATAAGTTGGGCACAACTTTCATCAATTTCAACTTCAATTTTATTAATTTTATAATCTGACTCTGCAACCTCTTTTGCTAACTCACTATTCTGCTCAATAAGTGCGCTAATGGACTTTTCTACTTGGTCCTCAACCAACCCACCCATCTTTAAAACTTTACTTTTAACGCTCTCTAACTCTTGGTTATACTGTCGTGAAATATGTTGTTGTGTTTCCATGAATAGTCTCCTAATTATTATCCAAACCTACCAGTAATATAATTTTCAGTCAATTGATGTTCTGGGTTGGTAAATACAATATTTGTATCATTCACTTCAACCACATAACCTAAGTGAAAGTAAGCGGTTCTTTGTGATACTCTAGCCGCCTGTTGCATAGAGTGCGTGACTATTGCAATGGTGTATTTCTTACTTAAATCAATCATTAACTCTTCGATAACAGCAGTAGCAATTGGGTCAAGTGCAGAAGTTGGTTCATCCATCAAAATAACTTCTGGGTCAATAGCAATCGTTCTAGCAATACATAATCGTTGCTGTTGACCGCCAGAAAGACTAGTGCCTGGTTTATGCAATGAATCTTTAACCTCTTTAAAAAGACCTGCTCGAATTAAACTTTTTTCTACCAACTCATCAAGCTCAATCTTACTGCTTGCTAATCCATGTAATTTTGCCCCATAGGCAACATTGTCGTAAATAGATTTTGGAAATGGATTTGGCTTTTGAAAAACCATTCCGACCCGTGCGCGTAGCAAAACAGGGTCTTGTTGTTTCTGATAAATGTCTTCATCGTCTAGTCTAATATCGCCACTTATGTGGCAATCTTGAATAGTATCGTTCATACGATTAAGACATCGTAGAAAGGTAGATTTTCCACACCCAGATGAGCCAATCATCGCAATAATTTGATTTTTCCCAATATCTATATTTGCATCAAATATGGCTTGTTTTTCACCATAAAAAACATCAACATTACGAGTGGAAAATTTTGCATCATTAATAAAAGGCTTACCAACAGTTTTGTCAATTTCTATATCAAATTCTTCACGCTTTTCTATATTTATCATAACTTTATTCTACCGTTTTTTTTCAAATTTTCTACGCATTATTACAGCTAACAGGTTCATTACGATTAAAAGCCCTAACAACACCATGATAGCCGCTGAAGTTCTCTCTGTAAATGCGCGTTCTGGTGAATCAGACCATAAGTATATTTGCACTGGAAGCACCGTAGATGGGTCTGCAATACTTTGAGGTACATCTGCAATAAAGGCAACCATACCAATCATTAACAGTGGTGCAGTTTCACCCAATGCTTGTGCCATGCCAATAATAGTACCTGTTAGTATACCCGGCATAGCAGCTGGAACAACATGATGAAAGGTGGTTTGTACGCGTGATGCACCCAAACCTAATGCCGCCTCACGGATAGATGGGGAGACAGCCTTTAATGCTGCCCTAGAGGAGATAATGATAGTAGGGAGAGTCATTAATGTTAATACCAAGCCCCCAATCAATGGAATTGACCTCGGAATCCCAAAAAAGCCAATAAACACTGCTAATCCCAACAATCCAAAAACAATGGAAGGCACGGCAGCCAAATTATTAATATTAATCTCAATAATATCTACCCATCTATTATTTTTTGGTGCAAATTCTTCAAGATATATAGCCGCTGAAACGCCAATTGGAAAAGACAAAAACATGGTTACCAGCATTGTCAAAAATGATCCAATCATTGCCCCTTTAATCCCCGCCTGTTCAGGCTCTCTAGAGTCTCCTTGAGTAAAGAAGTTGATATTAAATCGTTTTTCAAGGCGATTTTCAGCCAATAACCTATCAATCCAAGCCAGTTGGAAATTTTTAAGCCTACGATCTGATTCTGGCAAAGACCTGTCAATGCCCCCTTTCATAAATACATCAACATCGTCTCTAGCTAAAAACCATAAAGATTGTTTAGTATCAATAACATCAGGATTATTAATAACAAAATCTCTAAGTTGGTATCTTGCACTTTTACTGATTAATTGCCTAAGCGCTTTTTTTTGTTTTCTGCCATTAACGCCGGGAAATAATGTTTTTAGTGACTGGTTAACAACTTTTCTATAATTAGCGCTAAATAACGCCTTCTCACTATATTTGCCATCTAAGTTTAACAATTTACTGTCTATATCAACATCAATATTGATATAAGTTTGTTGAAAAGCTGGAAACCCTGTTGTTGAAATATTTATCAATAATGACAACAAAAATGCAATACTAATAGCAATAGCGCTTAACCCATAAATTTGAAAACGCTTTTCCTTTGCATAGCGTTTGGCTAATTTATTTTTTATTTTTTTTGTATTACTAATCATATTGTTCGCGATATTTACGCACTACATATAATGAGATAATATTAAGCACCAATGTGGTTAAGAATAGCCCCAGTCCCAACGCAAATGCTGCGAGCGTTTTTGTACTGTCAAACTCTTGGTCGCCTGTTAATAAGGCCACCATTTGTACTGTAACTGTCGTCACTGCTTCTAAAGGATTGAATGTTAAATTTGCCGATAGTCCAGCCGCCATAACCACAATCATCGTCTCACCAATTGCACGAGAAGCCGCTAATAACACGCCACTAACAATACCAGGAAGTGCGGCAGGAATAATCACTTGTTTGATAGTTTCAGATTTAGTAGCACCCATTGCATATGAACCATCGCGCATTGATTGTGGCACAGCAGAAATAACATCATCTGACAATGAAGACACAAACGGAATAATCATTACACCCATTACGATGCCCGCTGCTAATGCGCTTTCAGATGACAAACTTAAACCAAGCGACTCGCCCAAATCACGAATAAAAGGGGCGACTGTTATCGCAGCGAAAAAACCATAGACAACCGTTGGGATGCCAGCCAGAATTTCTAAAACTGGCTTGGCAAATAATCTAAATCTAGGTGACGAATACTCTGACAAATATATAGCCGACATAAGCCCCAAAGGTACAGCAATCACTAAGGCAATAAATGAAATTAATAAAGTGCCAACAAATAAAGGCAAGGCACCAAAACTACCAGAGCCGCCCACTTGGTCTTCACGAATAGCCTCTTGGGGACTCCAGTGGGTGCCAAATAAAAAATCAAACACATTAACAGTTTTAAAGAAAATAATAGATTCAAATATCACTGAAAATATAATACCAATAGTTGTCAAAACTGCAATTGAGGTGCAACCAATCATAGCCCAGCGTATCAACCTCTCAACCAAGTTGCGTGCTTTCATTTCTGGTTTAACAAAAGCTAATGCGACAAACATACCTATAAACGCTAAAATGAAAACCGCAGTCGACTTAACCCAATTGCTAAATTCAATTAACTCGTTGTAGTAAAGAGCTGCATGGCGTTTAACATCATCGTCTATAGCTACATTTGAGTAAGATAAATTAATAATTTCATTAATAAACAACTCAACTTCATCTGCTGATAATTGCTGTAACTGTGCTGGTAACTGTGCAACAATCGCAGCGTTAATAACAGATGACTCTAAAACAGACCAAAATAATAAAATTAATAATGCAGGAGCACCGCTCCAAAATGCGATCAAATAGCCATAGTGTTGTGGCAATGAATGCAGGCGCTGATTACTCTTATCAGATAAGCTGATTGAACGCTTCCTTCCAGTGTAATACCCTAGAAGTAGCAACGCCATCAGTGCAGTAAGTATGACTCCAAAGGTCATGTTAATTCCTTAAATATAAAACTCATCATACGCATACAGTTAGTTAATTTTACCCATTGATAATACATTAAAGTTTTCCCTAAATTTTTTAATGATGAGATTGTCATTTTTATTAAATAGAGACCTTTGCATAAATATGAATGATTAACAGAATTCAATTTTTGTGAACTTGGTATTTTTTTAAACTCTGTCCTAGCAAGGCTAAGGCTGGGTTTAAAAAAATTACCAAGTTGGTAAAAAGTGGATTTTTGATGATTATTCATATTTATGCAAAGGTCTCAAATAATCTAATGAAGTTTAATAAGTAAATATGACAGAATTATGACAATAAAGTTTTTTTCTTACCCTTGTCGCTATTAGTAGTTTTTTTCCGTATAAATATGAATAATCATCAAATATGCCTATAAAAAAGGCTAAAACGAATTTGTTTTAGCCTTTATAAATCGTAACCAACTTAATTGCCTACATCTTAAATGGTACTAGATTATTGGCCGAATAGCTCATATTTTGACGCTCATTATCAGATAGTGGGATTAACCCCTTATCAGTCAAATACCCATCCTCGCCCCAAGCATCTTCACTGGTAAATTCAGCAATGAATTCCTTAATACCAGGTACCTTCCCAACATGGCTCTTCTTAACATAGAAATACAAAGGTCTTGAAATCGGATACGAGCCATTAGCAATTGCTTCAAAATCAATCTTAACACCATCAATAATAGCACCCTGAACTACATCGCTATTCTGGTCTAAAAAGCTATACCCAAAAACGCCTAATGCATTAGGGTTTGTCTTTAATTTTTCAACGATAAGATTGTCGTTTTCTCCTGCTTCAATATAGGCACCATCTTCACGAATTGAATGGCAAATATTTTTATATTTTCTCTTTAACTGAGAAGCAAGGGACTTGTTTCCAGCTTTTTTAGCAATTTTTGAATCTTTTTTAATTTGTTTAATCCAGCTATAGGTAAAACATCCTCCTTGTAGTGCTAATTCTACAAATGCATCACGTGTTCCAGATGTTGGTGGTGGCCCTAATACTTCAATCTTTGTATTAGGTAACTTTGCGTTAATATCACTCCACTTTGTATATGGGTTATCAACTAACTCGCCTGTTTTTAGACTTGGGGTTTGCTTAGCCAATGCTAGAAATAATTCTCTACGAGTCAAATTAAAAACTGGGCTTTTCTTAGAATTAGCAACAGCAATACCATCAAATCCAATCTTAACCTCAACAATATCTTTCACGCCATTTTTCTGACATTTTTTATACTCACTGCTTTTAATTCTACGAGAAGAATTGGTAATATCTGGCGTAGCGATACCATTCCCAGCGCAAAACAACTTCATACCGCCACCAGAGCCAGTAGATTCAATCTTTGGTGTTTTAGAACCCGTATTTTTCCCATAAGTTTCAGCAACTACTGTTGCAAAAGGATAAACCGTTGACGAACCAACTATATCAATGTGACCTCTAGAAACTAATGCACCATAAGAAGAAACAGACAGCACCACAATAGCTGCAGAAGTAAGTGTTGTTGCTAATTTATAATTATTTATCATGTGTTTTTCTCCATTTTTTATTAAATTATGGGTGAATTTTAATAAATGAATATGACAGGATTATGACAATAAAGTTTATTTATACCTAAGTGAGCTTACTAAGAGATTTAGAATATGGTTACTAACAACAAAAACAATAATGGTGAAAGCACTTTAATGGTTGAGCTTACTATTTTTTAATCAATCTTTAATCTATTAACTGGCTTACCTGCTATTAAATGCTTATTGATGATTTCATCAATATCCTCTTCGTCAATATATTGATACCAAATATTATCAGGGTATACCACAGCCACTGGACCGAACTCGCATCTGCCTAGGCAACGAGACTCACTTATACCAATTTTCCCTTTGCCAAGTTTACCTTGGTCTCGGCATTTATCTTTGGCATAACGATACAGTTGTTGTGCACCAAACTGTGAACAGCACGCCTTGCCATTTTTACGAATGTTATTACAAAAGAAAATATGCCGTGTGTAGTAACTCATAATTCAATAGCTCGTTGATAACAATGTTTTTTATCAATACCTGTTATTTTTGCCGCCAGTTTTGCGGCTTTTGAGGTGCCCATTTCAACAAGTAAAATGGGCAGAATTTTATCCAATTGTGCCTCACCTGCAACTAAATTATGCTTATCAATGCTGGAGATGATAATAACAAACTCACCTTTTTGATGTGCTTCATCTTCGATTAAATATTCAATTAACTCTGGCAAAGTGCTGGTTTTAATGGTTTCAAAAGATTTGGTAATTTCTTTAGCAAAACAAACAATGCGTTCATTGCCTAGCACACTCAACAGGTCGTTTGCACAGGCTAAAATTCGTTTGGGCGACTCGTAAAAAATAACCGTTTCACTGCTGTGAGAAATTGCTTGAATGGCTTTGATACGAGCACTAGATTTAGCTGGTAGAAAGCCAAAAAAACTAAAACTATCACTGGCAATACCACAACTGCTTAAAGCACTAATCAATGCCGAAGCACCCGGAATAGGGCAAACTATGACACCCATTTTTTTGGCCTCGCTAACCAGAACAAAACCCGGATCACTAATCAATGGCGTGCCTGCATCACTAATAAGTGCGATATTTTTCCCTGTCAATAATTCTGTCACCACAGTAGCAGTTTTAACAGATTCATTGTGCTCGTGAAAAGCTTGAACGGGTGTGTTAATGTCATAATGGTTAAGCAATTTTTTACTGTGGCGGGTATCTTCTGCTAAAATTAAATCAACCGTTTTGAGTGTTTCTATCGCTCTAAAGGATATATCTTCTAGGTTTCCAATGGGGGTGGCTACTATATATAAAGGCATAATAAAATGTTTAGTTTAAAACGACAAGTGGGCAATAAGGCGGAAAAATTAGCACTTCAATATTTAAAAAAAAATGGGCTAAAACTTGTTGAACAAAACTATTTAACTAAGTTTGGTGAAATAGACATCATTATGCTTGATAAATTAGAGCAAACATTAGTTTTTGTTGAAGTTCGTTATCGTGAGAATATGCGCTTTGGCTCTGCAATTAGCACGATTAACAATGCTAAGCAAGA
>NZ_CAHJWD020000459.1 GCF_903642095.1 Bathymodiolus brooksi thiotrophic gill symbiont | reverse complement strand
GTCTTATTGTAAAAAAGTTACATTATAGCTTACTTTTTTAAGTTTTCCACGCTATATCGTTTCAATCCAAGTCATAAAGACAGTGCCATATATTGAGTTACCAAAAAACTACAGATAAGAATTATAGCTAAACATTGTGTTGATAAAGTGTGGAATTCACTCCAATAAAACTGAGGATTATAGAATAAAACGCTTTTTCACTTAAATTGTTAGAAGTCTTTGCATATTTATATAAAAAACTTCCTGCTGAAACAAAACCATACAAAAGTGTTGTATTCTTTAATTTTATCAATCTAAAATATTGCATGTTATACAAGTAGGCAAACATCAATTTACATAATTCCAGCTTGGCGATTATAATAACAGGAAATAAACTTGTATTTGATAAATGCAGGGTCAATTCAATGGATAAATTATGCAACCTTTAGCTGAAAATTTAAGACCACAAACTTTAGAGGCGTTCTTTGGGCAGTCGCATTTGTTGAGTGATGCACATCCGTTGAGACAGGCGATTGATAATAAGCGTTTGCATTCAATGATTTTGTGGGGACCGTCTGGCACGGGGAAGACGACTTTGGCAAGGATTATATGTCGGCAGGTTGAGGGGCATTTTGCACAGATGAGTGCGGTGTTGGATGGGGTGAAGGAACTTAGGGCGGTGGTGGAGAACGCTAAGAAGTTTCAAAATATTGGGCAGAAAACGGTGTTATTTGTGGATGAGATTCATCGGTTTAATAAAGCACAGCAGGATGGGTTTTTGCCACATATTGAATCTGGGTTAATTACGCTGATTGGGGCAACGACTGAAAATCCATCGTTTGAATTGAATCGTGCATTGCTTTCACGATTAAGTGTGCATGTGCTTGAGCCGTTGAACGCGACTGAGTTGATGCAGATATTGCAACGGGCTTTGGTGCATGAAAATTTGGCTTTGATGGATGAAGATGCACAGCAGTGTATTGTGAATGCGAGTGGCGGAGATGCGCGGCGGTTGATTAATGTTGTTGAGCAAATTGCGCTGGCTAAGTTGGGTAAGTTGGATGTGGCATCGGTGGGGCAGTTGTTGCAGGAAAAAATCAGCGTTTTTGATAAGGGTGGAGATGTTTTTTATCAGCAATTATCGGCTTTTCATAAGTCGGTGCGTGGTTCGTCTCCTGATGGGGCTTTGTATTGGATGGCAAGGATGTTGGTGGCAGGTTGTGATGCGAAAACCATTGCTAGGCGATTGCTGGCGATTGCTTCGGAAGATATTGGCAATGCGGATCCTAGGGCACTGGAAATTGCTTTAAATGCGTGGAATGTGTATGAACGGGTGGGCGCTAAAGAGGGCAATCGAGCAATTGCACAAGCAGCGGTGTATTGTGCTGTTGCACCTAAATCTAATGCGGTTTACAAGGCATTTAATCAGGCGATGAGTGAGGCACAAGAGACTGGAGATTTACCAGTGCCTAAGCATTTGTGCAATGCACCAACGGATTTGATGAATGCGTTGGGTTATGGTGAGAATTATCGTTATGCACATGATGAGGTAGGTGGCATTACTAAGGGGCAAACTTATTTTCCTAATAGTTTGGGCGAGCAAGTTTATTATCAGCCTGTGGATAGAGGGTTAGAGATTAAAATTAGAGGTAAATTACAACAACTTAGAGGCACAGAATGACTTTTTTCCCAACTGTATTGGCGATTGGCATTGGTGCAATGATTGGGGCAAGTGTGCGTTATTATTTAACGCTATTAATGAATGGTATTTTTGGGTCGGCTTTTCCTTATGGCACATTGAGTGCGAATATTGTTGGCTCATTTTTGGCAGGCATGTTGGTGGGGGTTATCTTAAAAGCTGAGTTGAGTGAGGTGTATCGTTTACTGTTAATAGTGGGTATGACAGGTTCTTTGACCACAATGTCAACTTTGTCTTTAGAATCGGTTGAAATGATTAGTTATGGACATTATGGGCAAGCCAGCCTTAATCTTTTGTTGAATGTATTTTTGTCATTGGCAGCAGCAGGTTTTGGTGTGGTATTAACTCGATAATTAAAAGGTTATTTTTGAGATTTGATTTTTTGCTCAATAGCATCAAATAATACACCAGCAATATTTAGATTAAATTGTGTATCAAGTTCACGAATGCAAGTCGGGCTGGTTACATTGATTTCAGTAATATAATTACCAATAACATCTAATCCAACAAACACCAGGCCTTTAGCCTTTAGCGTGGGTGCAATTTGTTCGCATAAATAATAGTCACGCTTGCTGAGTGATTGACCAACTCCCGTAGCACCTGCCGCAAGGTTGCCCTTGAAATTACCTTTGGCAGGAATACGAGCTAGACAATAATCAATCGGCTTACCATTAATGAGTAGAATGCGTTTATCGCCTTTGACAATATCAGGCAAAAATTCTTGCACCATAATAGGCCGTTTACCGTTATTTGTTAGGCGTTCCAAGGTTGTGTTTATTTCATCATCGCCTGCTTTGAATTTAAAAATATCGTGTCCACCCATGCCATCTAGTGGCTTGACCACCGCTGTTTCTTGTTCGTTAATAAAGGCGTTAATTTGTGTTTGATTACTACTAACCAGTGTTTTTGGCATGCAGTGTGGAAAGTTAAGCGCAAATAATTTTTCGTTGGCATCACGCAAAGATTGTGGCTTATTGACAACCAGCACCCCTTGTTTTTCTGCTTGTTCTAAAAAGTAGGTGGCGTAAATATAATTCATATCAAATGGCGGGTCTTTGCGCATCAAAATCACATTAAAATCACTAAGTGGCATTGTTTGACTAGGCCGTTTTTCAAACCAATGTTCAAGATTGTCAGTTACCAAAGTTTGCGAAGTGTATGCATAAACACCACTTTTGTCTGCAAATAAATCCGTAGTGTCAAATGTCCAAACTTCCCAACCACGACGCACAGCCTCCAGCATCATAGCCAGCGAGGAATCTTTTTTTGGATTGATATTGGCAATATCATCCATTAGTATGGCAATTTTCATGACAATGATTATACAAGACCCTTTATTATGTAAGAACTTAAACCTTCTTGAGATAGAGTGGTTTTTTGTTATGCCATTTTCAAAAATAAAATGAATAGCCAGTAATCACCGCCCTTCCCACTTAATAATTCCTTAAATCTAACATTATTCCCACTAAGATAAGGTTTGATAACTTACCAAGTCGGAAAAAATTGAATTTTGTTAATCATTATTATATAGCTCACATTTTTATTTTTACTGGACATAATGTTATATCAGTGTATAATCCACTTCCTTTAGTGCGGGGTGGAGCAGTTCGGTAGCTCGTCGGGCTCATAACCCGAAGGTCATAGGTTCAAATCCTGTCCCCGCTACCAAATAATCACGACCCCCCTTTTTAGGGGGGTTTTTATTGAAGGTTTGTTTTAATATGGCAAAAATTACGGATAAAATTGAAGTATTAATTCAGCCAGTAATTGAAGATATGGGCTATGAATTGGTGGGCATTGAGTATGTTGCTAGTGGTAAGCACAGTATCTTGAGAGTTTATATTGATTCAGAGCAGGGTATTGGGCTGAGCGATTGTGAAACGGTGTCGCGTCAGTTGAGTAGTATTTTTGATGTAGAGGATCCGATTACAATGCCGTATAATTTGGAAGTATCATCACCGGGCATTGAACGACCGTTATTTCATATTAAGCATTACCAGAGATTTTTAGGCAACGATATTACTTTGAGATTATTAAGACCAATTAAAGGTCAAAGGAAATTTAAGGGTGTTATCGGTAGCGTGAGTGAAAACAACAACAGTATTGAATTAATGACAAATACAGGTAGCCATAAATTGGATATTGATTTAATTGAAAAAGCAAATTTAGTGGCACATTTTTAGGAGAAGAGAGTGGAAAGTAAAGAATTATTTTTAATGGTTGAGGCAATTTCTAACGAAAAGAACATTTCTAAAGAGGATGTTTTTGAGGCATTAGAAGAAGCAATGGCAGTTGCAACCAAAAAACGACATAATATTGATGCTTATGTTGAAATTGATAGGAAAACGGGTGATTTTTCTACTTTTAGGCAGTGGATGGTTATTGTAGATGGTGATAATTTTGTGGATGATGACGGCACTGAGTTTGATGCAACATTACACATTCATGCCAAGGACGCAAACGGCGTAGAGGTGGACGATTTTGTACGCGAACCAATGAAGACCGAAGAGTTTGGTCGCATCGCTGCACAAATCGTTAAGCAAGTTATTATTCAAAAAATGCGTGAAGCCGAAAGAGAGGTAATTGTTGCTGATTACACTAAGCGTGTAGGCGAAGTTATCATGGTAACTGTGAAGCGTGTTGATCGTGGTAATGTTTATGTTGATATGGGTGCCGCCGATGGAATGATTTCTAAATTTGATTTAATTCCAAACGAATCTATTCGTAAGAATGACCGTCTAAAGGCTTATATTAAAGAAGTGAAATCAAGCCCACGAGGCGCACAGATTTTCTTAAGTCGCACTGTGCCTGAAATGATGATTGAATTGTTTGAGATGGAAGTGCCAGAGATTTCTGAGGGTGTTATTGAAATTATGGGTGCCAGTCGTGATCCGGGTTTACGCTCAAAGTTGGCAGTGAAATCCAAAGACAAACGCCTAGATCCAATTGGCTCATGCATTGGTATGCGTGGTTCACGCGTGCAAGCAGTATCAAATGAATTGAATGGCGAGCGTGTAGATGTTATTTTATGGGATGAAGACCCTGCACAATATGTGATTAATGCTATGGCACCAGCAGAAGTAAGTTCTATTGTGGTTGACGAAGATAGAAACTCAATGGATATTGCCGTTGAAGAAGATCAGTTGGCATTGGCAATTGGCCGTGGTGGTCAAAATATTAAATTGGCATCGCGTCTTACTGACTGGAAGCTAAATGTAATGTCAACGAGTGAATCCAATGATAAACAAGAGAAAGAGAATCAAAAAATTAGCAACAAATTAGCTGAACAATTAGGCGTTGACTCTGAAGTAGCAGGTGTATTAATTGATGAAGGCTTTGTTAGTGTTGATGATATTGCCGATGCCGATGCCACCAGTTTGGAAAATATTGAAGAGTTTGATGTCTCAATGGTTGAAGAGTTGCAAGAGCGTGCTTCCGATGCACAACTTGTCCAAGCTTTAGGTGATTCAGAATCTTCTGACTTGCTAATGAGTGTTGAAGGCGTTAGTGAGGATTTGGCACAGGTGTTAATTGAGGCAGAAATTACGACAGTAGAAAATTTAGCAGAATTGTCAATTGATGAATTATTAGATATTCAAAAGATGGACAAGGAAGTGGCATCAACTATGATTATAACTGCAAGAGAAAATGAAGGATGGTTTAAATAATTCTTTAAGCATTAATTCTTAATAAATTAAAACAAAGGCAAACGCTATGGCACATACAGTTCAATCACTCTCTAAGTTACTGAAAAAGACTGAAGAAGAAGTTATCACAATTTTAGCAAATGCTGGCATTGAAGGTAAAGCTGCTGATTCTGAGATTTCAGGAGAAGAGCGCAAAGTTTTAATGAGTAGTTTGTCAAAGCGTTCAAGTAAATCTAGTATCTCTGTTTCTCGCCAACCAGGTGTGAAGGCAAGCGTAAGCACGGGTGGAGGCGTTAAGATTAAAATTAAGGCAACCCGTGCTAAAAAACTAGCACCTGAAAGCACTCAAGACAATGAAGAAATGCAAGCAGCGCAAGCGGCACAAGCGGCATTAGAGGCTGGGCGTGATGCAGATGCAAAATTAGCAGAACAAGATGCTAAGCGCAAAGAAATGATTCAGAAGCAAAAGCAAGAGGTAGAAGATTTAAAGCAACAGCAAATACAAGCACAGCAAAAAGAAAGCAATACTGAAGAAGTTACCGATAAAAAGACAGGCGATACTGAAAAAGCGATTGAGAATAAGACAGACAATACTAAAAAAGTTACTGAAACACCCGAAAAAAACACCTCAAAAGATGTCAAAAAGCCAAAACGACTACGCAACGCAAACTCAGCGGCAGGATCAGGGCGTACACAATTGCATGTTGCCAAAAAAACAAACAGAAAATTAAAAAAGAAAGACAGGACTCGCCTCAGTCAAAAAATTCAAGAAGAGCAAGCACAACACGGCTTTCAAAAACCGATTGAAAAGGTAATTCGTGAAGTGGCAGTGCCTGATAATATTAAGGTCGTTGACTTGGCACAAAAAATGACCACCAAAGCTGGAGAAATTCTCAAAGTATTGATGGGTATGGGTGTAATGGTCACGCTGAATGATGTAATTGATCAAGACACTGCACTTTTGGTGGTTGAAGAAATGGGGCACATAGGTGTTGTCAGTAAAGAAGAGACCATTGAAGATGCTGTTATTGAAAAAGCAAAAGTAACTGGCAACGAGATACCTAGACCACCAGTAGTCACGATTATGGGGCATGTTGATCACGGTAAAACATCATTATTGGATTACATTCGTAAGGCAAAAGTTGTTGATGGAGAGGCTGGTGGTATTACTCAGCACATTGGTGCTTACCAAGTGCGTTCAAACGGCAACGATATTGTTTTCATTGACACACCGGGACATGCGGCATTTTCAAAAATGCGCTCTCGTGGGGCAAGCACAACCGATATTATTATTCTTGTAGTAGCGGCTGATGATGGCGTTATGCCACAAACGATTGAGTCAATTAAACATGCAAAGAAAGCAGGCGTACCAATTATTGTTGCAGTGAATAAAATTGACAAAGAAGGTGCAGACCTTGATAAAGTTAGACAAGAGCTTTCTTTGCATGAAGTCATCTCAGAAGACTGGGGTGGCGATGTGATTATGGTGGGCGTATCAGCACATACAGGCGAAGGCATTGATGCACTTTTAGATGCTATTACTCTAACTTCTGAAATGTCAGAATTTTCAGCAATTTTTGAAGGTCCAGCACAAGGCACCGTATTGGAAGCACGCCTTGAGAAAGGTCGTGGCAAGGTAACAACAATTCTTGTGCAATCAGGCACTTTGAAGAAAGGTGATATTATGATTGCTGGTTTAGAATACGGCAAGGTTAAGCAAATTGTGAACGACCAAGGCAAAATTTTACAAGAAGCTAGTCCCTCAATGCCAGTTGAAGTGCTTGGTTTGTCAGGTGTACCAGATTCAGGTGATGAAGTTTTGGTGGTGGAGACAGAACGCAAAGCACGAGAAGTGGCTGATTTCAGAAAAGCACGCGACCGTGAGGCTGCACTACAAAAACAGCAAGCATTAAAGATGGAAAACTTCTTACAGAAGATGGAAGAAGGCGATGTTTCTACCGTTAATGTGTTGCTTAAATCTGATGTTAGAGGTTCAGCACAAGCATTGGTTGAAGCACTCGAAGAATTATCAACTGACGAAGTACGCGTAAAAGTCGTTTTAAGCGGTGTAGGTGGCATTAATAATACCGATATTAACTTAGCAGCCACCTCAGGTGCATTGGTGCTTGGTTTTAATGTTCGTGCCGATGCAATGGCACGCAAGACCGCCGATAATGAAGGAGTGCGAATTGAATACTATTCAATCATCTACAACTTAATTGATGATGTAAGGGCAATTATGAGTGGACTGCTTAGCCCTGAATTAAGTGAAAATATTATTGGTATTGCCAATGTGAAAGAAGTGTTTAAATCACAAAAATTGGGTGATATTGCCGGTTGTATAGTTGAAGAAGGTGTAGTTAGAAAAGACAGCCCAATTCGTGTATTGCGTGATAGTGTGGTGGTATTTGAAGGTGAGTTAGAATCACTTAGACGCTTTAAAGACGATGTTAAAGAAGTCAAATCAGGCACAGAATGTGGTATCGGCGTGGCAGGCTATGATGTAGAAGCAGGCGACCAAATTGAAGTCTTTGAGCGTATTGAAAGGGCACGCACGCTTTAGCATTCACAAATGGCAGAGCAAACTTCTTATAGAGTTGAAAGAATTAATGAGTTGATTCGCCGAGAATTAGTGATGTTGTTAAAAAAAGAAACCAAAGACCCTAGATTGCAAATGGTGAGCATTACCGATGTTTTAAGCAGTCGTGATTTAAGTAGTGCCAAGGTTTTTTATACAGTGCCAGAAGACCAACAAAATATTGTTGCACCCTTGCTTTACAAAGCCAGCGGTTTTTTCCGTTCTCGTTTATCCAAAACTTTAGACTTACGCCATACACCAGCCCTCAAGTTTATTTATGATTCAGCGCCAAACACAGGTGCTAGAATTGATGATTTATTGTCCAAACTTTAAATTTGACTGGTGTCAAGACGCAACGCAAAAGGCAGGGACATTAATGGCATTATTCTGCTGGATAAAGACACAGGATTGAGCTCTAACGCCGCTTTACAAAAAGTTAAACGCTTATTTTTTGCTAAAAAAGCAGGGCATACGGGTGCATTAGACCCTTTGGCAAGTGGCATATTGCCGATTTGTTTGGGGCAGGCTACAAAAGTTGCAGGGTTTTTGCTTAATGACGACAAACGATATTTTGTGCGTGGGCAACTTGGGCAAACGACGGATACGCTGGATTGTGAAGGTGAAATTACTGCAATAAAAAACTTTGAGCAAATCAGTGAAGCGCAAGTGCTGGATACTGCATTGAGTTTTCAAGGTGATATTGAGCAAGTGCCGCCGATGTATTCGGCGCTTAAAAAAGATGGGCAACCTTTATACAAACTTGCTAGGCAAGGTATTGAGATTGAACGCAAAGCCCGCTCGGTTACCATTCACAAACTTGACTTTTTAGGCTATGAAAATGGCATAATAAGTTTAGAAGTGTCGTGTTCTAAGGGCACTTATATTCGTTCACTGATTGCTGATATTGGCGAAAAATTAGGCTGTGGTGCACATGTTATTGAATTACGCCGCACGGGGTTTGCCCACATCGATATTACGCAAGCGATTAAGTTTGCTGATTTGGAAACTTTAATAGGCGATACCGATGCAGATTTTGAACAATTGGACGCTAAAATTTTTCCAAGTGAAGCAATGTTGCCTAGTATTCACAGCGTTACCATTGACAAACAACAAAGTATAGACATTCGTTATGGCAGAAAAATTAAAATTGAAAACCAAGCTGATAATTTGGTTAAAATGTTTGACGAAAATACCATTTTTCTAGGCATTGGACAGATAGAAAATGGTTACTTGCAACCCAAACGGTTATTTATATGAAGAAAAAAGACGCTCTTGTTGGCTATTATTTTAATAACAATTTAATGCACTCTATCAAGGGCGATAAAAGCCTGCGTGAAAGTGTTTATAACCGTGAACGGGCTTTCAATGTTGTGGATGAAAACATTGAAGAGCTGGCAAGGGTTTGGCTGTATTTATTACTTGAAACAGGTGCCTACCGTTTGGTAATTGGCTTGAACAATACCGAAGTTCGGTTGTCCAGTGTTTTTGACCCACTTAATACTGAGGTGCATTTAGCAGAGGATTTGCTCAGCCCCGAGTATGTAAATTTTCATTTTAATAAGATTGCTTTAAAAGAAAAAAGTAAGTTGATTAAGCGTATTTACAAACTGCTTGAGCAAGACAATTCATTTGAAATCCTTTCTCCACAATGGCAACAATCTTTACTCGAACGCAATCAAAAAATGGGGCAATTAACCAACATCAACGACTTGCGTTTTATTCTGGAACATATTCCTAAGTTGCGTCATTTAGAAGGCTATTATTTACGCACAATTACCATCAATCTATTTAATTCAACCGTATCAATGTCATTTAATTGCGACGGCACGCAGATTATGTCACACAAAAATTTTAGAAAATTTATAGAGCAATATATATAATTAATTTGGGTATTCGTAAAAGTTGAAATGGCAGAAGATTTAGACGATATTATTGGAAAACTTAATGACCAAGGCGGCTTTGGTGCTTTGTTATTAGATGACACGATAAAAACCAAGTTGGTTGAGTATCTGCATCAAGACTTTGGACTGCCCAAACTTTTGATTAAATCTGTTTTATCAGTTATTTATCAGCTGGCTAAAAATGTAACAAATAAGGCACAAAGCGAGTTAAATCAATCTTTACAAGAGAAAATCAAACAACACCCAAAATTGGCACAAGCGTTAAAATGGTATTTTGATGAACTAGAGAAAGGTATTAACACTCGTGAATTCTTAAAAGACATTAAAGCAGGCAAACTTAATACAGCGAATTTAGCAAAGATTGACGCAAAATTACAAGCAATTGGCGTAGTATATCAGCAAAATAAAGAAATTCTAAAATTAGTTGAACAAGTATCAACACAACTAAATGACATTGTTGAAAAACTCAAGACAATGGAAGAAATACTGCCATTACGCCTTGAAAAACCAACACAATCAGATACAAAATTACAAAGATTTCGCTATAACAGCGCCTTTATTCCCTTTATTGGCAGACACGAGGAACAAGGAATATTAGCACAGTTTGTTGATAGCGAGCCATCTTTTAGTTGGTTGTCGATCTGTGAACAGGGCGGTGCAGGCAAAAGCAGACTGGCATATCATTTTTGCCATAACTCAGTTGATCCATTTTGGGACAAAGGTTTTTTTCACATTGATGCCAATACAAATACGCACGACTTCTCTCAATGGTATCCAAGCGTAAATACCTTTATCGTGATTGATTATGCAGGCAGTTATATTCAAACAGTTAAAAGTTTATTGTCATATTTTGATGAAAAAGCACGCACGCATCAGTGCAAAATCAGAGTGCTATTATTAGAAAGAAACACCAAAACACCGAATAATTGGTATGAAACTTTAACCAGTGGTAGTGGCAATACATTGGCAAATTTTGAACATTTAATATCCAATACGAATATTCTTAATTTAAAGCCCTTGAGTGATGAGGATAATTACGCCATCGCCAAACAATTTATTAATGATTCGTCAAAATTACCTGATTTACCCACTTTTAGTAGCAAACTCAAGCAGATTGACATTAGGAAAAGAACTTTTTTTGCCGCCATGCTAGGAGATGCCATTCAACAGGGCAATACCTCAACAAGTAAAGAGGCGTTATTTGATGAATATTATCGCAGAAGTTATGAACACTCTTGGAAAAACCCGCCCATAGACGATGCCCATTATTATTTTTTAGGATTAACCAGTATTGGTGTTGCAATTAACTTAGAAAAACTACTATCTTGCCAAAAATCAAATTTATTCCCAAAAATTAACGACATCAATCAGCAATTCCTTCAACGATTAGAAATTAACTACAATAATGAAGGATATAGCAATACCGCAGTAGATTTAATGGCAGAATATTTTGTTCTAAAGCATATTATCAGCGATGATTGTTCAATCATTCAAACACGAAATGGTAAACTTTGGCTTGATTGTATTTGGCAAGACTTACCTGAAGTCGCCATGGTCTTCACTGCACGCTGTTTGCTAGATTTTCCAGAATTGGCACAAGGTTTGTTGGATTTAAAAATTCCTCGTCATTTAAATATGGCAGCTGATGTTTTGATGGATTTAACGGCAACT
>NZ_CAHJWD020000458.1 GCF_903642095.1 Bathymodiolus brooksi thiotrophic gill symbiont | reverse complement strand
ATACACACCTGCTCTGTCGTTGCTTTTTTTTAGGGGAGGGGGGGTTACGCAGGTGTGTTAAGGCTGTTTCTAAGATTGCATGCAATAAAAAAGGGGGGTCAGGTATGTAATACAAATTAATGAGTAAAACATAACAATATTTGATGCATATTGCAACCAGTTATTTATACATGTTCGAAAGTGAAAATGTTTCAACTTTGTGCGAGTCAACGTGGATTTCTGTTGATAAAATGATGGTCACGTGACTACAATCAGTGCCTTAACTAATTTCGAAAAGTTCTAGTATTTAGAGTGAAAGTTGAATTAAAAACTGGATATTTTCTGAAAGATTTTTTGTTTTTGTTTAAGAAAAGTGCTACGAGAGCTACTATACAGCCAACAATGGAGATTAAGACAAGATAAAACGCGGAAAATTGACGATTCCTGTTGGCCAATGGTGTAAAATTGTAAATCATCGTCTTCTGTCAAGTTTTTCATTGGTCTCGTAGCAAAATCATATATCTTTATTATCTGCTCTTTATTAATATGTTTTCAACTGTGAATTTATTGACGCGTATATTCTAGAACTTTCATGTCGAAGTGTACGTACTCAATATTTAATCAATTTCGAAAACAATAAAACACTCAAGTGATCCGGCGCACCGATAAAGGGAGGTAACAATATTTGTTAACTCTATCGAAGGCAAATATGAAAACAATATAATTTTAAGCTTTATTTAATTAAAGTAAACTAAATTTGTCGTCGATTCGATAATTAATCAATTGTTTATTTCATATATAAAAAAAAGGTTTCTGTGAAGTGATTGCTAATCAATTGTAAAATGGTGTAATTATCCATGTCAACTTCTATCACTATCAGTATCACACAATCTTGTACCTGGTCCTGGGCGTCATGTACAAAACAAAATATTGAATATCCATGTATTACTTATTCATGTATCAGAGACATATAACACAATTATGTCTCTGCATGTATTGGGTAGATCAGTAGATG
>NZ_CAHJWD020000457.1 GCF_903642095.1 Bathymodiolus brooksi thiotrophic gill symbiont | reverse complement strand
AGTCCGGGATTTTATATTCGTTTCCATCCCNTATATCGGCCTTGTTTTTATTTGCCACGGAAACAGATACCGCCATTTTACTGACAACAAAATTTGCCAGGTAAACCACAGGGGCTTGTTACGATTTTTATTTTTTTTCCGAGTACTCTAAAAACCACAAGGGAGGAATCTAAAATGTCAAATTTTCATACAACACTTTTTCAAAATAGTTTTGTATTGGTGTCTTGACCTCATTCGCCATAATATTGGTACTAAATTGAAGCTTAATAAATATATTTTTGATATTTCGATTCCTTTTTGTCATCATCTTTACCTATCTGCAACTTTAAAGCAATACTTCACAGAATTTGCACTGGCCTAATCCTCCCTCAATCATGTTTACATGTCAATACGGGCTGAATTCATACGTGTGATTTGATTGGTCGGTTATTTTTAGGTAAGGATTGCAAAGAATGTGTTGATTGGTCAGTGATTTTGCATTTTTTACCTAGCTAGAACACTGTTGTGACTGTGAAATGAATACGATCACAAGGAGTCAATGATATGTCCAGAAAAATAAACAGGAAGTTCGAAAATCCCCCCCCCCCTTTATTTTTTGGCTTGCAATACCGGTACCAGATTTCAAGTTGTTTGCATAGAACGGGATTTAAAACGATATATATTGTATTTATTACTTTCATCAGATCAAAATCTATCTAAAATAAACAATCATTTATACATGTATTAACTATATGAGAGGAAAAAATGAGAATTTCAGACTTTCAACTCATGTGCGACTCTTACGATAGTAAACTGGGGTTAACAAATTACCTAAAAATAACCGACCAATCAAATCGCACGTATGAATTCAGCCCGTATTGACATGTAAACATGATTGAGGGAGGATTAGGCCAGTGCAAATTCTGTGAAGTATTGCTTTAAAGTTGCAGATAGGTAAAGATGATGACAAAAAGGAATCGAAATATCAAAAATATATTTATTAAGCTTCAATTTAGTACCAATATTATGGCGAATGAGGTCAAGACACCAATACAAAACTATTTTGAAAAAGTGTTGTATGAAAATTTGACATTTTAGATTCCTCCCTTGTGGTTTTTAGAGTACTCGGAAAAAAAATAATCGTAACAAGCCCCTGTGGATTACCTGGCAACTTTTGTTGTCAGTAAAATGGCGGTATCTGTTTCCGTGGCAAATAAAAACAAGGCCGATATACGGGATGGAAACGAATATAAAATCCCGAAAT
>NZ_CAHJWD020000456.1 GCF_903642095.1 Bathymodiolus brooksi thiotrophic gill symbiont | reverse complement strand
ACGTGACCCATTATAACGGCGGGACTCAGTTGTACCTTTCTCACATACAGAGCCATTTCCTTGATCTTGATTTTATAATTGGCCGCGTCTGCCACGAGAGCAAAAGCGTCCCGACTTCTTCTCAGTTTAATCTTCAGATCCACGTGATTGAGTAAGTATTTGTCTTGACAAAACAGATCCAAATGTAGTTTTCCCATCATTTGTACCGACTTGCTTAGGGCCGTCAATTTTTTCCTTGACGTGAATCCCTTGTTATCCGTCGTTCTCTTGTCCTGCTGTCCCGGAGTGTCCTTGTACCACATCACGCCCGTCAACTGAGATTCTTTAGCCGCTGGTCCGTAACTGAGAAGAGTTTCTATGTACGCCCTGTAGGGATACATGCTGGTCGGTGGCGAAACTAATTTTTCGTTTAGGCTAACGCTGACGTCACTGAACAGTGAATGCATCCACAAATCGACGGGTCCAACGTCCGTATCGGGTTCTAAGTTAGAACCATCGGTATTCACGATCTGTGCTTCCACAAACAAGTAAGTGTTGAACAGGTCGATGTAATCGTCTCCAGCTCCACTGACTGCAAATTCATAAGGACCTTGGTCCGTTAGGGTCGATGTCAGCCCTTTTTGCTCCCAATAGCCATGTTCCACACTGGTCTGAGTCGGTGGTACTCCAAACAAATCCAATTCCGATTTCGTACATTCGCAAGAGTTTTGGTGTACTAGAGCCATTTTTAACCGAAGATGTCTTTCGATGTGTTCCGTAGCTTCGTCTGACGACGTCTGGGCTTTTTCCGTTTTGCAGCTCGTTTTATAGATCGTTCACCGGGAGGTCCCACGGTGTCCATAGCTTTCTGGAGTAAGTTTTGTCCAGTTGATTTCAATCTGGATTTGGCTGCTTGTGTGACGTTCTGTCCTTCCATGACGTCCGATGCTAGGTTCAGACCTGTTTTCAAAGCTTCGCGACCCAAAGTTTTGGCTC
Source organism: Bathymodiolus brooksi thiotrophic gill symbiont (assembly GCF_903642095.1). Taxonomy (GTDB): domain Bacteria; phylum Pseudomonadota; class Gammaproteobacteria; order PS1; family Pseudothioglobaceae; genus Thiodubiliella. The sequence continues at coordinate 1,865 of NZ_CAHJWD020000456.1, read as the reverse complement.
CTCTCTTTAATAAAGGAACGGCCGATTTGAACAGACTTCCAAAAATACTTCCTAGTCCATGTCCTCTCTGATAACGTGTTCCAACGTACACGGGATATCCCCTTCCTGCCTGATTCAAGTAGTACTCGTGATACGCTCTAGCGTCTGGATTGTGTCTTTGCTTCATTCTAGATACGACTCCTTTCTCTTTCTGCAGTGAAGTGTCACCACCACGCGTCCTCGTTCGAATGGTATTTTGACTCCCGTATCGTCCCTTATATCTATTTCAACGGTCTGAAAGCGTCTTAGTACCAGAGGGCAGTACTGTATGTGGTCGAAGGCGCGAGTCATCATTTCTCCGTCTCTTCCTGCCACCGGTACAATTCTCAACAGTGGTACTTGAGCATCTCCCACCATCCTCGGTTCGACCAGGGGGCAATACACGTACAGAGAATTTACTCCCCTGGTTACGTCTGCCACGTACGGTGCTTTATAATCTCCGGGTGGAAAATTCAGCTTGTCGAACCCCAGGAACGACTTTAACAATGGACTGATGATCACTTGCGATAAGTCTCTAACCCATAATGTCGCTTTGTGGTCCACTTCGCTCATACCCAAGCTAAATCCCTTCTTCATTCCCTTCTGGTGTTTCATGGCTTCTAATGCTTTGACGATTCTCTTCGGGGATGCATAATAACCTTCGGGCAGTACCAATACGTGTTGCTCGTGATGTCTATCCGTGAACAGTACCCATACTTCGTTTATGCGTACGTTGTACCAACTGTGCGGATATTGTATCTCTGCCAGTCCTATCTCCCAGGATCCATCCAAATCTAACATCTCCGGTAATCGTGTAGTGAAACTGGCCAGGGTGTTGTTCGGAAAATAGTCCATGGAACTGTTACTGGGTAAGGTCAGATAAAACATGTTTGGACTTGATGGTGGGATTAGGTAACAAGTATCCCAAACAACTGCTCAACAGTGCCGTCCACAAAGTACTGTTCTCCGATTCGACCGTCAAGTTGTAAATGCTGACTACGATAACCGTGTACAGGATGAGTACCTGACACAGAAATACGATCTCCGATCGAGGTATCTTTTTTCCAAAGGCGATCCAAGACGATGTGCTGTCTGTGTCACTCGGTGCCATTTGCAAGACTGAGGTTTCAAACCGCGACGCCTCGCTTTTGTAGGTCCTGTTTAAAGATCCAACTGTTGAAGGACTCTGGATATCCGAGCCACTTTACTAAATACTGTACTCGTCTTCCTTTCCGTCGTTTTTTCAGAACGCTTTGGATCTTGTATACGTCGTCCTGTTTAATGACTTTCTGTATCTCTTCGGCATAAAATGTTCCTTCTAGAATTTCACCGTGGTCGTCTTTGACTAAGTATACCGGGGGTCTGGTTTCGATACATTTCACTACAGTAAACAATTCTTCAGTCCAGTTGGGTAAATATCCTTTCTTGAACGTACGCTTGGCTTTGCTGAGTCGCACTCTATCTCCGGGAGAAAATTTGCACGATTTTTTGGGTCCCTTTCTTCCATATAGCCTCTTGGACACCGTTGTTTGGTTAGCCCACGTGACTTCTGCCGGTGGTATGCCTATGGTTCTGTGAACGGTGTGGTTATAAGATGCGACCATCTCGGATAGAACTTCTACGTAGGTTAGGGTTTCTCTGTGTGTGAAATACTTCCACATCTTGGTTTTCAATGTTCTGTTAAAACGCTCAACGATACTGGCTTTGGTCTCCTCGTTGTAAGTGGTAAAGAAGTGCACGTCGTGTTCCTTGAGAAACTTTTGAAATACTCGGTTGGTAAATTCAGTTCCTTTGTCTGTCTGTAAGCGTATCGGGCACCGCCCCGATTTGAAAATGACCTGAAACGC
>NZ_CAHJWD020000455.1 GCF_903642095.1 Bathymodiolus brooksi thiotrophic gill symbiont | reverse complement strand
TAATATGATTCAAACTGAAAAATCAACTTGACTGAAATACTTATTATAGATAGGCATAGCGGGGTAATGCGAATAGAAAACACAATATAAATTGAATGATTAGTTAAATTCAATTTTTACCTCGTTCTCATGCTTTTCGTGGAAATACATACTTAAATTTGGGAACAAGGATATAATAAAAGGTTTGAGTAAAAGGCGTTTAAATAAAGATGTTGTTGGCTAGTAGTGTATACATTTCCACGCAAAGCATAGGAACAAAGGTAATATTATAAGCACTAGGTTGTTTAGTTTATTTTTATAAAAGGTTTTAATTTAAAGCAAAAAAAAAGCAACCAATTGGTTGCTTTTTTTTATTTTAAAGGTGTTAGATTATCTACCTAAGGCATCCCCAAGTGCTGACAAGCACAAGGCAATATTTTCTTTTCTTGAGGCATAACCCATCAATCCAATACGCCAAACTTTACCAGCATACGCACCAAGTCCAGCACCAATTTCAAGATTGTAATCATTTAGTAGAATGGCACGAACTTGTGCGTCATCTATACCTTCGGGGATAAAGACAGAATTTAATTGTGGTAAGCGGTCTTTTTCATTTACCAAGAAATTAATGCCCATTACTTCTAAGCCATCACGCAATAATTCGTGATTAGACTGGTGGCGTGCCCAAGAGTTTTCAATTCCTTCTTCTAATATCATAACCAATGATTCGTGTAAGCCGTATAGTGTATTAACAGGTGCAGTGTGATGGTAGGTGCGTTTGGCGCCTTCGCCCCAGTAGCCCATGACTAAATTAAGGTCTAAAAACCAAGAAGTTACGGGTGATTTGCGATTTTTTACTTTGGTTAAAGCACGCTCGTTAAAACTAATAGGGGAAATACCAGGCATGGCAGACAAACATTTTTGCGTCCCTGAGTAAATGGCATCAATCTCCCATTCGTCAACACGCAATTCCGTTCCACCTAGCGAAGTAACCGCATCAACAATGGTAATACAATCGTATTGATGTGCAAGTTTGCACAAAGTTTTGGCATCAGATTGTGCACCTGTTGAAGTCTCAGCATGCACAAAAGCCAAAATTTTAGCCTCAGGATTGTCTTTTAATGCCTGCTCTACTTTGTCAGTTGATACCGCATGACCCCAGTCATCCTCAACCACAATTGCCTCGCCTCCTAAACGCGTGATATTTTCTTTCATACGCATCCCAAACACGCCATTAATACAAACAATAACTTTATCATTTGGCTCAACTAAATTAGCAAAACAAGTCTCCATTCCCGCAGAACCCGGTGCCGATACAGGCATAGTTAGCTCATTTTCAGTTTTAAAAATAGCCTTTAACCCCTCTTTAGTCTCATCCATCATGCCCACAAAAGCAGGGTCTAAGTGCCCAATCGTCGGACGCGCCATTGCCGATAAAATTCGTGGATGGACATCAGCAGGGCCTGGCCCCATTAAAGTTCTTACAGGTGGATTAAATGATTTCATAAGGTTTATTAAATATTAAAATAAAAAAACCATTATAATGGCTTAAATGTTCATTACCGATGAATTATCGCTTGCTTTATTTAAGGATATTTTTTTGTTATATGGCTGTTAAATCTTTGGCGGTAAAATAGAATTGTTTATATGGCAATTTAAAATCAAAAAAACTTTTAGGAAAATATTATGCAAGAAGAGTTCGAAAAATTAGATAAAACTGAAAATATAGGCAATGATATTGAAGAGACAGGCAATGATATTGGAGAACAAGATCAAGGTATCACTAGTCCATTTTCAGTTAAAGATATAAAAGTTACGCACGCTACAATTATGTTGTCTAATATTATTAGTCGCTTAAAACACAAAGAAATCTCTATTCCAAATTATCAAAGGCATGCTAATTTATGGAGCATTAAGCAAAAAAGTAGATTGATTGAATCAATTTTATTAAAGCTCCCCTTGCCTGTTTTTTATTTTGATGTTAGTAATTCTGATAAATGGGAAATTGTCGATGGTTTGCAAAGAATCTCAACTATTGAGCATTTTTTCAGTGATAAAAAATGGTTTAGATTGAAAGACTTAGAATTTTTAACGGATCTTAATGGTAAAAAAGCAAGTGAATTAGACAGGACAATGCAACGCACGCTTGATGAAACGCAATTTATTACATATCAAATAGAGGCACAAACACCAAAAGAAGTTCGCTATTCAATTTTTAACCGTATTAATACTGGTGGATTGTCGTTAAAACCTCAAGAAATAAGACAGGCATTAAATCAAGCTGGTTTAGGGGTTAAATTTTTAGCTGGTATAGCGGAAAATGAGGTTTTTAAAAATGTTGTTGGTATTTCCAATGAAAGAATGGCGGGGCAAGAATTGGCTTTAAGGTTTATGGCATTCAAAACTCTTGGTGATGATAAATTTAAAATAATGAATAATTTTTTAGATTTGGCGATGGAAGAAATAGATGCCAAAAGTGAACAAGAATTGAGAATTTTACAAAGTGATCTGATTGCAGTATTGGAATTTTCTGAACAAGTGTTAGGAGAAAAACATAGATTTAGTCGATCCATTGTCGATGAAGAAAGAAATAAACTGGTTAATTTATCGTTATTTGATGCTTTAACAGTTTGTCTTGATGAGGTAGAAAATAAAGACTTGTTTTTAGAAAATAAAGATTTTTTTGTGACTAAATTTAAAAAAATGTTATTGGATGAAAGCTCTGATCTTGTTATTTCAATAACCAAAGGAACAAGTGGCAAATGGGCAAAAGATACTCGTTTTAGGATAATACGAGATTTAATTGCTGAAACATTGGAGTAAAAAATGGAAATAAATAGCGTTAAAGTCAAGAATTTTAAAAGCTTAAAAGATGTTGATATTAAACTTAATAATTTAACCTTAATTACAGGGGTTAATAGTAGTGGAAAATCATCATTTATTCAATCTTTGCTACTATTTAGGCAAAATAGAGATGTTCTAATAACAAGTGCTCTTGCACCGAAATCTGACTTACTCACCCTTCATGTGTCATTCAATGGAACCTATATAAAATTAGGGGATGAGACATCGCTACTTAGTCAAAGTGCTTTTAACGATGATATGGCGTTTGAGCTTAATACTAAATTCGGCGATGTTATTCTTTTAGTTAATAAAAAACAAGAAGTAAATTTAAATAATTTTGACAAAAGGGCTTTTGCAAATGGTCTTAATAAATTTGAAACTTTTGCAAGTATTCTTTCAGATAATTGCTTTCATTATTTGAGCACAAGCAGAATGTCTCCTGATCACACTTTTGGTTTTTCTCAGCAAGACATCAATCTTGATTCAATTGGGGTAAGGGGAGAGTTTACTGCACATTATTTGGCAGAGAAAAGACATCAGGAATTGAAAGTTAAAGAGTTAAGACATCCAGAAAGTAAAACCTTGCAGTTATTAGAAAATACCTACAAATGGCTAGGAGAAATAAGTAGTGGCGTGTCAATATTAGCCAGTTCTGATGCTTCAACCCAAAGTGTTAAATTAACTTATCAATACGAATATGGCGACAATACAACCAGTAATTACTCATCACTTAATGTCGGTTTTGGCTTAACTTATGTTTTACCTGTGATTGTGTTAATTCTTAAATCAAAACCGGGAGATTTTGTAATTATTGAAAATCCAGAATCTCATTTGCACCCCGCAGGGCAATCAAAAATAGCCGAAATGTGTGCGATTGCTGCCAATAATGGCGTGCAAATTATTGTAGAAAGCCACAGTGATCATTTTTTAAATGGCTTACGAGTTGCTACAAAAAATGGAAAAATTTCCCCAGAAAACAGTCAAATATATTTCTTTAAAAAGGACAAAGATAGTTTAGAGACTGAACCGCACTCTATAAATATTGATAAAGATGGCAAACTTAGCGATTGGCCGAAAAACTTTTTTGATGAGTGGGGTAATCAATTAGATAAACTATTATGGTAAATTTTTCTGTTTTTAATGAGTTGTCTTTGCCACTTGAAAAACACACAGCACAAGAAAACTTTGGCGTATTTTTTGATTTACTAAAACAATTAAAATACAGGGATTTAAATCAAATTAGAATGTCAAGCGAGTTTAAAAATTACGATATTTTAGAGGGCGTTTCTTTTGGTGAATTTATCGGGAATCAGGAAATAGATTTTAAGAATAGATTGCGTGAATTTGTTAGCAATCAAGTTATAAAAATAGACAGTCCAATTATTAAAAATAATGATATAAAATCAAATGTTTTAAGTGAAATAGAATACTTTTACCACAATGATACAACTAACGGTGGCTTGGCTTGTTGTGATATTTTGAATGCAATCGCCCTAAGTTTTGATTCTGATTCACAATGGGACAATAGCCTAATTAATATTAGGAAAAAAGTGCTTAATGAAAATGCCAATATTACAGAAGACACTGTTCAAATAAAACACACCTCCAAAGCAAGTCATTTACCATTACACAACAGTTTTTTTAGTGCATTAAGAAAAGAAATAAAGCAAGAAATTACAAGAGAAAATTTATGGGCTAAAAAAGATGAGTTTTTCCCTCAAGTGATTGTTTTTTGCCCTGAAATTGAGCAACAGATAGCAACAATAGATAAGACAGTGTTTGATTGTGCAATGAGTATTTTGAGAGATGTAGAATCAAAGCAGAAAAAAATTACAGATTTTAATTACTCTTCAGAAGGTCAATCAGTTGCTCAAAATCCAAGTTTAAAACAACATAGACTGTTTACTATTGACGGAAAACAAAAGTTTGTTGAAAATCATATAAAAAGCCTGCCAAGTAAACACAGAATTTATTTTCTTGAGAAGGGAAATAAAATTTATATAGGGTATATCGGTAAACATTTACCTCTGTAATAACAAGCAGTATTGGAAAATAAAATGAACATCACACAACAACTTTTAACACAATTACCAAAAAATATCGTCTTAACAGGTGCGGAAAATACTCGTCCATTTGAGTGTGATGGGTTGAGTGTGTATCGGCAAAAACCGTTAGCGGTGGTGTTGCCAGAGAATATTGAGCAAGTTAAACAGGTGTTAAAAATTTGCAAAGAATATGATACGCCAGTGGTAACTCGAGGTGCCGGCACAGGTTTGGCGGGCGGGGCGATGCCGCTTGAAAAATCAATTGTGTTGGGGTTGTCAAAGTTAAATCAAGTGAAATCAATTGATGTGGAAAATCAGCTGGCGGTGGTGGAACCGGGGGTAAGGAATATTGCTATTAGTGAGGCGGTGGCTGGATTTGGATTGTATTATGCACCTGATCCGTCGAGTCAAATTGCTTGCACGATTGGGGGCAATGTGGCTGAGAATTCTGGTGGTGTGCATTGTTTGAAATATGGATTGACGGTGCATAATGTTGAGGCGATTAAAATGCTTACTATTGATGGCGATGAATTGGCGTTATCTCGTCAAGATGATGGGTTGGGATTGTTGGCATTAATGAATGGTTCAGAGGGTTTGCTGGGGATTATTACTGAAATTACGGTTAAATTAACGCCCACACCTGCCCTTGCTAGAGTGGTGATGGCAGGCTTTGATTCTGTTCGAGAATGTGCTAATGTAGTAGCGGATATTATTAAGGCGGGGATTATTCCTGCTGGGTTGGAAATGATGGACAGTTTTGCCATTGAAGCAGCCGAAGGGTTTGCTGGCGTTGGCTATCCATTAACAGCACAGGCGTTATTACTTTGTGAATTAGACGGCACACAGACGCAAGTGCAAACTGAATTAGATGCTGTGTTAAAAATTTTATCCAACGCCTCATCGTTAAAGGTATCTGCCAGTGAAGAAGAGCGGTTAAATTTATGGAAAGGGCGAAAATCTGCTTTCCCTGCTGTGGGCAGATTATCACCTGATTATTATTGTATGGACGGCACCATTCCAAGGCGACATTTGGCAGATATGTTGGAAAAAATTAACCAATTAAGCCAAAAATACCAACTCAGAGTAGCCAATGTTTTCCACGCCGGCGATGGCAATTTACACCCCCTTATTTTGTATGATGCCAATGTAGCAGGTGAGTTAGAAAAAGTAGAAGAATTTGGCACAGAAATCCTAAAACTCAGCGTTGATATGGGCGGCACCATCACAGGAGAACACGGCGTAGGCGTAGAAAAGCTCAACGCCATGTGCCATCAATTTAACAGCAAAGAATTAGCAATTTTTCATAAAATCAAAGCGGCCTTTGACCCAAAATCCCTACTCAACCCCGGTAAAGTCGTCCCCGAATTACATCGCTGTGCAGAGTTAGGCGCAATGCATGTGCATCATGGAAAATTGCCCCACCCTGAATTGGAGCGTTTTTAATGTCAAATCGAATTCATCAATTGCAAAAACTGGTTAAAGAAGCCAGTAGCTTACACATTGACAGCAAATTACTGGATTATTCAGGCGTGGTGGAATATTACCCTGAAGAATTGGTAATGACGGTGAAAGCAGGCACGCCGATTGCACAGATTAAAAAACAACTTGAGAAAAACAACCAATCCCTGCCTTTTTATACAGACGATGACAGCACAAGTATTGGTGCTGTATATGCCAATGGCGGGCAAGATATATCCGACAGTGTGCTAGGCGTGCAAATTATCGATGGCACAGGCGAACGCTTAAATTTTGGCGGTCAAGTGATGAAAAATGTCGCTGGCTATGATGTCGCTAGATTATTAGTTGGCTCAAAAGGCAAGTTGGCAATTATCACCCAAATCAGTTTTAAAGTTATGCCAAAAGTCTATATCGGTAAAATTGAGAGACCTTGCCTCTCAAAAAATGATAGCCTTATTTTTAGAGAGATTG
>NZ_CAHJWD020000454.1 GCF_903642095.1 Bathymodiolus brooksi thiotrophic gill symbiont | reverse complement strand
TTTAAGCATAAGATATCCACCAGCAGTTTATGTTAACATCTCCTCTCACAGATTTAAGCATAAGATATCCACCAGCAGTTTATGTTAACATCTCTCACAGATTTAAGCATAAGATATCCACCAGCAGTTTATGTTAACATCTCTCACAGTTTTAAGCATAAGGTATCCACCTGTAGTTTATGTTAACGGCCCCTCTCACAGTTTTAAGCTTAAAGTGTCCATCAATAGTTTATGTTAACAGTCCCTATCACAGATTTAAGCATAAGGTATCCACCAGCAGTTTATGTTAACATCTCCTCTCACAGATTTAAGCATATTATATCCACCTGTAGTTTATGTTAACATCTCCTCTCACAGATTTAAGCATAAGATATCCACCAGCAGTTTATGTTAACAGTCCCTATCACAGATTTAAGCATAAGGTATCCACCAGCAGTTTATGTTAACAGCTCCTCTCACAGTTTTAAGCATAAAGTGTCCATCAATAGTTTATGTTAACATCTCCTCTCACAGTTTTAAGCATAAGATATCCACCAGCAGTTTATGTTAACAGCTCCTCTCACAGTCGTAACCATAAGGTGTCCACCAGTAGATTATGTTAACAGCTCCTCTCACAGTTTTAAGCATAAGGTATCCACCAGTAGTTTTTGCTAACAGCCCCTCTCAGTTTTTTTTAAATATAAAGTGACTATCAGCAGTTTATGTTAACATCTCCTCTCACAGATTTAAGCATAAGATATCCACCAGCAGTTTATGTTAGCATCTCCTCTCACAGTTTTAAGCATAAGATATCCACCAGCAGTTTATGTTAACATCTCCTCTCACAGATTTAAGCAT
>NZ_CAHJWD020000453.1 GCF_903642095.1 Bathymodiolus brooksi thiotrophic gill symbiont | reverse complement strand
AAGGGGTCTTTGATCCTTTGTTTGTCGTTTGCATTATTGCACATTTGGAAACATTGAATTCCATTTGCCACATAGCCAGAAATCATGGGTGATTTTGCTCATGAATATTCATAAACCAAATCGCGTCATTTATGACGTCAGCAAATAAACGTTGAACCATATTTGGAAGACGCTGATGAAATATATGTAAATAAAAAATATATTGTGCATTTTTTTTCAATTTCTGCCCCACATAAGTATTAGTATGTCATTGAAATCGTTTAGTATATATATTGTTAAATTTTTTGAACTTTATATATCGGCAGTATTGTTACCAATTGTATTATAGTTACTTCTTCTGTTGTTTTGTCGAAATAAAAAAATACCCTTGTGGAGCCTTTTTTTAATTGTTTATTTACATTTACAATGGAATGCGGTGCTTACTCAAATAATGCTATGTCTAGCAGAAGCAGTTTTACGAAATAGTAGATATTTTTGCGTGAACCCCTATTGAATCTCTACTAGAAAGGTAAAAAAAACTTGTGAAGCCCTCTTTTAAATTATCGTGGGAACCTTTAATTTTTCAGCAAAATATTTATCGAAGAAAGATTCCTCAACAATGTTACCGGAACTGACCGAATTTGTCCCGGCAACTAGAATGGGGATTGCAAGAAAAGTGCTTTAATGTCTTGAAAGCCGTGCAGGATGCATTTTTTCACTTCTTCTCAATGCTTTTGAATGGTGCTTACGCTTCAAAATTTGAAACTGGGTGGGAACCTTGAGTTTTCATGGTACAGCTGTAATATTTTGAGATATTGTTCAAACCGGTGCATAGTTTGATTTTCTATCCCGGCAAATTGTCCGGCCCAAGCTAACAGAAAGTTTCCCGTTCAACTATATGTTAAATTCCAAATTATCTTTGAGCCGCCATTTTGAATATGCAAATAAGCAAATCACCTATCATTTCTGGCTATGTTACCGACGTTGGTTAGACGTCACCCTGCAGACTGGGAATACAATGCACTCTTCGACTAAAAATTTTCTTTATGCATATATGCTAGGTG
>NZ_CAHJWD020000452.1 GCF_903642095.1 Bathymodiolus brooksi thiotrophic gill symbiont | reverse complement strand
TAATAACTTTTGAAATTTTTTTAACAAATGTTAAACTATTTCATGTTTATATTAAAGGGATATTGTCTACCACAATCGTAATTTTTTCATACCCAAAATTATTGTCGTTTTCCGTACTGACCTTCATAAAATGAAGATTAAACACCGAATTATTGGCGAATACGCTACGAAACGTTGTTTTTTCGATATAAAAAAGCTGACCATCGTTACTGGAAGCTAATTAATTATTCACTGACCTGAGCGAGGCCAAATCTATTTTTATCTATTTTTATGCCAGTAGCCCGGATGCTGCAGCATGGATGTTAAAATTCGTGTTTGTTTACCTCGCAAATACGGCCGTTTTATGCTATTCATTGACAATAATTTGCTGTTGCCAGGTGCAAGATTACATATATTGAATAATATCTACCGAAAATGATCATAGGCATCATCATAAATTCATAAAATATGAAAAACGATTGAGAAAAGAAGGAAAAAACATGTTCGGCTTACCTATCAAACAAAATATTTGCAAATTCAGCGCGAGTTTGGACGCGTAGCACTTCCTTGAGTTCGTTCCAACGGTCCAACTGATCCCCTACATATATCCTGCATTTGTTCCATTTGGAAGATACTTCACTTCTATTCATCTTTCTCTCTGAATCCGTCAAAGTCCGCTTTCTTCCACGCGTTGACACTTTCTCTTTTGCCCAAGAACCACATGTTGTTTATTGTTTCTAAACAGTGCGCATGCTCAAGACGTGTTCACATAGAAGGCCATATGAATAGATTTGAATATTGTCATCCAGGACAATAATTCTGATAACGATAGTTTTGGGTCTTTTTTGTCAAAAAATCGTATCTTTTGCAGCATAACTCGGTGTTAATCTTCATTTTATGAAGGTCAGTACGGAAAACGACAATAATTTTGGGTATGAAAAAATTACGATTTTAGTAGAC
>NZ_CAHJWD020000451.1 GCF_903642095.1 Bathymodiolus brooksi thiotrophic gill symbiont | reverse complement strand
ATATTTCCATATTTTCAGTAGAGGCTGGTTATGGTGAATGTGATGGAAACATCTACAGTACTAATTAATTACAGTTTTCGATTGGTAAGTTTCAGTTTTTATTTGTTCACAAGAACTCTATTTAACCAGATTGAAAAGATTATCACTTTTTAATGATCAAATTATTTGATAAGAAGATTTCCTCCTAAACCCCTCAATGGAATTAGATGTAAAAAAATGTGGTTTACAACTTGAAAATATGCATGACGGACTATGGCTGCTGTCCAATATCTGAAAGGGGAGGCTATGCAACTTAGGTGTCAAAGTTTGTTGTCAGAGGTATAATTTGTAGTGAGTTTACTTGTTTGGCAATAGGATATGAGAGGTAATCCTATATTTGGCCAATTCTTTTAGCTAATCAAAATAATAAGCTTCATATTCATTTGTTTCAGGTAATAAAATGTCGGAATCTAGTTGGTCTTCAGACGAGGAATGGACGACAATTGCATCTATGGTACGTGATACCCAAGAGAATGGTTCTAATGCAGTCGAAGGGGATACAGAAGATGGTTCCTCAGTAACAAACAGGCAACAAGTAGGTAGTAATGATACACAAGGTACCAATGCCACACCTACGGTTGATGAACCAGGTAGCAATGACACACCTATAACTGATGAACAAGGTACCAATGACACACCTATGGCTGATGAACCAGGTACCATTGACACACCTATGGTTGATGAACCAGGTATCAATGACACACCTACCACTGATGAACCAGGTATCAATGACACACCTACCACTGATGAACCAGGTACGAATGACACACCTACCACTGATCAACCAGGTCACAATGACACACCTACGGTTGATGAACCAGGTACCAATAACACACCTACCACTGATGAACCAGGTACCAATGACGCATCTACGGCTGATAAACCAGTTGCCAATGACACACCTATGGCTGATAAACCGATTACCAATGACACACCTATGGCTGATATGAATGAAACCCCGGGTAATAAAAATTCACAAGACCAAATATTAATTCAGGACAATTCAGCTGTTCGTACCTATAAAGAAGATACTTCATCAACTGATTCCAATGGGTCGCCAAATGCCTTAAAGGTTACTGCAAGACAGAAAAAGAAGAAAAAATACAGAAAGAAACAGAATAAAACAACACCTGACACAACAAAACAGCTCAAACGCCACTCTGCTAATGAGTCTGACTTTAGTGGTAGTGATGATAATATAACATTAAAAGAG
>NZ_CAHJWD020000450.1 GCF_903642095.1 Bathymodiolus brooksi thiotrophic gill symbiont | reverse complement strand
GAAACACTAGGAGTATCTAGAATAACTGGCTCTTCTGAAAATTGGTGTGATACTTAGTATATATAAACCAACCACAAAAAACAGCTTTGGGAGTATATTTCCTTACAAGTTGTTTCGGCCTTATGACAGATTCGGCCTTAGTTGATTCGGCCTTAGTTGATGCGGCCTTACGCAAATCCGGCCTTATATCAAATGGAAAAGAATAATTAAAAAATAAAAGTTCTATTTAAATTTAAAATATTATTTAAATATTCATGGATATGATGAATAAAATATTGGAACTTGTAGTGTTTTCACAAGATTTACTCGTAACTCAATATGAAAAGCCATAATAAATCGTTATTATTTTAACAATTTTTTAATTAGTAATTTTTGGTAATAATGACGGAAATCATTTCCATTGAAGTTGATGATTAGAAAAACAATTCAGGTTGATATACCAAGCTGTCAACAAGCGAAATTCCTTAGATGTTCTCTTGCAATTAATTATCATTTGTTTAATAGTCGTATAATTGCACTGGCAGTATGATTATAAGGGTTACCAAAAAGTAAAAGGAAGCCATACTATAAATTACTCAAAAAGTACTCCAATTCTTTTGATGAAACCGCACTAATATATGCACATTTTGGTGATGGTCCTACTATTTTCAAAACTATCAACTATGTCGTTTCCTTGTATTGTGTGTGAGCAGAACGTCCGTCCAAAGCAGCATGCTTTAGAGTGTGACAGTTGTTTCCAGTGGCAACACAGACTATGTAATAGTAGGACCATCACTTAATTATTTACTCAAATCATCACAATGTGTCGTTTTATTGTATGTATCATATATATCCATAGATACACATCATTCTTAACTGAGGCCGCATTAATTAACCAAGGCCGTATCAACTAAGGTAATAATTTTTTGATTAGAAAACGGAAAAATCTAAATATTTCGTAAAGCGTAGATTTTTTTTTAACGCATCCAACGAGAGTTTTGTCAGGAATTTTACTACCATTTTGGAATTGTATAAATATTTACGGTTGAAATTATTCTGAAGGCCCTGCTCATCTGAAAAATTACCAATTTTTGGCGTTATTTTGGTCTTTATTTCAGGCTAAGTTCTTCAAAATAGGCCAAGTTTGCTCGTTAAATGTGACAGCCAACTCACCGTGGACGTAATCCCATATAACAATAGGAACGACGGTGGTCCCGCAGCTGGTCTATTGTCTCTCGTCGAAGTGCCGGAGAAGGCTATTGTTCCCTTCATGGTTAATGCATTTGACTACGTGACATTTATACACATGCTTACCTGAGATTTACCTCGAAAATTTTGAAAAAAACTTGAAATCATAAATTTCCATAATTACTGATTTTTAATTTGACCAAGCTATTTCAATCTTTCTGAAATAATTCGAAAAAGAACGGTCTTTTCTGCTAATAAATTCACTGAAGTTAGACATAGAGTACACAATTATTGGATATGAATAAAATTTTATAGGTAAAAACGTTATGTACAATCTGTCATTTACAACCGGTATACCCGTTCAATATGTAATCATGTTGGACTGGATTCAGCTTTCCTCGTCGCTGGACTCGTCGTCATCAAAATCAATTATTATTGGGGGAATCTCACTCCTATCAATGCAATTCTCTTTCCCATACTCCTTTTCTATTTTTAATACATGGTCTTCTGCCTTCGCCCAAACTTCCTTTGTAATTCTGCCAAACCCCCCATAAACAAGTTCTTTCACATCCTTCAAACGAAAAGTTGTATTGTTTTCTGCAACAAACCCTTTAACCTGTGCCCAAATAAGTTCTATGGGGTTCAATTCGCAATGGCGAACAGGGGTTCTTAGAACTTCGTGACCGTGTAGGTTGGCAATTTTATCAGTTTTAAAAACGGAAAGGAGTTTCTTAAATTTGATTTTTTCATAAAGTTGTTTTTTAGTTTCAAGGGGCTGAAAAGGAATGTTGTGTTTTGAAAGATAATCTTGTAAGACAGCTTTTCTCTGATTAAAGTTTGGCACAACAGTTTCTTCAGTCTTGATGTTGTGATAACTGGCATTATCTAAAACGATAACACTTGGGCTTTTTAATGCTGGCATAAGCTGATTTTCGAACCAGTTTAGAAAGATGGGCCCGTTCATTTCTTGGTGATAATCCCCATCTTTAGCTTTGGCAAGAAAAACCAAATCACACCTATCAATCAAACCCTCCTCACGATTACCAGCGTGCAAAACTATCAACCTTTTACCTTTTCCTGAAGGGATCTTTGGGGCATCAGAACCATCAACTGGTAACCACATGTAGTCAGTGGCATGATTCTGATTAACCCAGGTCTCATCCAAATATACAATTTCATACCCATCCTCTCGAAACTTCCTGATTTTTCGGAGGTAATTACACCGATCATTTATTACTGACCTCTGATCATATAAAAGCCTCCTATTATCGCCGGATTTTTTGTACTTATAACCAAGATCTAATAAAGTTAAAGTAAGCGTTGATTTCGAGATTTTAATTGTATCTTCAATTTCTTTCTTAATTTTTGAGACTGTTGGGGCAATTTTCCTGTTGTACATGCTATGAACGGTCCGTTTAATAACGCAACGGTCAAAATCATCAAGAGTTTTCTTTCTTTCTTTCGGTCTGTTGGATTCAGGAGGACTTTTACCGTTTACAACTCTATACACAGAACTGTAAGATATGCCAGCAGCCTTGCATGTTCTTTTAATCAAATTATCTGGGGAATAAAATGGTCTTCCCCTGGCCTTCTCAAGCTGAAAAAACTTGAATAGATTTAACACAATGTTTTTACAATCTTTTGACAAGTCCTTTGTTTTACCCATTCTTGCGATGTTTATATATATGTTAAGATGTCAAAAAATAGGTTTATGAAGAAATTTTATGTGAACTTTTAGAAAGATTTTAAAGTTTAAAAATGGAGTGTCAAAATATGCCTGTACACGTGTCTCTGTCTCTATCAAGGTAAGATTTACCTGGCTGCTACCTCTAGTTAGTTTACTCCCACCTCTATTTTGGCGGTAAAAATCGGGGAAAATGTCAAATTTCAGATGAGTGCAGCAATAATGAAAGGTTATTGTTAGATGAAATGCATATTTTAAAAATGGTAGTAAAATTCTGCACAAAACTCTCGTTTACTGTGTTTTAAAAAAATGTATTGTTTTCGAGAAAACTCAAATTTTCCGTTTTCTAATCAAAAAATTATTACTTTAGTATAATAACTAGGTGCATGTGTATGTGTATTTTTCTTATATCTATAACA
>NZ_CAHJWD020000449.1 GCF_903642095.1 Bathymodiolus brooksi thiotrophic gill symbiont | reverse complement strand
CTAGCTAACAATATTCGAAACGTTGATACTTTATCAAAATTCAAATCTGAATTAAAGAAAATCGACGAAACTGAAAATCATTCTGTCCCTAAACATTTTTTCTGTGGTCCTCGAAAATTAAATATTATTTTAACTCAGCTAAGAAATTCAGCTTCGTTTTTGAATTTTGATTTATTTCGAGTTGGAATCGTATCTGACCCATCTTGTCGATGTGGTGCAGCCCTTGAAAATTTAAAACATTTCTTTTTGGATTGTCCTATATACATACAAGCCAGAACTATATTGATAGGTAATATCAACAGGGTTACAACTTGCTACACTCTAGATATTGAATTTCTGACATGTGGCAATGATAATTTAACTTATGAACAAAATTGTATTATATTTAAATATGTTTTTGATTATATTAAATGTTCAAAAAGATTCCTTATTGTATAACTGGAATTGAATTGGGTGAACATGCACATCATATGAATCCATCTTAATTTTATTTTTCTTTCTGTTTGTGAATATTTATCATTGATTCGTTATTAGTGCTACATATAGTAATGCATGTCTTTTATGTACTTCTTTATTGTAACATATTGTAATTTGGAGAAGACTTCATAAGTTTGTTTAACTTGTGTCTAATCCATTTTGTCTGTTTAATTGGCAAATAAAATATGTTTAAACTAAAAAACATGTCTCTGCAATACACATCTACAACATTTATCATAATTATTGAAGATCATTAAACTTAATTACATTTAGTTACGCAACAATACTAAAACATTCTTATCAAAATCACATACAGTGTATGCACTAATTAGTTCTCAGGTAAAATACAGGTAACAATACTTCCACAATACTTGTACTTTTTTTTATCATATATTTTTTTTATTATATACGTGTATTTGTATACATAAAGTTCACGTGATCCTCAATATGTTTTAGTGTGAAATCGTATAATCACCATTAAAAAGGCTAAAATATGATATTCTGTGGATTCAAATTGTCACAGGAGATGTTTGATACAACACAAATCACGAAAAATTGGGGGATTTTTCAAGGTCAATTGTGGCGCAATGGATGGAGACTTAAGGAGACTTAAGAAAATATTGGAAGCAAAATGATTGATCTATGTCATACTAAAAGGGATAGGAAAAGTTTCCAACAGATTTTACAAATTTTCATTTTTAATGTTGATCGGTTGAGGACGCTATGAATGAAAAAAAAGATGGCGACAAAATGTCCCTCTCGAAAATTGCAGATGATCACATTTAACATTCAACCCAAACATTCTTATGTTAATTCCATTCATATATAGATATCTATCAATAATTTACCGAGAGGGACTCGCCATTAATCATCCATGAACGCAGTAATCGGCCTAGTAAAACACTGAAAATTCGATAATGTCACCCTCATCAGATAACGATATATTGATGCCGACTTCCGGTTGAGCAACATGTAAATTTTTGCACACGACACCAACGTGTCGTGCCTCCTCTGGTATTTAGCCATAGATATGCAATCACGCAAAATATAAAAAAAAAATTGAAC
>NZ_CAHJWD020000448.1 GCF_903642095.1 Bathymodiolus brooksi thiotrophic gill symbiont | reverse complement strand
ATAGGAATGATACAGAAACAAAACAAACACAAAAGTTACTTACCATGGTTGTCTAAGTTTCTGTTATAGGAATGATACAGAAACAAAACAAACACAAAAGTTACTTACCATGGTCGTCTAAGTTTCTGTTATAGGAATGATACAGAAACAAAACAAACACATAGTTACTTACCATGGTCGTCTAAGTTTCTGTTATAGGAATGATACAGAAACAAAACAAACACAAAAGTTACTTACCATGGTCGTCTAAGTTTCTGTTATAGGAATGATAAAGAAACAAAGCAAACACATAGATATTTACCATTGTCGTCTAAGTTTCTGTTATAGGATTGATACAGAAACAAAACAAACACAAAAGTTACTTACCATGGTTGCCTAAGTTTCTGTTATAGGAATGATACAGAAACAAAACAAACACAAAAGTTACTTACCATGGTTGCCTAAGTTTCTGCTATAGGAATGATACAGAAACAAAACAAACACAAGAGTTACTTACCATGGTTGTCTAAGTTTCTGTTATAGGAATGATACAGAAACAAAACAAACACAAAAGTTACATACTATGGTCGTCTAATTTTCTGTTATAGGAATGATACAGAAACAAAACAAACAAATAGTTACTTACCATGGTCGTCTAAGTTTCTGTTATAGGAATGATACAGAAACAAAACAAACACAAAAGTTACTTACCATGGTCGCCTAAGTTTCTGTTATAGGAATGATACAGAAACAAAACAAACACAAAAGTTACTTACCATGGTCGTCTAAGTTTCTGTTATAGGAATGATACAGAAACAAAACAAACACAAAAGTTACTTACCATGGTCGTCTAAGTTTCTGTTATAGGAATGATACAGAAACAAAACAAACACATAGTTACTTACCATGGTCGTCTAAGTTTCTGTTATAGGAATGATACAGAAACAAAACAAACACAAAAGTTACTTACCATGGTCGTCTAAGTTTCTGTTATAGGAATGATAAAGAAACAAAGCAAACACATAGATATTTACCATTGTCGTCTAAGTTTCTGTTATAGGAATGATACAGAAACAAAACAAACACAAAAGTTACTTACCATGGTTGCCTAAGTTTCTGTTATAGGAATGATACAGAAACAAAACAAACACAAAAGTTACTTACCATGGT
>NZ_CAHJWD020000447.1 GCF_903642095.1 Bathymodiolus brooksi thiotrophic gill symbiont | reverse complement strand
GTTAATTATCAATTAGTAAAGGTCCTAGTAAAGCATTTCTTTTATCTGATTCATGTAGATCGACTGTAATACAAGCATCACCAGCATAGACGCAGACCTCATAGAGGACACAATTTATCCCGATTAGAATGGGTGGCTCAATGAGTTAGAAAGTTGGATTACCTAACAACTCATACGAGCCTATCACCAATACTGCATGGGTTCGCGCCCGGTCTTTGTAAATTACAAAAAGGCTGCACTCGACTCGCAGCCGCAAATGCTAAAGCTTACCAATTTCTTGCCCATGGTCGGTGGTTCTCTCAAAGTACTCCAGCTTCTTACACATCTAAGAATGGTTGCCATGATTTAGCTGAAATATTGCTGAAAAATGGCGTTAAACACCAAAAATCACTCAAATTCAACCGATTAAAACGACGCTTTTTCTGCTCTTTTCAGACCATTATCAGTTGTTTTAGACATTACAGGATGAAAACAATATACCTAGGTTGCCAATAGATATAAAGCAAATTTTCACTCGCTAGTAAACCTAGCCTTCTATCTCCCTGTTTCTAGCACTTGTGTGATAGGTCATAAATAAAGAATGGACCGGATATTGCTTCCGACAAGCAGGACACATTCGTAGCCGTTTGCAACAAATATTCCCTAACGGTTAACACAGTATATCTTTATAATAAAGGAGATTAAGACGGCGACTATATTTTACCTAAGCAATGTCGATTATTTCGCTCTGTCGTTTAGGTGAATGGGTTAAGGTCTTTAACGACACTTTTTGCATTGTCCATCCTGCTTTGACTTACAACTTCTGATGACCCCATTGGTATCTTCAACCTTTTCTTTCAATAGTATTTATGTTATATCTTGTCGGTTAGTTTTATTGTTTGGAGAAACCGGAGTACTCGGAGAAGACCATCGTCCTGTCGCAATTCACTGAAGAAATGTATCATATAAAGTTGTATCGAGTACATCTTGCCATGAGCGGGATTCAAGCTCATAGGGTTAGTGGTGATAGGCACTGATTGCACATGTAGTCGGAAATCCAACTACCAATCGATCACGACAACAATGGCCAATT
>NZ_CAHJWD020000446.1 GCF_903642095.1 Bathymodiolus brooksi thiotrophic gill symbiont | reverse complement strand
AAGATGCTACCGTTCTTACAAGAGAAGTTCATGTTGCTACTTACAAAGGCGAGATAGAGGCTATGTCTTATTCGGACAGTTCAGAGGCAGGGGTGCCTAAAATTACTACACTTATTGCAAAACCTGAGGGGTTAGTACCCAGTCAAACAACGACCGTTAAAGGTGGAGGGTCATCACTCTTAGAGCGTTTGGTTCAAAGATATAAAGCTAACAATGTGGAGAAAATTCGGCTTTATTCTGCAAAAGACGACTATTATTCTAAACGAGGCTGGGAAAATGAACCTAAATCTGATTCCGAATCTGAATCGGAATCGGAATCTGAGGGTGCCTGTGGAAGTGAATAGATAACACTGCCCAATAAATAATAATACTAACCAAGCATTTATCTTTATGAAAAATTCTTTTATAGTATCTTTATTTAAATGTAGCTACATTAACTAAGTAGCTTAGAGAGTTTACAATTTTTTATATTCTTAAGATCGTGTTAGAAACTTTTGGAAGTGTGCAAATGAAATTTAGAAATATCTTTTTTGGTTTTTTAAAAACTTGGTTACTAATAGCTATATTTTATAGTGGCTCGCTTTATGCTGCTGGCTATATGTTTCTTACGCTTTATGATTATCAACCTATAACCAATAATTTTCGCCCTTACTTCTTTGAAAAAGATCCGTATACGGGTAAATTAACTAAAGTATTTGATTCAGAGAATGATTTTCAATTTGAAACTTACACTGTGGGATCAGAAGCCGATATGGCATTATATAAAGAGCGTGTTCTACCTGTTTTAAATGATTGGGGATCGGAGGTAGAGGACTATAAGCTTGGCACTGATTCCCGTACATCTGCACACCTAACAGAATTTATGAAGCTAGATGTTACTATTGATTCAGGAAGTGAAGATGCTACCGTTCTTACAAGAGAAATTCATGTTGCTACTTACAAAGGCGAGATAGAGGCTATGTCTTATTCGGACAGTTCAGAGGCAGGGGTGCCTAAAATTACTACACTTATTGCAAAACCTAAGGGGTTAGTACCCGGTCAAACAACGACTGTTAAAGGTGGGGGGTCATCGCTCTTAGAGCGTTTAGTTCAAAGATATAAAGCGAAATATGTGGATAAAATTCGGCTTTATTCTGCACAAGACGACTATTATTCTAAACGAGGCTGGAAAAATGAACCTGAATCTGATTCCGAATCTGAATCGGAATCGGAATCTGAGGGTGCCTGTGGAAATGGATAGATAACACTGCCCAATAAATAATAATACTAACCAAGCATTTATCTTTATGGAAAATTCTTTTATGGTATCTTTATTTAAATGTAGCTACATTAACTAAGTAGCTTAGAGAGTTTACAATTTTTTATATTCTTAAGATCGTGTTAG
>NZ_CAHJWD020000445.1 GCF_903642095.1 Bathymodiolus brooksi thiotrophic gill symbiont | reverse complement strand
ATCCAGTTTAGGTGACCTTAGTCGAGTTTGTCTATCCTGTTTAGGTGACCTTAGTCGAGTTTGGATATCCTGTTTAGGTGACCTTAGTCGAGTTTGTCTATCCTGTTTAGGTGACCTTAGACGAGTTTTTCTATCCTGCTTTTGTGACCTTAGTCCAGTTTGCCTATCCTGCTTAGGTGACCTTAGTCTTGTTAATCTATCTTGTTTAGGTGATCTTAGTCGAGTTTGTCTATCCTGTTTAGGTGACCTTAGTCGAGTTTCTCTATCCTGTTTAGGTGACCTTAGTCGAGTTTGTCTATCCTGCATAGGTGACTTTAGTCGAGTTTTTCTATCCTGTTTAGGTGACCTTAGTCGAGATTGTCTATCCTGTTTAGGTGACCTTAGTCGAGTTAGTCTATCCTGTTTAGGTGACCTTAGTCGAGTTTTTCTATCCTGTTTATGTGACCTTAGTCGAGTTTGTCTATCCTGTTTAGGTGACCTTAGTCGAATTTGTCTATCCTGTTTAGGTGCCCTTAGTCGAGTTTGGCTATTCTGTTTAGGTGACCTTGGTCGAGTTTTTCTATCCTGTTTAGGTGACCTTAGTCGAGTTTAACTATCCTGTTTAGGTGACCTTAGTCGAGTTTGTCTATCCTATTTCGGTGACCTTAGTCGAGTTTTTCTATCCTGCTTAGGTGACCTTAGTCGAATTTGTTTATCCTGTTTATGTGACCTTAGTTCAGTTTGTCTATCCTGCTTAGGTGACCTTAGTCGAGTTTGTCTATTCTGTTTAGTTGACCTTAGTCGAGTTTGTCTATCCTGCTAATGTGACCTTAGTCGAGTTTGTCTATCCTGTTTAGGTGACCTTAGTCGAGTTTGTCAATCCTGTTTAGGTGACCTTAGTCGAGTTTGGCTATCCTGTTTAGGTGACCTTAGTCGAGTTTGTCTATCCTGTTTAGGTGACCTTAGTGGAGTTTGGCTATCCTGTTTAGGTGACCTTAGTCGAGTTTGTCTATCTTGTTTAGGTGACCTTAGTCGAGTTTGTCTATCCTGTTTAGGTGACCTTAGTCGAGTT
>NZ_CAHJWD020000444.1 GCF_903642095.1 Bathymodiolus brooksi thiotrophic gill symbiont | reverse complement strand
CGGAAAAAGTCGAAGGCATCGCCGTTGCCGTCCTTGGTAGACCCAATGTACAAGGAAGGTACCTGGAAATTAGGAAATGAACCAATCGAAGAAACGGGCGAGTACAAATATCTGGGTTATTTCATTAATAGATCCTTAAAATCTAACTTCCACGTGAATAGTTTTCTTAAGGAAAAAGCAGATAAGCAGCTGAATTGTCTTATCCGTCTACTTGGTGAACATAGTGATTTCAATCGCATAAATTTTGGTGAATCACTTTGGAATTCGGTTATGAGGCCATCTTTAACCCATGCTTGTGCTGTATGGATGCCTCTTTCCGAAACGTGTAAACAAGCGCTAGAATCCTGGCAATATCGGGCAGCTAAAATCGTTATAAAAACTAGAATGAATATACCAAAAGCTGCCCTGTTACTAGAACTGGGGTGGGAACCTATTCTCGACTTTATTAATAGACAGAAGGTCTCATATTATAAAAGGCTCTTAGAACTTCCCGATAATAGACTATGCAAATCCGTATTTAATGAAATGGTTAGAAAAGGTGACAGCTTTTGGAATTACAAGGAACATGTTTCTAGTTTAATAAACCAGCCTGACGTAAATTTTGGTATAAACATTAAGGAATTTAACAAGTTATATGGATCTCAGGCCAGAGACAAGTTACTAATGGAAGTCTCCTCTAAAAGTAGCCTTGATTTCTATCAACAGTGTTTTGTTAGTTTAGGCAAACAAAACTACTTAAATAACCATAATGATTTTTATGCCTCCCGTCTGAAACTACTGTCAAGAACCAAAACCATACCCCTTCAGAAATATCTGTTCAGGATGCACCTAAGTGCACACAGTAAATGCCTTTTATGCAATAACGGTGAAGATGAAGATCTCGCACATTTTTTGTTAAATTGCCCTGTCCTGTCTAGTGTTCGCGATGAATATTTTAATATTGTTTCTAAACAGTCTAGTGATTATTATATTGGTGTAGACTTTATGGAACAGTCACCTAGTGCCAAATTACAGTTTATTGTTGGTGATATTGGATATGCTTTTAATAATGATATTGGAATATTTTATGATTTTATCGGTAAAATGTATATTGAAACATGTTTTAGATTACGAAGTGAAGTATTGAGTGTTACTGTTTAAAATATTTTAAGCATAATTATAAATGATGTTTTATGGAGAGTTTATGGACAGTTTAGAGCGT
>NZ_CAHJWD020000443.1 GCF_903642095.1 Bathymodiolus brooksi thiotrophic gill symbiont | reverse complement strand
TATTTAATTTTCTTTTTCTTCGACGAGAGTGAAGTGGTTTCCATCCAGTTTCGAAATAAAGAGATTCCAAACTAGAACATTTGGGTAATCTAGTTATAATTCTGGCAGCTTCATGCTGAATTTGTTCAATTTTATTAAAAAACTAAGCAGATTGTGAGTGATAATAACACTAATATTACAGAACCAACTTACTTTCTGTACTGGATTCTGGGGAAGTCGTACCTGAAAATTAGACAATATTAAACTTGTACAAGAAGAGTTTGAAGATTTAGATTAAACGTATTTTATTGTTAACTATATAACATTTGGATCGGACACAAGTTATTCCAACTTACAAAGGTCCTCTCCACATATTTACATACAATTTTATATTCCATGCACCAGCAAGTAATAATGTATAAATAACAATTACATTTTATAACATTGAGAAAAAAAAGAATAAAAAGATTTTTGAAATTATATAATATATTGAGTTATAACACAGTACAGAATTGTTATACTCGTGGGGGTAAATCAACAATGGAGAAAATGTTCACAAAAGAAAATAGTTAAATTCAATATATGAAGTGTAATCACTGTGGGGTAAAACGTTTCGTTTGTTTGATGTACAACTGCACTGATTTGAATATTTGTGCATTTTGTTCCTCAGATAAGCTATCATCGCCAAATAGTAAAGTTTCAATAAGTAAACTGTCAAGAAATTGCAGATTATGTGTCAACTGTTCACGAGCTTCAACATATAAACAACACTCTAGAAAAAAGTGAATCGCATCCTCTATTACCCATCCACAGACACAACCTGGGTCATTAATTAAATTTACCCTAAAAAGGTCGGCATTCAAGTTACTAGATCTATGTTTTAGTCTAGTGTGTAGGACATTTAACACTCTACAACCATATGAATAGTATCTAGATGGTTTCAATAAATTAACATCATTTATTAGTGACTTTTTAAAACTACTAACTGTCGGGGCACTTCTTATCTCTGGTGTCAAATTGTTCCAAAGTTTGATCGAAGAAGGAAAAAATGAGTTGCGATACAATTGTAACCTAGTAAATGGGTTACTATAATCTGTTTGATTACGCAAATTGTAAGCATTTTCGTTTCGCTCAAAGGGTAATAAACAGTCGCATAAATACGAAGGTGCATTGTTATTTCGAATTTTGTAAAACATATTTAATTTTCTTCTTCTTCGACGAGAGTGAAGTGGTTCCCATCCAGTTTCGAAATAAAGCGATTCCAAACTAGAAAATTTGGGTAATCCAGTTATAATTCTGGCAGCTTCATGCTGAATTTGTTCAATTTTATTATATTCTTGCTGAGTACACCCATCCCATAATTCACAAGCATATTCTAAAAGGGGCAAAATATATGTAAAATAAATTGCTTCCAGGTTGTGTCTGCTTAAAGAAAATTTAAATTTTCGTAACATTGATAGTTGACTAGACGTGCTTTTTAGTATATTTTCAATATGACAATGCCATTTACAATTGTGGGAAAAGGTGACACCTAAATGTTTGTGGTTTTCTACAAATTTTACATTCTCATTATTGAAGACAATACAAGGCTTATTGGCTGCTTGGTTAGTAGAAAATATAATACATTCTGTTTTCTTTGGGTTAAAGTCAACGAGCCATTCTTTTGACCAGTTATAAATTTTAGATAAGTCTGAATTAACTATAACTTCAATTTCATTTATATTATTAGAAGAATATAATAATGATGTATCATCAGCAAACAGCCTTGAGAAGCTTTGAGTATTGTCTGCAATATCATTAATATACAACAGAAATAACAAGGGGCCTAAGACAG
>NZ_CAHJWD020000442.1 GCF_903642095.1 Bathymodiolus brooksi thiotrophic gill symbiont | reverse complement strand
AAGTGATAATAATTACACCTTAGACACTGGTAACCCACTGGTAACACTCAACACGACAACGGACACTAAAAATACAGGCAATGTATCTGTGCAAAGTTCTGAAACTGGCACAGCATACTTGGTTCACAGTTCGGTAGTCGTTAATGTTGGCACTACTCAAGCTATGCTTGACACTTTGGCATTAGCAAATAAAGTAAACAAAGTTACCATTGCAACGGCAAATACGGCAACTGATTTGGCGGCAACTGATTTAGAGGATGGCGTATACAGAGTTTATACGGTTGATATTGCAGGTAATGTCTCTACGGCTTCAACTGCCACAGTAACCATTGATACTTCAAGTCCAACTGCACCAATAAGCTTGGACTTGGCTGATGAAGATGATAGCGGTAGCAGTAATAGCGATAACCTTACTAAGGAAACAAGTGGTTTAACCATTTCTGGAACAGCGGAAGCAAATGCCACGGTAGAGTTATTTAATGGCACTACTTCATTGGGCACAGTAACTGCGAATAGCGGTGGTAACTTTACTTTGGATATAGACTTGTCGGCTGGTTCATTACACAAGATTACTGCACAGGCAACTGATGCAGCAGGTAATGTCAGTGATGTTTCTGCTGTTTTGGCTATTACAGTAGATACAGCCGCCCCTACAATCACATTAGAAACCTTAGGTCATATGGCGCCAAGTAGTAATCTTGTGGCAACATTTAATGAAACCATTACCAGAGGAACGGGTAATATTGTCATTAAAGAAAGTGGTGGCACTGTAATATTTGAAACACTGGACATTCAAAGTGCCAATATAACCATTGGTGGCACGGATAATAGAACCTTAACCATTAACCCAAGCACCAATTTAGAGTCTGGTAAATCTTACTATATAGAGATAGCTTCTGGCGTATTAACAGATGTTGCAGGCAATAATTTTGCAGGTATTAACGACAGTGGCACTTGGGCATTCAGTGCTGCCAGTTTAAGCACAACCGTTGCTTGGTCTGGTGCCAATGTTAGTGTTACTGATGGTTATATTAATACCAGTGAATTGTCTACTGCTACAATCACAGGGAAGATTGTAAATCTAAGTAATGTTACTAATCTATCTATTTCAGAAATCAAGTTTTTCTCAACAAATAGTGTGGTGCATACGGTTAGTAGCACTTTAATCAATGCAATAAGCATAGACAACGCTGGCAATTGGACATTAGCAAATAATAGTGATTGGACTTCTGGACTAAACAGTAACACAAAATACACCATACAAGTTAAGTTGTCAGGTACTTTGTTAGGACATATAGTGAACGACTCAGGCGAGGCCTCAGAAGTAACCATTGACACAACAATAACAGGTGCACCAGTAGGGACGCATACTGTGGCTATTAGTAATGATGCAGGTATATTGGGCAATGATCGT
Source organism: Bathymodiolus brooksi thiotrophic gill symbiont (assembly GCF_903642095.1). Lineage (GTDB taxonomy): Bacteria > Pseudomonadota > Gammaproteobacteria > PS1 > Pseudothioglobaceae > Thiodubiliella. The sequence continues at coordinate 8 of NZ_CAHJWD020000442.1, read as the reverse complement.
ATTACCAA
>NZ_CAHJWD020000441.1 GCF_903642095.1 Bathymodiolus brooksi thiotrophic gill symbiont | reverse complement strand
TGTGACAGGATGGTATTAAATGTTGTGACAGGATGGTATTAAATGTTGTGACAGGATGGTTTTAAATGTTGTGACAGGATGGTTTTAAATGTTGTGACAGGATGGTATTAAATGTTGTGACAGGGTGGTATTTAATGTTGTGACAGGATGGTATTAAATGTTGTGACAGGATGGATTTAAATGTTGTGACATGATGGTTTTAAATGTTGTGACAGGATGGTATTAAATGTTGTAACAGGATGGTTTTAAATGTTGTGACAGGATGGTTTTAAATGTTGTGACAGGATGGTAGTAAATGTTGTGACAGGGTGGTATTAAATGTTGTGACAGGATGGTATTAAAGGTTGTGACAGGATGGTTTTAAATGTTGTGACAGGATGGTTTTATATGTTGTGACAGGATGGTATTAAATGTTGTGACAGGATAGTATTAAATGTTGTGACATATTGGTATTAAATGTTGTAATAGTATGGTATTAAATGGTGTGACAGGATGGTTTTAAATATTGTGACAGGATGGTTTTAAATGTTGTGACAGGATTGTTTTAAATGTTGTGACAGGATGGTTTTAAATGTGACAGGATCATATTAAATGTTGTGACAGGATGGTATTAAATGTTGTGACAGGATGGTTTTAAATGTTGTGACAGGATGGTATTAAATGTTGTGACAGGATGGTATTAAATGTTGTGACAGAATGGTATCAAATGTTGTGACAGGATGGTTTTTAATGTTGTGACAGGATGGTATTAAATGTTGTGACAGGATGGTATTAAATGTTGTGACAGGATGGTATTAAATGTTGTGACAGGATGGTATTAAATGTTGTGACAGGATGGTTTTAAATGTTGTGACAGGATGGTATTAAATCTTGTGACAGGATGGTATTAAATGTTGTGACAGGATGGTATTAAATGTTGTGACAGGATGGTATTAAATGTTGTGACAGGATGGTATTAAATGTTGTGACAGGATGGTATTA
>NZ_CAHJWD020000440.1 GCF_903642095.1 Bathymodiolus brooksi thiotrophic gill symbiont | reverse complement strand
ACCCGTGACTAGAATAGCAGATGCAATACACATTTTAAAGGTTCTAATAGGTGATCAAAATACACGACCCTGATCACATTAGGAATGGGTGCATATTAATGCACACTGCCGGATCAAGGGGGTGTTCGACAATTTAGTAAAATTCGTGTATAAATTGGGTAAAAATTGGCAAACAAGAGCCTGGCACCCCGTTTTCAAAACTGCTGGATCCGCACCTAATGCAGCAATGATTCATGGGCTATTTTCACAAAAAAATCTTAAGATTACCATTGATCGTAAGCTATATTGAATTGTTCATTTTTATCTTGATTTTTTTGTGCCCCATCAGAATGATGTAGCAACAACCAAAATTATGAAATAAAGCAGGGTGAACAGGGCAGGGTAGAAATTCTTCTTGCAAAATAGACAAAAAACCATTCGTATGCAATTTTTCCTTATAGAAATAGAAATTAAAATAAGTTTATTAACCAAATCAGGGCCCCAGGAGGGCATATACAAATAACAATTATGATTGATACACAACAACAATACAAATAACAATTATGATTGATACACAACAACAATACATCAAACTAAATATTCGCGGTGAAATATCAATAATTGTGATGCAGGCACACTCGGGCAGGAAAAGAGATATATGCACATAAACGTACATACACTTACTCACATATATATGAGGGGGGGGGGTGATGAGAGAGAACATATACATATATATCAGGTGATTCATCACCAATCTGCAAGAGACACCTTGAGTCGATGCTAAAAGGAATAAAGTCCTACTTGTGTCTAGTGCAGACCGGCCATGTTGATGTGGAAGGAATATTGTTTGGAACATGGAAAGGGATCAGAGCTTTTGGATAACCAGCAGTGAGCATCAAGGGACGATGCCAAAAAGAATATTTTCTTTCTCATGCTCAATGCAGGTCATCCAGTTTGCAGATCTCCAATTCCATTTAATCAAATAGTTGTTGATAAAAGATATTGACAAAGATATCTGAGTATAGTTGGGTCTTCATTATTTAAGATCCATATGAGTTTACATTTGTCATCTAAATTTTGAAAATTTTGACACTCAGATGTCAAATATGTAGTAAAAATTTCCCTATGGTTTGCATGGCAAGTACAATGAAGTAAATAATGGATCTCATCTTCTACCTGACCCGAAGTGCACCTGCAACAGATGCGGTTTTCCCGGAGAGTACCCTGGTATCTTCCTATTTCTATTTGTAATTTGTGAGCTGATATTCTTAATTTGGACAACCTTCTTCTCTGCTCAAAATTTTTAATGATTGACAAATAATTTTCATATCCAAAATTGGTTTTTATTTTTAAATAAGTTCTTAATTTTCCCTCTCTAAGTGAATGGGCTTGTTTTGTCCACAATTCCAAATAGTGTTGTTTTACAATTTTATTGCATTTATATTTAAAGGTTGATGTTTTGTCTGTCAAGAAATTAGTTAAGCTTGGCATATTTTGCAAAATATGTTTTACAGAGCCATACCATGATGGTTGCTTGCCTTCATATAAATTTTTAGTACATTTATATGCAGCTTTAAGAAGTGGGAAAGATGAATCCAGATTTTCAAGTCTATGCCAAAATCTTAAAATTTGCTTTAATATATCGAAATGAAGAGGGAACCGGCCTAGTTCTGACTGTACTGCAAGATTGGTGCTTTTTTTATGCACTCCCAAAAGAAATTTACAGAACTTCAAGTGTAACTTTTCACAATGTAGTTTAGAAAAAATTTGGTCTATTGGAATATTTCCATTTCTAAACCGTGAGGTAAACGGGTTAAAATAACCCCAAATTTCACAGCCATATAACAGAATCGGCTTAATAGTGTGATCAAAAACGTGAATTGAGGTTTTAACTTCAGGATTGTGGACTAGAAAATCACTCTTCAATTTAAAAAGGGCCTTTAAGGCTTTCTGATAAAGTTCATTTTGAGCAAAGTTGAAGGAGCCAGAGTTGTTAAACCATATTCCTAAATATTTATAACGAGATACACATTCTAAATTATTATTCTGAAATACAAACTTATGTGAAAGATGTCTGCCCGCCTTGTTAAAAATCAAAATTTTGGTTTTTTTAATATTGATATCAAGACACCAATCAGTACAAAATGCAGAAAGTTTGTCTAATTTTTCTTGCATTCCTTCTGCTGATTTGGATAATAAGACAATGTCATCAGCATACATCAAACAATGGATTGGGGAATTATCTAAAATGACTGGGTCTTTTGTGTTACTGAGATAACTGGGAAGATCATTAATAAATATTTTAAATAAGTTAGGGCTCAGGTTGTCCCCTTGTTTTACTCCCAGTTTGGTGGCGAAAAATTCTGTTAATTTATCGTTTATCTTGACACAAGATGTACTATAACTGTACATGTTTTTTATGATATTATAAAATCTTGAACTAACCCCTATTTCTAATAACTTGAGTTTAATTCCTGTATGTATAACTTTATCAAATGCTTTTTGAAAGTCGACAAAGCAGGCAAACACCCTTCCATCTTTAGTTTTACAATACTGGTCAATTATACATTTTAAAATAAACATATGATCAGATGTTCTAGCTTTTCTAGTGAAACCTATTTGACAGTCATCAATAATATTATTTTGCTTTAAGAAGGAATCTAGTCTTTCATTTAAAATACTGTTGAAAACTTTGCCAACTGAGCTGGTAATAGTAATACCTCGGTAATTGTTGGGATCTGCGGCATCACCAGATTTATGTATTACAGAGATATAACCTTCAGCCCATGAGTGTGGATATTTGCCATGAGACAGACAGGAATTAAATAATTTTGAGAGACATGGCAATAGTACTGTTTGGCTCTGTTTTATCATGGTATTGGAAATATTATCAAGACCTGGGGCCTTCTTGTTTTTCAGCTTTGATATTGCTGAGGTGATCTCTTTTTGGGAAATAACATTATCTAAATCATTATAACATGGTATCTTTTCAAGGTCATCAAGTCTTCTCTCCAACTGAGATAGTCTTACTTTATATGATTCTTTAAGTTCTCCAAGGGATTGGAAATGGGACAACCACTTGGATGGTGCTACAGCAGAACTATAATCGTTATTTTTTTTGTTTTTGAGTTCGTTAATAATATTCCAATACAATTTTGGGTTATCGTCATGAAGAGACTGAAGCTGATCAATCAGAGAGTTCTTGTACTCCCTGTATTTGAACTTCCTCAGTCTGGAATATTGCTTGTCAAGTTTGAAATAATGCCCTCGTACTAAAGGATCATGTGGGAATTTACTGTAGACTTTCCCGTAATTTATTAACTTCCTCCTAAGTGACTTAAGATCTGTATCATGCCATTTCTTATCTTTGCAACTTTTTTTACTCTTTGTACCCCGTTTGAGTGAAATTGAGGCGGCTGAAATAAATATATTTGATAGTTCTGCTGACGCATCATCAATTAAGATTTGTGAATTATTAATATCTTTATTTTTAAAATT
>NZ_CAHJWD020000439.1 GCF_903642095.1 Bathymodiolus brooksi thiotrophic gill symbiont | reverse complement strand
GCTGCATATTTAAAACTATTCTTACCGTAGGTAGATGGGGGTCAGGTCATTATTCCGACAGCCCATTATTCCGACAGCCCATTGCTCCGACGGCCCATTATTCCGACAGCCCATTGCTCCGACAGCCCATTTCTCCGACAACCCATTATTCCGTCAAAAATGGTCAAAAGTAGTATAATTATCTTAAAATCTGTTGTTTTTCTTCTATACCTAACGGAAGACTGACTTTAATCTTTATACTCATTGGGCGGATTGTTTCTGTATTAAACAAAAGGGTAAATATGGGGTCAAAGTCAAATGTCATGGTGCTAGCAGATTCCTTACATCATGACGACATGAGAAATATCAGTACCAATTTCGGATGGTCTAACACTTCTACATTTTGGATTTAATCATGAAAAGTTTACACCGCCACCGTTACGCGAGACGACACAAAAATTATTGGAGGGGGGGGGGGGAGATTTTTTTTTTAATTTCTTGCCCTGATTTTTACCGAAAAAAAAATCTGTCCGGACGAAAATCCCAGCCCCCGCCCCCGCCCGTCCATAAACCTTGTAACCCTTCAAAACCGTCCAAAGTATTTTTTTTATTAAACTTTACACAAAGGAGTACACCATATGTAGATGTGCATGAAATAATTATAAAGGTTTGTTCTGACATTAACGGTTGCATTTAGGATACAGAGCCATTGTGAGTGAGCTAGTCTAGTTTGATCCTGGATCTGGAGAAAAAAAATGCCATTACCGTACATTATGATTAATACAATAAAAAATTTCCATAAACTCCAGGAGGGGGGCTAAAATTAAATAATAAAGATTTAATTTTAAGCAAAATTCGGTTGTTGTCGGGAGTATCACGTCTAAACTCCCACAATTTGTGACCGGAGAGACACTACCTGATGCTGTTCAACCGTATTGCGTTTTCTAATACGTTTTAGATACATTGTAAACCGATGAATGCCTCCTTCACATGTACATTTAATGCCCATTAAATGCGCATCGCATGCTCTAAGAGCTTCACACCTATGACAAGGAGTTTTCAGTTGGCATAAGTTACGACTGTAATAATACTATTTTTTGCATGTAGAGAAAATGTAAATATTTTCACGTAAATAATGGAAATCGCAAACGTTTTGACGTACGTGTGAAGGCATTAACCATGTTGGATGCGCATTCAATTCGCATCATGAAACGTACGTCGGAATGCAGAATAAATGAACGTGTGTGGAAGCGGCATAATGCATATGGAAGGCGTTCTATTAGCCGCATATGTTGGTTGCCAATCGTGCTTCAACAGAAGTGATCGATGTATTTATTGACCTGAACAAGGGAACTGTCTACCTATCTTCGGAGCTTTTTCCATTCTTCTGCATGTACATTGTGCTCCCTTTCTCTCCTTTTCTACTATATACGTCCTTCTTCAATTCTTAACTCTCCTCGCTTCCATGCGTATTGCTATCTTCCGTCATTTTGTCTTTCTCGTGCTTCTCCCGGTTTACACTTTTTTCCTTCACTCCTCTTTTCTGGTTCCTTTGTGCAATGTGCACAACTTTTTCTTCAATTTTTAACTTTCCCCATACCAGGTCGGTCGATCATAATTGCCTTGAACGGGGATGTACAGCCTAGGATAAAAGCTCCTTTTCCTTTCCAGAACATTCTGTCTAGGCCATGGTCCGTCAAGATTAGCCTGACCGACGGAACATCCTGTTGGATACACCTGGTTAAACCATGGATTTGTGGATTGAGTTCTATTTTGCATTGTCGGAAAAATGGGCCGTCGGAGTAATGGGCTGTCGGAGTAATGGGTTGTCGGAGTAATGGGCTGTCGGAGTTATGGGCTGTCGGAATAATGCTACGCATCCGTATCAAACATCTGCAAGAAAGCAAACAACACCATGAGCTTCTTAAAACGAAACCTAAATATCAGAAATGCAAACAAAAGAGAAGGCTTACAAGTCATTGGTTAGACCAACATTGGAATATGCATGCACCACCTGGGATCCATACCTTAAAGAGGACAAAAACCGTATCGAAATGGTCCAGCGTAGGGCGGCAAGGTATGTAGTGAACAGGTACCACAACACTTCATCAGTCACTAGCATGCTAGAAGAACTAAAATGGCCTACATTGGAGGAAAGAAGGCAGAGGGCTAGACTAGTCTTAATGTACAAGATCGTAAATGGTCTAGTTAAAATTGATGCCACTGACAGACTCGTACAACCATCACGACTGAGTCGAAACATGGGCCAACACTCCTTTCAGATACCATCATGTAACACCATTATAAGGAAGGAGTCATTCTACCCAAGAACCATCAGGGATTGGAACGCTCTGCCCACTGACACTGCCACTGCCAAGAGTCTTGAATCCTTCAAGACTCACTTACTTGATTAAATTAATCAAGTTGTTTTTACTTGCACATTTATTTTGTACAGCACTTTATTTTAAAGGGGCATTATCTGCCAAAATCGTAAATTTTTGTTACCCATAAAAACTATCAGATATGATTGATGCCTTAATAAAACGTGTTTCTGTAACTTATAAATGTTATGAAATGTACGCGCATCGGGGAAAAAAGGTGCAACTGCTCGTGTTTTGAGATCGATCAAGAAATGGACGCCATCTTATTAATTATCGGCATTGTTTACGGAGTTTGCCGAATCGTCATTAAATCAGTACAACAATGCACTTATTTCTTATTTTCTGTGAATCTGCTTTTAGTCGGCGTTAATTACGGACAAAGAACCATGCAAGTTTGCAGTTAATAAGCGACAAAATACAAATTATTCGTTTTTACCTGTCACTAGTAAGGTCAGTTGCATACGGAGAAAGCGAGGTCAAATTATTTGCTTGCAAGGAAATAATAAATCGATGGTAATTTTCGTTCTCAAAAGGCGAAAAGTGGTACGATAAGCTGTTTAATGTGAAATATTTACCTTTATTTCATCATTTTAAAGCTATTTACCAATTTCCAAAACATATAATTTTTTTGGTCAAAATCGTAGCTAATGCCTCTTTAATATACTTATACTTATCATGTACTTACAATACCGGAATAAAATGTTTATACTAGTATTGTGGTTGCCAAGTTCGGTTGATCCAGAATTCGCCTGACAGTACATATTAAAATTTTGCGGATCACCCTGAATCGTGTATCGCCCCCATAGGCACATGACAGACATGTTTCTATCAATAG
>NZ_CAHJWD020000438.1 GCF_903642095.1 Bathymodiolus brooksi thiotrophic gill symbiont | reverse complement strand
TCTTCGATTTACGGATTGCAATTACCCTTTGATATATTTCTCCTGTTACATATGTATGATCTTCTTTACTTGTAAACAATAAGTATGGTGTGCCTTATTTTCTCCACTCGGACAAATAAGCTATGTAGCTAACAGCGGCCTCTAAGTTAAGCTACCCTTCCCCCCTTATATTACTGCAACAACTGGTGATTTCAATAAAATGTGTGTTGAAAGAAAACAATTCTTGACGTATATATGTACATCCTTAATCATGTAATAGGTTTGTATAAATGCTAGAGAAAGTGGCTATCAAGAATGGACAATCAATAGAAACTGACAACTGCATAACTACCATTATATATATTCTTTCATTTACAGTTACAATATTTATGTACCAAGCTCAATTGATAAATACTGAAATATTAAGTGATAAGATAAAACGGAACAATAAATACAATTGAACACATATTTATGTATTTAGTGGTAGAAGGAATCAGTATACCAATACTAATGCTGTGTTTATCCTCACTGTGACAATTCCACACTGGAGATTTATGATATTTAACATTGACATGATTTGTCCTATTATACAGCGTCAACGCTATTATGAAACACATCGCACACGATAATGTGCCACGATACAACCATCGTCTTAGAGCATTCATTTAAATATAGAAAATCGATATATTATTCCTTGGTTACCCCTTCAAAATCTTCCTACCTGTATATAGACTTTGCAATATACAAATGATCTTGAATATGTATTGCATGTTCGTTTTACTTTCTATTGTTCGTTGCGGTACAGTAAGCTTACACATTAGCCATCCATAAATATTAACCGCATATGTTCCCATCTTTTGTTTTTTATTGCTTTTGTATTGCGTGTTGACCCCACCCTCATCTGTTTGTATATATCCAGTTTTTATTTTAAGCAAAATTTCGTGGTTTACGAAATTAATTTCGAATATTTGATTGGCTTTTCGGTATTCTCTAACATTTCTTCAAATTGGTCTTAATTTGATTGAATAAAGCAGTTAAATTGCTATCAATATTAATAAATACGCTTTGAATTCATAGGTGTAGTGCTTTTACAAAAGATTTACCGGTCATTAAGATCCGTGTTGCTCATCTTTTTAGTGTTTTGTGTTCTCCTATTATGTGTCTTTACGTTTTGGGTTCCGTGTTGTGATTTCCGCATACAAACGATGGTTGGTTCGTTCTTTACCTCCAGTTGTTTGTAAGAGGGCTCATGTCTTATTAACGTTATTTGTGTTTGCTTGCGGATAGTGGTGTCCAACGCACATTGTGTTCGTTTTTTGCTTGTTTTTGTTTGGTTTTTATTCTTTGTCTTGTGTGACATGCGTTGCCAATTTCTATGGATTGTCCATTTTGTGCTACCACTTCAGTATTCTCTATCGTTTATTGACATTAGCACATTAAATGTTAGGTAAATGTCATCTTGTTTGTATTATATCACAACTGTGGATTAAGGTCAGTTCAATAGTTATATTGATGTAATTTATCCCGATCTTGATGTTAATGTCTTAATGATGTTAACAAAATGGTATATTACACGCTTTTTATAAACATTTAGAGAATAAAATAAATCATTGTTTCTTTTATATTCTATTTCTGCATGTAATATTATATTACAAAGTCCACTCCGTATGATATTTCTGGCAAATTGATATATCAGAAAATCGGTATGCATAACCGTTCTGGATCAATAAAAACAGGTAAACAAAGGCATAGTCATCAATAAGGACGAAATTTAAACAAAGACACATTGGAAATTCACAAAGCT
>NZ_CAHJWD020000437.1 GCF_903642095.1 Bathymodiolus brooksi thiotrophic gill symbiont | reverse complement strand
TTGTCGTTCCTGTGTTTCGAGCGACTGCAAAAATTCAATTGCCTATGATGTGATTTAATGCTAATAATTCTGATGGTTTTATCCTTTATTTCAAATTACTTGGAACAGATTTTTTCAACTAAATCTGTAGTAAAAATCGCTTATGCTACTTGGCAATTTTTTGGCTGATAGTTGGGTGGAAAGTATGACAATATTGCCTAAAAAAAATACTACATTGGCAAAGTTTATCCAATCATTCCAGTGGAAAATAGCAATACTTCTTTAACTTTAATGCCTAATTTCTTTACTGCCCATTTACATACCTAGTAGGCATTGTCCAGCCAAATAGGGCTTTATTGTATGTTAAGTTAGGCGTTCTTTGAAGAGCGTCTATCTAACACTTGAAAAATTAGCATTAGCATTGAGCCAAACAATACCATAATCAATGCTGGCACAGCAGCGCGTTCAAACAACCCTTCTGCACTAAGTTCATAGACTTGGATGGCGAGCGTATCCCAGCCAAAGGGGCGTAACAAATAGGTGGCGGGTAACTCTTTCATCAAATCAACTGCCACCAGTAATCCACCTGCTAAAATTCCCGGTGTTATCATTGGTAAATATACTTGCATAACAAGTTTTAGACGGGATGCGCCTAGTAAACGGGCGCTTTGCGTAAATACGGGTTTAATTTGCTGTGCAGATGCCTCAATAGAACTGTAAGCAATCGTCATAAAACGCGATACATAAGCAAACAACAACAACACAATTGAGCCAAAAACAATATGATTAATCGATTCGCCACCAAAAAATATATTAATCACAGAAATTTGATTGATACCGTAAAGCAAACCCACTGCCATCACTGACCCGGGTAAGGCATAACCCAAAGTCGCCAATTGAATCACACTTTTTAACCAAATACTGCCTTGTTTACAGTGATTAGGAAGTGCCAATATTGTCGCAATCACAAGGGTGGCAATTACCGCACTTAAGGTTAAAATAGCCGTTGATGAAATCAAATCAAGATACTTAGTGCTCCATTCTAATGCGATAGAACTCCAGCCCCAAATAAGCAATTGCAACATTGGCATGGCAAATGAAAGCATAAATACACCAAAAACAAATAAAGTAATTAACCAACCAACGGCACCCCGTGCTTGGTAGGGTTTTTTGTTACTCACATCGGCAGAATAATACTTAGCCTGACCGCGGGCTTTTTTCTCAAAATAAATTAAGAAAAATGCCACCAATACCAATAATGACGCAAGTTGTGCTGCTACTTCAATAGAACGAAAATCCCCCCAAGCAGAATAAATTGCCGTGGTAAAAGTATCATAGTTAAACAAACTTACCACGCCAAAATCAGCTAGCGTTTCCATTAGCGTTACCAGTAAACCTGCTGCCACTGCTGGGCGAGCTAGTGGTAAGGATATTTTAAAAAAAACACGGATTGGACTTGCACCTAATAATCTACCCACCTCAATCATACTAATTTTTTGGCGTTTAAATGAGGCACGCGCCATCATATAAACATAAGGATAAAAAACCAACACAAAGGTCAAAATAATTGCCCACGAACCTGAACGAATATCAAACCCCGGTATGTCTAATGTCTCTCGCATCCATACCTGTGCATAGCCCGAATAATCAAACACGCCTAAATACACAAAAGCCAACACATACGCAGGAATGGCAAATGGCAAAAACAACGCCCATTCTAGCCATTTTCTACCAGGGAATTCTACCATTACCACCAAATATGCCAATACTGTGCCAAGTAAGGTTACGCCAATGCCAACACCGACTAACAAAATAACAGTAGAGTAAATTAAACTTGGTAATAAGTTCTCAGAAAAATGCACCCACAACTCGTGTTCGGGCAAAACCCAAGAAAAAGCCACCACAAAAATAGGTAGTGCTACTAGCAATGCCAATGCGCTTATCCAGATTTTTGTATTTAAACATCTGTGCATATTTACGATCTAGCGATAACCTTTTTTCTGCATTAATTTAACTGCTGTGGCTTGCAAGATACCTGCTTGTGATAAATTCATTTTATCTTGCTTAAACGCACCCCATGCGGATACTACACTGCTTAATGCAACGCTTTGATTGGCAGGGTATTCTTGATTTAATGCACCATAAATTGCCTGTGCTTTGGTGCTAGATAGCCATTCTAACAATCTAGTAGCTGCCTTTGGATTTTTTGCATACTTAGTTACACCAGCACCCGATATATTTACATGCACGCCTGTGGTATTTTGATTAGCCCAGAATAATTTCAATGGCAAGTTAGGCTTTTTTTCCACTAAACGCCCATAATAATAAGTATTAACCAAGCCCACATCACATTGCCCAGATAAAATTGCATTCATTACATGTGAATCTTTGGCATTGGGTGTGGCTGCTAAATTATTCACCCAACCACTGACAATATCGCCTGCTTTGCTCTCTCCATGGTGATAAATTAGCGATGCCACTAAAGACTTGGTATAGATTTTTTTACTGGTTCTTAGGCACAAACGCCCTTCCCATTGTGGTAATGCTAAATTCGCATAAGTAGATAAATCCTTTGGATTGACTTGTTTGGTGTTATAAACAATAGTTCTAGCACGCACCGACAAGCCTGTCCACAAGCCTTCAGGGTCTCTTAAATGGGCGGGAATATTGTTTTCCAATGTCTTTGTTTTGACTTTTTGAAACACCCCCTGCGAGCCTGCATACCAAAGATTGCCCGCATCTACCGTCATAAACATATCAGCCTTGGTATTTTTACCTTCCAGCTTTAAACGCTCAATCAATGCGCCGCCTTTACCTGTTAAATAACTTACCTTAATACCTGTGTCTTTTGTAAAAGCGTCAAATAACGGCTTAATTAAATGTTCTTTTCTAGAACTATACACAGTAACCGAATCGCTAATCGCTGCAATTGCAGTAATACTGCTCGTTACTAACAATGAAAATATTAATATTTTTATCATTTTTTCTCCTGTAATTTTTGATTTTCAATAGTGCCATATCGGTCTGAAAATGCCACTGCTTCAGCCTTATCATGCGTTACCAAAATAGTAGTGGTGTTGGTTTTTTTTAAAACATCCCTCACCTGCTTAGCTAAAGTTTCCCGATGTTTTTGATCCAAACTAGAAAAAGATTCATCCAATAACAATAACTTTGGCTCAGGTGCTAACGCACGAGCCAAAGCCACTCGTTGCTGTTCACCACCAGATAATTGATGCGAGTATTTTTTCTCAATACCCGTTAAATCAACTAAAGATAGTAATTCTTTCACTCGTATTTGTTGCTCACGCTTAGACTGATGGTCAATGCCAAAAGCAATATTTTTCTCAACATTCATATGTGGAAACAACGCATAATCCTGAAACACCATACCCACCCCCCGACTTTCAGACGGCGTTTGATGCTGTCCATTGTCTGAAAGCAGCTTTCCATCCAAAACCACACTGCCATTGTGTGCCTCATCCAACCCTGCAATAAAATGCAATGCCGAAGATTTTCCACTGCCACTATCACCCAATAAAGCAAAAATATCACCCTGTGCCAATTCAAGGTCAAAGCCCTGTAAAACCTGATTACCTTGATATTGTATAAAAAGATTACGAACAACTAACATAACATTGATAAACACTAATAAGAATGATTCTCAATATTATATAAGAAAACCATAATAAATACCGACTAATTGCTTACTGGCAAAACACAACTTAAAAAATTGTCATTTTTATTGTTATATTATGTGGCTAATAAATAGTTAACTGTAAAAAGAAAACTATGGGCATTAAATATAAAATCAATGAACCAATAAATACTAATTAATTTATAAAATTATTGATAAACTCTGGGTTGGGTGAGCGTCGCCCTGTTTAAGACAAAGAATGTATGGAAGGTATGATTTCAAATAGCAATCTTACAGTTGGTGCGTGGGAATCTAATAATTTAGTTGGGGAGGGTTTACACAATCTGGCTTACAAGAGAGCTTTATTCCAAAGAATAGGTATAATTTTTGAAATATCTTAACTTTTTCAATATTTTCTTATGCAAATCCTATTCAAAAAAAAATTTCTTCGTTATGTTGTTGTTATTTTTGTTTTAAACACCACTGTTTTTCTTACTTCTTGCACTAATTCATATGTGGCTAACAAAATAAAACAACCACAGCCAAGCAACCAATTATTAGTAAAAAAAGATTATCTTGAAGAGATAGCACCACTGAAAAAGGACTACAAAATAGGCGATAAAGGACCAGAGGTTGTCAAAATAGAAGAGTGGTTGATGTTATGGCAACTTAATGAGAATTTTATCAGCGATCTTATTAAGATTGTACCAGATAAAGAATTTGATAAAACAACCGAAAAAATCCTTAAACAAGTGCAATTATTTGTTAATTTACCTGCAACAGGTGTAGTAGATCATACAACTTGGAAGGCACTAGTTTCGCCAATGACCAGAGCGTTTGATGTTCGGGCTTTCACAAATAAAACATTACGCCAAAAAATGAAATATTTTGCCACCAAACACTTGCAATATAGAGCCTCTGAGTTGATGGAAAATAATATTGGCCCATGGGTTAGGGCTTATATGAACAACCATGATGGAACTTGGGCGTATTGGTGTCAAGGATTTGTTTGCACTATTTTAGATCAAACCTTTAGCACTATTGGAGAGTATTTTAACGAATATTATGCCGATACTTGGACTGTTGAAATCATGCGCGAACAAGCAGCGGCTAAAAAATTATTAGTTAGTCATCAGCAATTGAAAAACAAAGCATATCTACCGCAAGAAGGGGATATGGTACTGTATATATCAACCAAAGACGGTAAAGCGCACCACACAGAAATTATTTATCAAATTTTAGATGCAGAAAATGGCGATATGCTTACCGTTGGCGGTAATACCAATTTTTCTGGCAGTGCAGATGGGGTTGGTACATTTTTAATAGACAGAAATTTCTTAGATACAAAGGTGGAGGTAATTAAATTAATTGACATTGAAGTAATCAATCAACACAAGAAATTTCCAAACAATGCACGAAAATTATTAAGGAATTACTCAAATGTGATAGCGGATTTTTCTGACAATCACATTCTTTTTAAAGACGGTAAACGCCTATTATTTGATGACAAAAAAACTAAAACAGCTGATGAATTGCTCGTCAATCCAGACATCAAAAACCAATTCCACTACCCTTACCTAAAAGGCAAAATTACAACGCCAGTAAAACCTCGTTTCGATCCAGGCAGAATCACCAATCAAGATTTTTTCAAAACCATGTATGGTAGCACCCAAGCTGAAGTTGAAAAAAACCTTGTTGAAATTGTTTGGGCACCAAAATCGGATGGACGCAAAATTAAAGTGACTAAAATTAACGGCGTGGCAAGTAAAATCAAAGCCATTGGCGAAGAATTAGATAAATACCCAGAGCTTAAACCCTTTATTCAGGATATTGGAGGTAGCTACAAATGGCGTAAAGTTAAAGGCACCAATCGATTAAGTCTGCACAGTTTTGGTATTGCAATTGATCTTAATATTACTAAATCTAGCTACTGGGAGTGGGATTGTAAATGCACAGATGAGCACAGAATCCTTGCACCGCATACCAGTAAAATTCCACAAATCATTATTGATACTTTTGAAAAATATGGTTTTATTTGGGGCGGAAAGTGGTATCACTACGACACCATGCACTTTGAATATAGACCTGAATTGCTATAACACCATTTTTTCAAAAAATTATTATTTTAATAAACTTGAATTCACACCATAAGTGGCGAGATAAAGCCTGCTCTTACGCTCAGCAAGGGTGGTAAAGCCATCTTTATGACCTTTACCGATAACCAAATCAACCTACCAATCGCCAATACGGGTGCGAGCATCTACAATACTAGGGCGATTATCAATATCAACTCGACCTAGTTGATACCTCGGTAATCATACTTGCCATAGCGTTTGCGATACTTCTTGTGCTGATGGCGAAGGTATTTATAAAGTACACCCCCTACCGCTTTGTTTTGCAAAACAAAGAGGGGGGTTCAGTGCTGATCTTAACTTCCTCATCCAACTCTAAGCGTCCTACGATTTTCTCAGGACTCCAATACTCTTTTAGTTTTTTAGTTTTTTACTGAGATAGTGCTTAATTTCAGC
>NZ_CAHJWD020000436.1 GCF_903642095.1 Bathymodiolus brooksi thiotrophic gill symbiont | reverse complement strand
CACCAGTTCTTGTTGTTATGGTAAATATAGGTCATGTGTGAAGCATCCCATGATGCATCATTCTTCTAACTTACCTAGCGGGAAAATACAAATGTCATTGTCGACGTAAGAATTTGTATTAAAATGTGTAGTCAAACTAAGAAACTGTTTATTAAAGTGTGAAAGAAAACTTATGAATATTATAGAGTATTGATTTTTAAGTATGAAACAATATTTTGTTTATGTAAATACTTTGTATTTTATGGCTGCCGGGATTTATTTTCACTGGCGAGTGCATTGCCGGGATTTGGTTGGGAGTAAAATGTCGTCATACCGGCAGTTATCCCGGCAGGATTTTTGGGTATAAATAGGAGCAGCGTCTTCTGCTCTGGGTCTTTTCTCATTTGAAGGTTGAACAAAGCAGACGGGTTCCCAAAGCAGACGATATTGAGTTACAAATTTATTCTTTTAAAGGATTTTTCTTTTGATAGGTTAGTTAAGTAACGATTATTTGCGAACTGTACGATAAATTATTTTAGATTTTTTTCGTTAACAGAATATTCCTTTTGACGGAATATTATTTTATTTGGTATTTTCTTTTACCGGACATTTTCGCTAGTGTTCTAGTGGAGTTCGGTTTAAATTTACTTTAGTAAGGATAGTTAATTATTTCATTTTTCTACGTTCTATAAGTGATTAACTTGTAGATCGAAATCAGAGATTGTTATTTATTTATAGGGGATATTTTCGGACTTTCACTGACATTTCTGCTAGTGTTTCTAGTCAGGTCAGTGCTAAATTTATTTGTTTATAGGGAATATTTTCGGACTTTCACTGACATTTCTGCTAGTGTTTCTAGTCAGGTCAGTGCTAAATTTATTTGTTTATAGGGAATATTTTCGGACTTTCACTGACATTTCTGCTAGTGTTTCTAGTCAGGTCAGTGCTAAATTTATCATTTTTTCTAAGCTTTCGTTCATATTACATATAAATACATGCCATGCCATGCCCACCCGCACCTGTAGTTTGCTTTATTAAATTAGGTTTTGTTGTTAAATAGGTTTTGTTAGGTTGGACATAGGAATTTCCTGACATTCAACTGTTGAGAATCAAAGTTGGTCAGTGTAATTATTTCTGTTATATTCGTGAGTAGGACCCGCTGACAGTTCAGTTTATGTGTTCATAAACTGGTTAGCGTAAATTTCATTTAAGACAATTATATAGTAATTGGTTAAATACGTAAAGTAAACTTGGTTTAATAAAATACTAAACCATCCTGACATTCGACTGTTGAGAATCAAAGTTGGTCAGTGTAATTATTTCTGTTATATTCGTGAGTAGGACCCGCTGA
>NZ_CAHJWD020000435.1 GCF_903642095.1 Bathymodiolus brooksi thiotrophic gill symbiont | reverse complement strand
TGACAACAATATTACACACAAATATAAAAATATTATATACATGTATAGTCTGTTTGGTGACTCTGAAAATAGGGAAAACAATTATTTAAAAATCAGGGATTTGCTTTCTATTGCTCTTTTTAACATTTTAGGCACACATTATTTAATACATATCTGAGAAAAAATTGTCAAAGAAATAATTCAAATAATAAAAAAAATCTCCATAGGGCCCAATACTAATTTTATCAGATTGTAAGTAAAGGAGGCTACCATTATAATGAACAGCATTACCTGTTCTTTCCTGTCTGTTGTTATGCTAATTTCAGTCACATGGGAATGTCATATTAGGTTAAAGATTCAAGATGTTTTGAATAATTGATAAACAATTTGATCATATGATATTTGTTTGTAAACAATTAATAACTGCTGGTCACATGAGACCCTTATATGGAAATGTCCCTTGTTATTCACTCATGCTGATGTATAACAAATTTTAAATTAACACTTAAAAAATGATACCAAAATAAAATAAATGCTAATTTCGTGAAAGTATAATTTATATAAATATATAAATTAAATAATATTCTTATTTGATACTTGTTTTCTTCCAAAAATTAAACAATTCATATACAACGTTAATTTCTTATAGGCAAATTAGATAAACATTTTTTTCATGACAGTGGGGAGCCCGGGTGGCTCAATGGTTTTTTAAATTTGTAAATTACAAAAATGGTGCACTCGACTCGCAACCACAAGTGATAAAGTTTACCAGTTGCTTGCCCATGGTCGGTGGTTCTCTCCGGGTACTCCGGCTTCCTCCACCACTAAAACTGGTCGCCATGATATAGCTGAAATATTGTTGAAAGTGGCGTTAAAACACCAAAAATCAAATATCAAAATCAAATCATGACAGTGTGGGTTGAAACTACTGATATGTACTGGTCAGAATATACAACATTTTCAGGTAATTTTGTTATCTTTTATTAACCTCTATACACATAAAGGGATGGGTAGTTTGCATGTATTTTAAATGCTCCACAATCAGTTATGTAATAATGTATCATCATTATTGATTTTTACCTGAACAGGTGTGAATCTAATTTGAATATTGTCCATATTTGGTATGGTTAGTATGTCAACATCTGATATAACATGCTAATGATGAAATCAGCTGACTTGCTGTTTGTCAATACTGACCACATGTTGCTGTTCATTTCAGTAGTACTTACTCCCATGTTTGTTACATGACAAAATGACAGAATTTTACAATTAAGTCCTATGGCAAACTTTTTTATTCTTTAATGAATTTTTTTGAAAAATTCACCTATAATATGTATTAATCAGTCCTTAATATAAATATAATTAAAAAATAAATCTGATAACCCGTTGATTTTTTAGGAATTGTTTTCCCTATTTTCAGAGTCACCAAACAGACTATACCCATGTCCGTAATTCCGAAATAAAACAGTTGCGACCACTTTTTTCTGC
>NZ_CAHJWD020000434.1 GCF_903642095.1 Bathymodiolus brooksi thiotrophic gill symbiont | reverse complement strand
ATAGTCAAACAATTTAATTATTTAGGGGTAATTTTTACAAAAACATGTAATTTTGATGTTACTAAAAAGCATCTTTCTGACAAAGCGCTTAAGGCAATGTACGAAGTTCTTAAAATGGGAAGGTTATATAAATTATCAGTGAAAATCCAGCTAGATCTCTTTGATAAAATGATAAAACCTATTCTCTTATATGGTTGCGAGGTCTGGGGATTTGGCAAAAATGAAGTACTAGAACGAGTTCACTTGAAATTCTGCAAAATACTTTTAAATTTAAAGTCCTCTACTCCAAACTATATGGTTTATGGTGAGCTAGGCAGGTATCCAATTGATATTGATATAAAAGTAAGGACAATTTCATACTGGGCAAGACTTTTAAGTGGTAAGCAGGCTAAATTTTCAAATGTATTTTATAGGCTTTCTAGAAATTTGAATGAAAATGGTGATACTAATTTAAATTGGGTTTATTTTATCAGAACAATTCTAAATGAGTGTGGATTTACATATATATGGGAAACAGAAAATGTTAATAATAAAGAATGGTTAAAATGTGTTGTGAAACAGCGATTGATAGATCAGTTTGTACAGAATTGGCAAACATCTCTGTCAGATTCTTCAAAAGCATTAAATTATAGGATTTTTAAAACCAAATTCGAATTCGAGGAATATTTCAATATTTTAAATATAGGTGATGCAATCAGACTGTGTAGATTTAGGACAACAAATCACTATCTACCGATTGAAACCGGTAGATGGAGAAATATTGATAGAGAAAACAGGTACTGTAATTTATGTAATTGTCAGAAATTAGGCGATGAATACCACTATGTTTTAGAGTGTTCCTCTTTAAACGATAAACGCAAGCAGCTTCTTCCAAAATATTTTATGAAAAGACATAATGTTGTCAAATTCTTTGAACTTCTATCTACCAAAAAACAATCGCTGTTACGAAAATTATGTATATTTATCAAACATATCAATAAGGTCTTTTGTACTCCTGGCTTACCCACTGTTGTTCCTTAACCTATGTATATTTTGTAAAAAGTCTTGTTATGTTATTATTATGTTGTTATTTTTCTCTGTACCATTGTATTTGGCTGTATGAGAATAAAGATATATATATACAATAGATCTCTTATCCAGGGTTAATAAGAGATTAATTAGAGTCCACATGATCCCATTTCAAAAATACAACTAAA
>NZ_CAHJWD020000433.1 GCF_903642095.1 Bathymodiolus brooksi thiotrophic gill symbiont | reverse complement strand
AAAATTGGAAATATAAAGTATTATTTTTGTCGCGATTACGCGTACTTAAGCGCAACGGCGAAAAAATGAAAACACACTATAAAAGTCAGCAACAAAAAACAACCACCTATCACTGAGCAAAAATGGAGAACACTGGGGTAGTAAGCCTGATATGATGTATATTGCTGGGTCTGGAGCATTAGTAGGAAGAGACAGTATCTGTTTAAGTATGTTTTTTTGGAATACCTCTAGTTTCTTTAGATTAGTTTGCTTTGGTTGAACTATTTCTAGTCCATACATCAATACTGGTTGAACATATGTTTTGTACAAGGATATTGAAGTAATTGGGTCAAGCCCATTTTTTCCATAAAATCCAGTTGACAGAAGACTATATGCTGTTCGTCTAGCCTTCGTTATATTCTGCTCTATTTGTGAATTTTCTGTTTTTTGGTTCGATTTAGATCTAAGTATTCCAAGATGTGCGGATTTTTCAACTGTAGGCATGTCATCTTGATTGATCTTAAGTGGCAGGTTTTTGTCTTGTTGATTTCTTCCTTTTTTATTTACTTCAATAACTACGCTTTTTTGAGGTTGAAGCTTGTATCGATGAGTTATGCTATATTGTACAGCTTGATTAACAAGAATTTGTAGATCATGTGGATTGTCACTAACTAAAGCAATGTCATCAGCACATGCAACAGCGTTGATAGTTATTGTTCCAATTCGACACCCTATTTTTGAGTTCTCGTATGATTTAAGTAGATCTTCAATGTATAATTTGTATAATTCAGCACTTAATAATCCTCCCTGTTTCACCCCCTGTTGGCAATCAAACGAGTCTGATACTTGTTGCTTCCACTTAATGCAAGTTCTTGTGTCATGATGTAGATTATCAATAATTTTCCATGTTGATGGTTGTATGTCTAACAGATGTAATTTTCTCATTAAGATGTCTATGTCCACTACATCAAACGCAGATTTAGCGTCTAGTAATGCTATGTAAAATGGAGCTTTTTTTTCTGAATATTCCCTATACACCTCTTCGATTATGATGGCAGCATTTAATGGAGAGATGTTTGTAGTAAAGCCTCGTTGGAGTGGAGACTGTTTCTCAGTTAATATAGTGCGGAAGTTGGTTCTTGCTATGTGCTCTAGTAGTTTACATATTATTGGCAATACAACTATTCCCCTATAATTCTTTGAGTCATTTTTCTCTCCCTTGTTTTTATATATCGGAGACAAAAGTCCAACTTTAACTAATTCTGGAATTGAATCTTGTGCAATAATGTTATTGATTAGGTCTAGTAGGTGATGTAGAAATTCCTCTCCTGCATATATTATATTTTCAATTGATAAACCATAGATATCCTCGGATTTACCAGTATTAATTGCCTTGATTGCTTCTTTCAATTCATCCATGGTAACCACTTTTGGAATAATTTTATCATAGATTGATTTTATAGTGATGTAATCCTGTTGACATTGTTGTTTGAATCGAGTGTCAAAATCTGGATCGTCAGAGGGCTGTGCCAAATTATGAAAGTGT
>NZ_CAHJWD020000432.1 GCF_903642095.1 Bathymodiolus brooksi thiotrophic gill symbiont | reverse complement strand
TTGACTACTAAGAATTTTTCCGATGTCAGGTAAAGCACGACTATAGGTTAAAATCAGGGGCTTGACTTATACTTAAAATTGGTCAAAAATGATATCATTTCTGGTGTCAAGCAAAAATACAGGATTAACTTAAATAGGGCTGAAGAAGAAGCTTTGCAAGATTTACTCTCTGATCAGTCAATAGTAATAAGACCATGTGACAAAGGCTCTGGTGTATGTGTAATAAACACTGAAGACTATGTACATAAAATTGAAAATGAACTTCAAGATTCCTCAACTTATAAGCAGGTTGAGAAAGATTTAACGGAAGAGATCACGAAAAAGGTTGAAAAAACGGTGAACAAATTGAGGAAAAAAAATTACATCACAGATGACATAAAAAAGTACATGCTCCCACGAAATGTTAGCCAAGGCTCTGTAAAAGGCAATCCAAAGATGCACAAAGAGAATGCTCCATTGAGATTAATAATAAGCGGTATAAACCATCCAACCGAAAATATTGCAGAATTTGCAGAAAAAGAACTTGAACAACATGTCCGCACGTTGCCATCTTACATACAAGATACCACTGATTTTATAAACAAAATGAATTCAATAGAGCAAAAACTTCCGGGGGATTCAATTTTATTCTGCATGGATGTAAAGGGTTTATATCCAAGCGTCCCCAAAAAAGAAGGCTTAGATGCATGTAAACAGGCATTGGACAACAGGCCAAATCCATCAATACCAACGACAGATGTCCTTTCTATGATACGTTTAGTTCTTGAAAATAATAATTTTTCATTCAATGGAAAACATTATCTACAGGTGGAAGGAACAGCAATAGGCTCACGTTTGGGTATGAACTATGCTAGTACATACTTAGGTGTATGGGAACAACAGTTACTTGAGCAATCTTCTGACAAACCTCACACTTATTTTCGGTATGTTGATGATATATGGGGCATCTGGTTACACGGAGAAAAAAAATTGAAAAAATTCCATGATCTGGCAAATTCTATACACCCGAGAATAAAAATCGAACTTAAATTTTCTAAAAACCAAATTGAATTTTTGGACACCATAATTGTTTTGGATAATGGGTTTTTAAAAACAAAACTATACGAAAAACCAACGGATAAACATATGTATCTCCACAAACGATCAGACCATCCAAAGACAGTTAAAAAATCAATACCGTATGGTTTGGGAGTCAGAGTTAAACGAATTTGTGATGATAAGGAGGAGTATGAAAAGGAGAGAAGTAAGATAAAAGAGAGATTAACACAACGAGGATACAACTCTAATCTGATAGAAAAACAACTGTTGAAAGTGGATGAGCTCGATCGAAAGGAAACTTTAAAATACAGAAAGAAACACAAGAATAAAAAAATGGATAGAGTTCCCCTGATTTTAACCTATAGTCGTGCTTTACCTGACATCGGAAAAATTCTTAGTAGTCACCAAAAGATAATAAAGAAATCACCCCAACTAAGAAAAATATTTAAGGATCAGCCTCTTTGTTCATTTAGAAGGGATAACAATCTTGCCGATATCATGGTCCACCAAAAGACTGCAAAAGTATTAAAGAAGAACCCATTGCCAGAATCAAGACTACAAGGAAAATGTGGACGAAAATGTGTCATCTGTGAAAAAAGTTTTAGGGGAGAATTGAAAACAAGATCCGGAAGAGTTATTAAGATCAATAAGAAAATAAACTGCAGAACATCAAATGTAGTTTATGCGGTGCACTGTAAAAAATGTAAGCACATAGTTTATGTTGGTGAAACAGAAACAATGTTAAAGGATCGGATACAAAATCATCTTTCTGATATCAGAACATTTAAAAAATATGACAAGCCGGTTTCAATACATTTTAATTCAAAAGACCATTCCATCGACGATTTCAGATACGCAGGAATAGAAATTTCAAGAAAAAATAACACAATATATAGA
The DNA here is from genome assembly GCF_903642095.1 of Bathymodiolus brooksi thiotrophic gill symbiont. Classification (GTDB taxonomy): domain Bacteria; phylum Pseudomonadota; class Gammaproteobacteria; order PS1; family Pseudothioglobaceae; genus Thiodubiliella. Next base: position 384 of record NZ_CAHJWD020000432.1, on the reverse strand, counting down.
CAGACCCGTGAATCACTGTTTATTAAAATGTGTAACACTCAACAAGAGGGTATAAACAAAAGAAAATAATTAGTCTAACAGGTCTTAGATTACACAAAGTTTGATCTTGAGCTTTGTGTATTTTATTTATTCATAATGTTCAGGATTATTTTTAGTAAAAAAAATTTACGACGTCATAATAACACGATTAGATGTTATGACGTCTTGTTGTTTTTTTGTATCTCTAAGCAGTTTATGTTTTGCAACTGACGAAGACGGTCGTGCCGTCGAAAATTTTTGCAACACTTTGTTTAAATGTATAAATTATAATCTCCATGAAGAAATGTTTTGTTTTAATGTAGATATAAATAAGTTTAGATGTTGATTGACACATTAATAACAAGA
>NZ_CAHJWD020000431.1 GCF_903642095.1 Bathymodiolus brooksi thiotrophic gill symbiont | reverse complement strand
AAGGGATTAAAACAGAATCTAGCAATCAATACACAAGTTACGGGTTGTCTGCCCTTGACCAATATGGACGGAGTCCTTTTCGCTCAGGAAATAATTCTAAATTTTCGACGATTCAAACCGTTTTTTGGAAAAAATGAGAGAGACTATTAGTTTTGATATTCCACAAGGAACCGTATTTCGCAAGGAAACGTAATAGGTTCGTCGTTTTAGACATGTTATATTATATGCACTTTGTAGTATATTTTTATATCAGCACCTAAATATACACATACACAAACACCTATGATTACAACTCACTAAGTCCGAAAATGTCCATTACTTAGTGAATCCTTGACGCCGTTGGCGAAGTTGACCTTTGAACTTTAAACTTCGAACTCGATTTATTCAATTATCATTCATCATTACTCTATTGTTGTACCGTTATAGTTATGTCGCTCAGTGAAACCCGCAAGCTACTACAACAAAGTAGAAAAGTTGTTGAAGAAGCAGATGAAAATACAAGCGTAACCTCTATTCTTAACATGATATTAAATCTTGTTTCTAGCATAGACAAAAGACTACAAAGTGTTGAAAAATGTGTTGGAAAATTTGACGAAATAAAAAATATTATAACCTCACTTACTAGCCGGGTAGTGTCGACCGAGAAAGATATCAAGGAAAGTCAACGTAAAATCACGGAAGTTGAAAGCGGTATCCAGGGCGTAGGAAACTTGTTTGATAATTTAAAAACCGTTTGTGAGAAAAACAAAAACGCAGTTGCAAAGACTGAGGACCAGTACGAAGTACTAAGCGTAAAATGCAATAAGAATAAGTCAGACATTAAAAAGCTCTCTGAGAAAGTTGATATCGTAAATAATAGTAATAATGGCTTAGGGTCACAATGTGACTGCCAGGAGAACATTCATCATCTGAGAAGTTCGATACTCGACTTACAGTGTAGATCGATGAAGAACAACCTCATCTTTACTGGTTTACATGAGGTTCGTGACGGGAATACAGAAGAACTATTGAGAACTTTTTTGTACAAAGAAATAGGAGTCGATTATCGTATCGAATTTGGGAACGTGCACAGATTCAGCCACAAACCAAGGGGAAAGCGACCTATAGTAGCACGGTTTTTATACCACAGTGACTTGCAATATGTATTGAACAATGCGTATCAACTGCGTAACACCCCTTATGGAATAAGACAACAATTTCCGAAAGAAATTGAAGACAACAGAAGGAAATTATATCCTATTCAGAAAGAAGCGAAAAGGCAGGGAAAACATGTTGTACTTGTCCGGGACCGTCTCTACATTGACAACGAACTGTATGTTGCTCCGCATGAATACGATCAAATGGACGACATTGAGCCGACACGTCCCGCGGAAAACGTATTAGCGACCCCAGCTACCACAGGAGGCCGACGACCACCTAAGCGCCAACGTGTTAGCTCATCAACACCAAACCGGGATTAGGGACGCCAAAGAGAAAACTGTTTTGGGACTGATGATAGTGATGCTAGTTATTTTGACTTTAATAAAATACCTAATAATATTGAAATTGATGACCTTGAATTGTCTGAAAATGATTGTGTTGTAAATAAATCGTTTAATGTATTAAATACTAGTAGTACTAATCAGATTAGTGACACTAATGTTAACAATGACTCTTCATTACTTGTAGATACTGATGTAACAGATATAGGTAATGTTAGTAGGAATTGTCATTATGAAAATACATGTAATCTCAATATTTTAAGTCTTAACTGTTGTGGTGTTAAATTACGTCTGCAATATCCTGAATTTTGTCAACTTGTATGTAATCAGGATATTATATGTTTACAAGAAACAAAAACTGATGATTTGGATACAATTGAACTACCAGGTTACATATTTAAAATGAAAAATAGAAAAAAAATTGGCAGAAAATCTGGTGGAATGATATTAGCATATAAAGAATCGTTAGAAAATTATATTGAATTGTTAGATATAGAATCAAAGTATGTTTTATGGTTCAAAGTTTCATCAAAATTAGTAAACCTTAACGAAGACGTCATTTTTGGTAATGTGTATATTCCCCCAGAAGGTTCACCTTATTTTCAACCAGATACTTTTGATCAAATAGAAAATGAAATTCGAACTTTTTCACAAAATTATAAATACATCTCTTTATTTGGTGATTTTAACAGTAGAACTGCAGAAGAACCAGACTTTATTGATTTTGAGATAAATGAACATGAAGAAGACTTTACTGAATTTTTACAAAATGATTTGGCTACTCTTAATGAATTAAATATAGATAAAAATAGAAAAAATGTGGACAAAATTAAAAGCAGATCTGGTAACAATTTGTTAGACATTTGTAAAGCAAACAATTTATTTATTGTAAATGGCCGTATTGGTGATGATAAAACCGAATCAGGAAAATTAACATGTAAAAACTCAAGTGTTGTTGATTATTGTATTTGTACATGTAGTTTTTTACAATTTGTTTACAATTTTAAAGTACTAGATTTTTGTCGTTTGTATTCTGATGTTCACTCTCCAACTATTACAAATCTCAAATTTAAACTTGCCGCGGGGAATGATCAATCGACTAGTAATAATAGTAATGATATTCTCGCCGATAATAGAGCTAAGAAATGGGACGCGTCGAAACATACGGCTTTCAATAATAATATAGATAAAGAAAAGTTAAATGGATTATATAATGAAATTGTGAACACATTAATCGATGATATAGATAAAGATAAAGTCAATTCGTTTGTCAGTGAACTTTGTAATCTTTTAATTGACAGTGCGAAAACAACCTTTGGAACTCACAAATATAAAACCAGACCTGATACATGTAATAAAAAACCTAAGGGAGATAAACCCTGGTTTAATTATGAGTGTAAAGTTGCTCGACAAAATTATCGTAAACTAAAACGGAAATTAAAAATAAAACGAACAGAAGCGTTGAAACAAGATGTCGCTGAAGCCGAGAAACGATACAAAAAGACGCTTGACAAACATAGTAAAATTTATCGTGCAGATATGCGTAAGAAGATAAAAAAACTAAAAACATCAGACCCAAAAGAATACTGGAAACTGTTGAATAAGGATAGGGATAGAAAACAACCCAACATCCCTTTGGGAGACTTATTCAAGTTTTTCAAAAACCTGAATAAAGCTCCCGATGAACTTCTTGTACAACAAGAGAATTTTGATACAGATCTCCTTGATAATGTTAATATTGGTCCCCTAAATGAAGAAATTAATTTCAGTATAACGCAAGAGGAAATACTTCGCTGTATTAAGAAGTTAAAAAATAATAAAGCTTGTGGAGAAGATTATGTTGTAAACGAATATATAAAATCTACATCAGAACTGTTTCTCCCTACTTATGAGAAGATATTTAATGCAATTTTTAACTCTGGTGTAATGCCCGACATTTGGCTTGTAGGTAATATAAAACCAATATACAAAAATAAAGGCAATCCACTTGATCCAAAAAACTTCCGCCCGATTACTATCCTTAGCTGCCTTGGTAAATTATTCACAGCTATATTAAATGAAAGACTATGTCGTTTCTCGGAAGAAGCTCTCTTGATGAACGAAAACCAATTTGGCTTCCGAAAATCTTACTCGACGACGGACAGTTTTTTCACATTATTTTCGTTTTTTGAGATCTTAAAAAGAAAAAAGAAAAAACTGTTTTGTGCCTTTGTCGACTTCGAAAAGGCTTTTGACACGGTATGGAGAGATGCATTATGGTACAAATTACTATTGAATCACATAAATGGCAAAATGTATACTATTATTCTAAATATGTACACAGATGTTAAATCATGTATAACCTATAATTATTGTAAATCTGATTATTTTAACTGTGATATGGGAGTGAGGCAAGGGGAAAATTTATCCCCTTTTCTATTTGCTATGTTCCTAAACGATCTACAAATGTTTTTTGAAAATGCAAGTCTTAATGGTTTAGAAACAGTTTCAAACTGCATAGAAGATAAGTTGAATATTTATTTAAAGCTTTTTGCACTTTTATATGCTGACGATACTGTCCTACTGGCTGAAACCCACGATGATTTACAAAATATTTTGAATAAATTCGGTGAATATTGCAATACTTGGAGATTAAAAGCAAACACTGATAAAACTAAAGTTATAGTTTTTTCCAGGGGGAGACAATCAACCAATTTAAAATTTACATTGAACGGGTCTGAATTAGAAATTGTTAATGAATTTAATTATCTTGGAATATTGTTTAACAGGACAGGAAACTTTAACAAAGCTATTAAAAAGCAAGCTGAAAAAGCTACAAAAGCAATGTTTGAAGTTTTGAAAAGAGGTAGAACACATAACTTATCAATTGAATGCCAGCTTGAACTTTTTAACAAAATGGTAAAACCAATATTACTATATGGTTCAGAAATATGGGGTTTTAGTAAAAATATTCAATGTCTTGAAAAAGTACAACTTAGATTTTGCAAGCTGTTATTGAAATTAAAAACATCGACACCTAGTTATATGATATATGGTGAACTTGGATTGTTTCCTATTGAAATTGATGTAAAATTAAGAATGATATCATATTGGGCAAGACTGTTAACCGGTAAAGAAACAAAACTCTCATATTTATCTTATAAAATTTTGTATAACCTTTTTATTGATGAAAATCTGGATTTTTCGTGGATTAAACATGTTAAACACATTTTTGATGATACAGGCTATTCCTACATTTGGTCTCAACAATTCTTTCAAAATTCCGACCTGCTTTTAGCTTTAATTAGGAACCGTCTCCATGAGCAGTTTACACAGGAGTGGCATTCTCTGATACAAAACTCACCAAAAGCTATCAATTATAGATTATTTAAAGACAACTTTGAATTCGAAAATTATTTCAATATTTTGGAAGACAAAGATATATATACACTATGTAAATTTCGAACCACAAACCACAAATTACCAATAGAAACTGGACGGTGGAATGGTATCGACAGAGAAAATAGACAGTGTTTAAAATGTAATAGCAGATCTATTGGTGACGAATTCCACTATATTATGGAATGTCATTTTTTTACTGAAAATCGAACCCAACTAATAAGTAGATATCTTACTCAAAGGCCAAATATATTAAAATTTAAACAAATAATGTGTACTTCTGAAAAAATAAAACTAGAAAAGTTATGTAGATTAATAAGAAAAATCAACAGATCAGATATTCTCTTGGCTAATACTTAACTCCTACTGTTGTAATGTAAATATTGTATGTATATGTATTTGTGTATCTGTTATTTATTTGTCATGTATGTGTTGTGTTGTATTCTTATATGTAACTTCTCTATACCATTGTAATGTATGGTTTATTTGAGAATAAAGATTCTTAGTCTTAGTCTTAATAACATACCTACTTGTAAATCCAATTAATATACGATCACGACCACGACAGCC
>NZ_CAHJWD020000430.1 GCF_903642095.1 Bathymodiolus brooksi thiotrophic gill symbiont | reverse complement strand
ACTTGGTGTCAACAATCACTCAACAACTCTGTAATCTCTCCATGATACAGCTGAACGATTGCTCACTTGGTGTTAATCACTCAACTCTGTAATCTCTCCATGTTACAGCTGAACGATTGCTCACTTGGTGTTAACAATCACTCAACTCTAATCTCTCCATGATACAGCTAAACGATTGCTCACTTGGTGTTAATCACTCAACTTTGTAATCTCTCCATGATACAGCTGAACGATTGCTCACTTGGTGTTAACAATCACTCAACTCTGTAATCTCTCCATGATACAGCTGAACGATTGCTCATTTGGTGTCAACAATCACTCATCAACTCTGTAATCTCTCCATGATACAGCTGAACGATTGCTTACTTGGTGTCAACAATCACTCAACTCTGTTATCTCTCCATGATACAGCTGAACGATTGCACACTTGGTGTTAACAATCACTCAACTCTGTAATCTCTCCACGATACAGCTGAATGTTTGCTTACTTGGTGTTAACAATCACTCAACAACTCTGTAATCTCTCCATGATACAGCTAAACGATTGCTCACTCGGTGTTAATCACTCAACTCTGTAATCTCTCCATGATACAGCTGAACGATTGCTCACTCGGTGTTAACAATCACTCAACTCTGTAATCTCTCCATGATACAGCTAAATGATTGCTCACTTGGTGTTAACAATCACTCAACTCTGTAATCTCTCCATGATACAGCTGAACGATTGCTTACTTGGTGTCAATAATCACTCAACAACTCTGTAATCTCTCCATGATACAGCTAAACGATTGCTCACTTGGTGTTAATCACTCATCAACTCTAATCTCTCCATGATACAGCTGAACGATTGCTCTCGGTGTTAACAATTACTCAACTCTGTAATATCTCCATGATACAGCTGAACGATTGCTTACTTGGTGTCAACAATCACTCAACAACTCTGTAACTCTCCATGATACAGCTAAACGATTGCTCACTCGGTGTTAATCACCCAACTCTGTAATCTCTCCATGATAAAGCTGAACGATTGCACACTTGGTGTTAACAATCACTCAACTGTAATCTCTCCATGATACAGCTAAATGATTGCTCACTTGGTGTTAACAATCACTCAACTC
>NZ_CAHJWD020000429.1 GCF_903642095.1 Bathymodiolus brooksi thiotrophic gill symbiont | reverse complement strand
CTTTCACAGCTGTAAGCATAAGGTGTGCATCAGTAGTTTATGTTCTCAGCCACTCTCACAGTTTTAAACATAAGGTGTCCATCAGTAGTTTATGTTAACAGCTCCTTTCACATCTTTAAGCATAAGGTGTCCATCAGTAATTTATGTTAACAGTCCCTCTCACAGTTTTAAACATAAGGTGACAATCAATAGATTATGTTAAAAGGCCCTCTCACAGCTTTAAGCATAAGGTGTCCATCAGTAGTTTATGTAAACAGCCCCTTTCACAGTTTTATGCCTAAGGTATCCACCAGTAGTTAATGTTGACAGTCCCTCTCAAAGTTTTAAGCATAAAGTGTCCATCACCAGTTTATGTTAATAGCCTCTCTCACAGCTTTAGTTTATGGGAATCGCTCCTTTCACAGATTTAGCCATAAGGTGTCCATCAGTAGTTTATGTTAACAGCCCCTTTCGCAGTTTTAAGCATAAGGTGTCCATCAGTAGTTTATGTTAACAGCCCTCTCACAGTTTTAAACATAAGGTGTCCATCAGTAGTTTATGTTAACAGCCCCTCTCACAGTTTTAAGCATAAGGTGTCCATCAGTAGTTTATGTTAACAGCTTCTTTCACAGTTTGATGGATAAAGTGTCCATCAGTAATTTATGTTAACAGCTCCTCTCACAGCTTTAAACATAAGGTATCCATCAGTAGTTTATGTTAACAGCCCCTCTCACAGTTTTAAACATAAGGTGTCCATCAGTAGTTTATGTTAACAGCCCCTCTCACAGTTTTAAACATAAGGTGTCCATCAGTAGTTTATGTTAACAGTCTCTCTCACAGTTTTAAACATAAGGTGTCCATCAGTAGTTTATGTTAACAGCCCCTTTCACAGTTTTAAACATAAGGCGTCCATCAGTAGTTTATGTTAACAGTCTCTCTCACAGTTTTAAACATAAGGTTTCCATCAGTAGTTTATGTTAACAG
>NZ_CAHJWD020000428.1 GCF_903642095.1 Bathymodiolus brooksi thiotrophic gill symbiont | reverse complement strand
TTCAGTAAACACAATATGTGGTCGTATTATGATTGGGTTGTCATTGTCGTCCGTCAGTAAACACAATATGTGGTCGTATTATGATTGGGTTGTCGTTGTTGTCGTCCGTCAGTAAACACAATATGTGGTCGTATTATGATTGGGTTGTCGTTGTCTTCCGTCAGTAAACACAATATGTGGTCGTATTATGATTGGGTTGTCGTTGTCTTCCGTCAGTAAACACAATATGTGGTCGTATTATGATTGGGTTGTCGTTGTCGTCCGCCAGTAAACACAATATGTATCGTATTATGATTGGGTTGTCGTTGTTGTCGTCCGTCAGTAAACACAATATGTGGTCGTATTATGATTGGGTTGTCGTTGTTGTCGTCCGTCAGTAAACACAATATGTGGTCACATTATGATTGGGTTGTCGTTGTCTTCCGTCAGTAAACACAATATGTGGTTGTATTATGATTGGGTTGTCATTGTTGTCGTCCGTCAGTAAACACAATATGTGGTCGTATTATGACTGGGTTGTCGTCCGTCAGTAAACACAATATGTGGTCGTATTATGATTGGGTTGTTGTTGTCGTCCATCAGTAAACACAATATGTGGTCGTATTATGATTGGGTTGTCATTGTCGTCCGTCAGTAAACACAATATGTGGTCGTGTTATGATTGGGTTGTCGTTGTTGTCGTCTGTCAGTAAACACAATATGTGGTCGCATTATGATTGTGTTGTTGTTGTCTTCCGTCAGTAAACACAATATGTGGTCGTATTATGATTGGGTTGTCGTTGTCTTCCGTCTGTAAACACAATATGTGGTCGTGTTATGATTGGGTTGTCGTTGTCTTCCGTCGGTAAGCACAATATGTGGTCGTCTTATGATTGGGTTGTCATTGTCTTCCGTCAGTAAACACAATATGTGGTCATATTATGATTGGGTAGTCATTGTCGTCCGTCAGTAAACACAATATGTGGTCGTATTATGATTGGGTTGTCGTTGTCGTCCGTCAGTAAACACAATATGTGGTCGCATTATGATTGGGTTGTCGTCACCAATGTCTTCCGTCAGTAAACACAATATGTGGTTGTATTATGATTGGGTTGTCGTTGTTGTCGTCCGTCAGTAAACACAATATGTGGTCGTATTATGATTGGGTTGTCGTTGTTGCGTCCGTCAGTAAACACAATATGTGGTCATATTATGATTGGGTTGTCGTTGTCGTCAGTCAG
>NZ_CAHJWD020000427.1 GCF_903642095.1 Bathymodiolus brooksi thiotrophic gill symbiont | reverse complement strand
GCATATTTTAGACCATGGCTAAATGAAAATCATTTTCAATTCCTTTATGCAAACAAGTTTATATCTTGGGTACTGGAAGTACATTACATAAATAAGGTTTTAAGTACTTTTCAACAAGTTTGAGCATAAAACTTTGTTATGGGAACCAAAATTATATCTACCTGTCTGTGAATTATCACCATAGTGGAAAATCAGTATGTATCTTTTATATAAAAAGCTTTCCATTAAATAAGTGTCATTTCAATAGCATTTTTAGTTTGGATCCTGTAAGTATGATACATCAACAAGGTTTTCAAAAATAATATGAAGATCCATAGAAATTTGACTATAAAATTGTACTGAAATGTCCTAAACTGCATATTTTAGTTTAGACCATGGCTAAATGAAAATAATTTTCAATGTCCTTATGCAAACCAAGTTTATTTCTTGTCTATTCTAAAAACATTACATTAACTAGTTTTTTACTACATTTCAACAATTTTTGACATAATTATACCTACTGTTTTTGAATTATCAACATAAATATGATAGAGGAAAATCAATATGTATTTTTCATATAAAGGCTTTCTATTTAAAGAAGTGTCATTTGAACTGTTTTTTTAGTTTGGATCTTGTTAGTATGATTTATAAACAAGATTTTTAAGAAATAATGTGAAGATCCATAGCAATTTGCATGTTCTCACAGTGTGTGAATTTAACGGTAGACAGATGGACCATGTATGTGTTAAAATCATGCAGATTTTTGTAAAATTATCTTATTTTTTTTAGGCAAATTACTACAAAAACTGGTAATTTGATATGTGATTTTGTAATGATTGATATTTGTACTTTTAATTTAGATATTCTGACTATGGTATTTCTGGCGTAGAAGAAAGGAGCAGCCATCACATTTCAAGGAAACGGACGAAGCTGGAGAAATCAAATTCATTTGTGAACCCATTTGAGTATGTTCATTTTGTTTGATTAGACATATTCTACATTATGTTTATAGGTAACATTGTCAATATTGTTTAACACAGTCACTTGTATAACAGTTTCCTATTAATTATTGTGGCTTGCATGCTTATTACTACTAGTAGGGATCATGTTGGCTTCTGCGTCATCGTTACATTTTCATTAATCCACAAGCTGAAATGGCCAGTCGTGTGACTCCTCCTTAGCTATTTATGGGAATGTTACCAAACTTGGACAGAATTGACACGCTTCTGGCACACCAAATGTTTGCCTGGAACTTTGATATAATTTTGTTTCTTGATATTGGGTTGTCTGTGTAGATGTGTGCTGAATACATGTATTTAGATTATAGATTTGATATTATTTTGAAAAGCTTTTTCGTTATACAGCAGCACATCAGGACCATGTTACAAAATTTGTTTCGATATTATACACATACACCAATAAACAATTATTTTTTATTCTTACAGTCTCTCAATAGATATTACTGAAGAGTGCAGTGATGTTGGTGATGATTCTGATGATGAAGATTTTGAACCTAGCCTCAACTTCACTCTAAGGTTTGTCATATTAATTATGTCTCCCCTTCGAACGAAGGGAGACATATTGTTTTAGTCTGATTTTTCCTTCTTCCGCTTCTTCTCAGCAAAGCTTGTCCAGATCATAAATTTTTTTTCTTTCCAGATAAGTCAATTATATTTGATTTGTGGGTGCATGACCATAAGGCAGTGTGTCACATACCGTAGTGACCTTTGTGTGACCTTGACCTTTGACCTCAAGGTCAAATAATTGTTTTTGGATAGTATTTTCTTGTCTGGGCCATAACATTTTACTCTTTCGAGATAGGTCAATGATATTTGGTATGTGGGTGTATGACCATAAGGCGATGTGTTGCATACCATAATGACCTTCGTGGGACCTTGACCTTTGACCTCCAGTTCAAATAATGGTTTTTTAAATATTATTTTCTTGTCCGGGCCATAACATTTTTGTCTTTCAAGATGGGTTGTTGTACAGATGGCCGCATTAAGGGGAGACGTAAGTTTTAGGTATCTAAAACAGTTCTTCCTAGTTTCATATGTTTCAGTTGTAACTTACTTACATACTTGAAATTTGGTCCTAATAAATTAACAGAACCATGCATGATCATGTCATAGGAGCTTTATTATACCCCGCTCCACCGGTTTTACCTCTGTCCATCCGTCTGTCCCAAGATATTTTTCTCAGTAATTATTTATGGCAGCAATCTGATATTTGGTCATGGGCTTCATATAAGTATGCCATATAATGGAAGCATTTTTTGGACCAGTGAGATTCCTACTTCCTGTTTGCTGACATAGTTTGTTTTATACACATTGAAAATTGTAATACTAAGCAGATGTTATAAAAAATGAGGTTTTAATGTATTCAACAGGACAGTTGTTTAAACTTGCATTCATACCAACTGATCCAATTCAGATACATGTACATTATTTTAATGGTAATACACATTGTGTTACTTGTCTCTTCTACACAGACATAACAATGCCGAACACCTCCCCATCGAGGAATCTGATGAATCTGATTATGGTGAGGATGAACCTTTGGATGACCAAGAGATCGACCTAGGAATAGGAATTCACAGAATTAAGAAAGAGGAAGAAGTTGACTTGCTGACAAGTGATCGTCCTGTTCTTGTGTACCAGAGACAGCTTATGGACTTAGCTACAACACATGTCAATTCCAACTGTACATTTAAGGACTGTGGAGAAGCTATATCTATGTCCACTGAGATCATTGCATCTGCAATCTACATCAAGTGGGTGAGTATGTTGTATTTACTAAAATTTTGTTTTTTGTTTGTTTTTATACCCCCGCTCCCCAAAGGGGGAGGGAGGTATACTGTTTTACCTCTGTCCTTCTGCCTGTCCAAGATATTTTTCGTCACACTTTTCTCAGTAACTGTTGATGGCAGAAATCTGATATTTGGTCACAAGCGTCATAGAGATATACCATATTGTGGGTAGCGTTTTTGGACCCGTCAGATTCCTGCTTCCTGTTTGCCGACTTAGTTGGTTTTTATACACATTGAACATATATGCACATTTTTTGTAACATTTTTCTCAGCAACTATTGATGGCAGAAATCTGATATTTGGTCACAAGCTTCATATAGGTACCCCATATCGTGGGAAGCGTTTTTGGACCCATCAGATTCCTACTTCCTGTTTGCCGATTTTGTTGATTTTTATACACATTGAACATATATTTTGTATATGCACATTTTTCTAAGCAACTATTGATGACAGGAATCTGATATTTTGTCACAAGCTTCATATAGGTATGCCATATTGTGGGAAGTGTTTTTGGACCCATCAGATTCCTACTTCCTGTTTACCGAAGAGCGGGGGTATCATAAATGAGCATGCGCATTAGCTCACAGTTCATCTTCTTTTATCAAAAATATTATTTACAAACTTGTAAAATAGTTAGCCGGAAAATATACACACACTGTATTTTAAACATGTTTTATATTTATAGTTGTAGCACAGTTTATGTCATTTCGCTGATTTACATATAGCTAGACTTTTATTATAAATGCATGTACATATATCTTATATTCTCTTTGCAGGTCTGCACAAATGAACATATAAATCACAGATGGTGCTCTCAACCTCTACTGAATATGCGCATGCATGCTGGAGACTTAATGTTAGCTTCGTCTATTTTGATTTCAGGCAACAACTTCCAAAAAATTTCCACTTTGGCAAAATGTTTGAAACTACCATTTTTGAGTTCTTCGACATTTCATCGTATCCAGGGAACATACCTTGTGCCCTCAATTGACAGGTTTTGGATGCAACAACAGGAGGATGTTCTCAGTGAATTTCAGGACAAAGATCTTATTGTGCTGGGTAAGGCCACATGAAATAAATTTTTACATTCTCGTCCTGTCAGTAAAAATATGGGAAGGGAGGGAGGCATTTATAATTTATAATTAGTTGAATTTGTGCTAAAATTGCTGAAATTTTAAGAAAATTCCACAAAAATTGAAAATGAATTGTGATTTTGCTGCTCAAAAAACAGGAGAGTGAGAGGATGAGAATATAAAATAAAGAAATAAATCATGGAAGCCAGAATGTGTTGGGAGTTGTAACATGGATTGGCGGATATTAGTATTTTATCCCGAGCCAGAAGCAAGGGATACAATTTACTAATATCCGCTAATTCATGTTAAAACTCAAAACACATTCTGGCTTCCATTATTTATTTCTATTCTGATATGTCTAAGAGTACAAATACGGTAGTATACTTTGATTGGAAGACGGTAATTTATATTTACGCTTGCGTAAAATGTCGCACACAATTTATGTAACTTGAATAATACTGCACCCTCTATCGTCATTATTTTGCTGTCCATGCAAAAGTCGTTCACATTCACCGACACGTGTGCAAATGAGATTATACCGAATGGATAACTGGCTCGTTTGTTAACAAAGCAAAAGAAGAAGGTCATGTTAGAATTTAAATTTATCTGGCCTAAATTTTGTAAATTATTATTAGAACACCTTATGGCAGTCTGTGCCTTTAGCCACTAGCCCTATGCTCGAAACTAGTAAAATGTTGTTCAAGCTATTGAAATTTGACTGAAATTTATACAAACAAATAGAAGAAAACCTCAAAAGTAGCTATTTCGGGCTAGTAGCTGAAAAAGTTTTTGGTACAGACTGCTTATGACCAATTAAAGGAAAGACCGAACGAAGGTTGTATGCATGGGAATAGATCTTTCAATATAATTTCATTTTAAGTGAAATTAAACTCTTGTCAATGTAAATGTCAGTTTTATAAAGGTCTTACATTGATATAAAGTTACATGTCATTACTACCAACATTTACAATAATTGTATGTACATGTATTCATTGTATGTACATGTATTCATTTTCATTTGTATACATCTAGAAAAGGACTATGATAAGAGGCTTAATAAAATATCAGATTGACTGAGAGAAACGTAATAGACCAAAATTAGGTAATTTACATCATTTTCAGGGGATGGAAGGATGGACAGCCCTGGACACAGTGCACAGTACTGTTCCTATACCTTCATGGAATATCACAGTAAGAAGATCCTATTTATTGTGACTTTGGACAAGCGCAACACTGACAGAAAGAGCACAAATATGGAAAAGGCATGTTTCCAGAAAGGGATGCAGTTTTTTAGGGAAAAGCATTTGCGAGTTGTGGAAGTTGTTACAGATGCTCACAACCAGATAGCTGCATTGATGAGTAAGATTTACTTATTTCTCCTACCTTCCAACCTGTTTGACAACTAAGTTAAATGTTCAGTCAATTTGTTTCTTATTAGGAATAAGTCAATATGCTCGGTATTGATTCAGCAGATCAATTAACATGTCATATTCACTCGAAAAGCATTCTTTCTTATGTAATGTTTCTGTTTCTTTCATGGCAATATGCAAAGTGCAACAAAATGTAAATTCATTAGAATTGATTTACTTCCCCAACAATACTTTTAAATGATTAATAGTGTTAATTTTTATGTTTCAGAGAAAGATTACCCTGACATCAAACACTCTTTTGATGTTTGGCATGGCACTAAGAATTTGGGAAAGAAGTTGACAAAGGTAAGATTTTTTATGGGGCCAACAAAAAATAATTTCCCTCATCTCTTTTAAAGGTGCCTTATTACCCATTTTTATTGCCATATTAATAAAACAAAATCCAAAAACTACATCGCTTATAATTTTTTCTGTCTATGAACAATGTAAAAAACATCCTCATCACTCTTTTGGGACAATAAAAAAGGAAAACAAGTGCCTCCCTCCCTCATTGATTTTCATCAAAAATGGCCTGTGAACCAATAAATTAACTTTGCATGGCCTCGTATATTGTTATATGTTTGGTATGATTGGAAATGAAACATTTATAGTTTTAATTGATTTCAATGACATATCAAATCATGAAACCAGAATGCTTGATATGTATATATATATAATGATATTTCAGGATGAGGGCCAATGTGTTTTTAGCTTACCTGGCCCAAAGGGCCATGTGAACTTTTGTCATCACTTTGCATCCGTGTCTGTAAACTTTTCATATTTTCATCTTCTTCTCTGAAACCACTGAACAGATTTGGACCAAACTTGGCAGAAATGCTCATTAGGAGGTCTTCCATCAGATTTGTTATTTTGGTGCAGATCGGAAATCCAACTTTGAAAATCTTCTTGTCATAAAATACCCAGCCGATGGAATTGTAACATTATAGAAATGATGTCTATGTGGTCCTCTACATTGTACCAAGTTTGTTATTTTTGTGCCGATCGCATATCCAAGATGGCCGCCATGACTTGACTTAGTTTAACATTGGACCCTATGGGAATTTCACATTTTCATCTTTTTTTCTGAAACCACAAAACAGATTTGAACCAAACTTGGCAGAAATGTTCATTGGATGGTCATATACCTGATTTTTATACCCCCACTCGTAGAGAAGGGGTTATATTGCAAACACCTTGTCCGTCCGTTTGTCCGTCCGTTCACACTTCCGTTAAAGATGTCTCAGCTGCTACTGGAAGAAATGATTTTATTTTTGATACATGACTTTGGCATATTGACTTGCAGACATTCTTAAGAGGGCTTATTTATGTCAGGTGAGCGATACAGGCTCACCTGAGCCTGTAGTTTATCTCCATAAAGCACTATATGACTTTAACTGAGCACAGAATTTGTATAACATGATAAAACATTCAAAAGTGCTGCATTTTATAAATACAAGCTGCATGAATTTATACAGTTTGATTCAAGTTTTAAACTTAGGCTTGTTATCACGATCATTTCCTTTTGTAGTATAAATTTTTATTTTTTTAGGTGGGTCAGGAAAAAGAGAATAAGGAGTTGCTCGTGTGGGTGAAAGATATCGTCAACCATTACTGGCACACTGCTGAAGTAGGAAAGACAGTAGAAAGATTTCTTGTAAGTAAAACTATGGGTGTTATCACAATTGTCATGGAGGAACTGGCAAATATGTATTATAATGGGTTCATTGGCTCATATCTTACATCTGTAAAAATCAACTTGGAAACCAAAGCCCAAAGTGTTTCCTTTATGGTAATAAATAAAATTCAAGTGTCAAGAGTGATAGGCCTTATAGTTAGAAATAGTTAATGTGGTATTAAAATTTCTTCTGGAATGGAAACAAGATAATGAGAATTAACAAGTTAAATAAAAAGAGTTTGAAGATACCAAAGGGGCAATCTGAAACCGTATATCGAAGTAGAACAGACAATACAATGGCCAAAAGAAAAAGTACAAAAAACGATCGACAAAACATATATATAAAACCAAAGATCCAGTAACCCGAACCCCACTAAAAACAGGGGGTGAACTCGGGTGCTCCGGAAGTGTAAGCAGTGCCTGTTCCACTAGTGGCACCCGTGTTAATCTAGTTACGAACCCGATAATAAGTCGTGAATGAGGAAAGGACCAGGAAGTGTTTACGACAAGTGGAACATATCCGTGGTCGTTTGTGACACAGATATTCCATAACGGTCAACCAAGTCATGCAACCGTAAAATTTTCGTAGAGATGTCTTCAACTTTACCCAAAGGAACCCTTGGTTCAGTAGCTTCCTTGTTAGCAGCAACCCTCTATCAAGGAAATTCTGATAGGAACCACAAGCTCTAGAATATCGTATCATCTGAGAGATAAATACTCCATATGCAGGTGCTGCTGGAATATCGCTACATATAAATGGAAAGTTCACAATGGGAAAATTGAAATCATCTCTTTTGTCGTAAATTATTAATTATTCTGTTGAAATCATGGGAAAACACAATCTTTAAATGTCAGTACAATCTAATTACAGGATATTTGGTATGGCGTCCTCCATCATGTGGTTGATGAACATGAATGGCCTGTGCCTTATGCAGACCCATATGGGGATTCCTCTGTCATTGGCGGTTGCCAGCATGGACCTTTGGAGGAAAACAGAGATACGACATATTTAAAAAAAGGTTCTTCTGCACACAACAGTTTACGATCAGTTGTGATGGACAAATACCTGGTCAACAGAGTTCACTATTATCTTAACTGCAGGTACTTATGTCAACTATGTATTGCTAGCTCACCTCGCCCAAAGGGCCATTTGATGTATTGCCATCACTTGGCATCCGTTATCCGTCCATTAACTTTTTCACATTTTGTCTGTGGGAAAGTGAATTTTTTGCAAAACAGAAATCAACACATTTTAAAACTTCTATCATTTGAGTAAGATATACAAAAATAATTTCCATAAAAATAACAAAACTTAAAATTTTTTTATTATTAATTTTTACTTCATCCCACACCAATTGAGATCACCCTGTCTGTATGTCGTATCAGACTGTCCATCTCCCTTGTAAAGTGCAACTCCTCCCAAACTGTTGTGAACACTACTTCTCTCAAATAATTTGTCTATTTCCATTTGACTTTGCAGGCTTTCATGACCCCACTGATAAGTGACAGGGGCATGAAGTGTTACCCCTGTATGTCCGTCTGTACGTCTTGAAATAGGTTTCCATGCAATAACTCCTGAATGTCTCGACTGATTTATTTAAAATTTGGAAATGTTGTTTATATCAGTAATCCGCAAACGAAGTTCTAATTTTGGATATCTGGTATGAGGGGTTTTCAAGTTAGGGGGCTGCGGCATCTTTGTCCAATGGACACGTTTCTTATACATGATATACATATGGTCGTATTATAGCGATTTTTGTAGCATTTATGTGGGATATACATCTGCATGTAGCAAGTTTTGATCCTTTTCACAAATAAAGAAAGTTGTTAATTTGTCTATAACACACTATCATGAATGATTTTATATTTTTAGGAGCACAGCAGAGTTGGAAAATTTCCAAAATCTGATCCTTGCCTATGCCTCCAAGAGACATTCATATAGTCCCCCAGTGTACAGGGTTAGGAACAGACTGGCAGCTCTGGACCACAATGGCCATGTAGAGAGACCTTTAATGACTAACAAAGATGGTTCTTCAAGGTATGTATGGGAAAAATAGAAGGGTCAATCAAAAGTCATAAATCCGATAACATGAACATCCCGGGAACATACAACCAAAACACACAAAAATATAAATCACATCAACAACAAAAAAACATGAACAACACAGATCTCCGATGAAATGGGGGTAACTCAGATGCTCCGGAAGAGTCAACAGTTCCTGCCTATTGCAATACACCCACTGCGTTGTCCATGGTCAATTCCGTTAGAAGTCATGTCCGATGAAGGGAAAGACATCAACAACAAATGAAGACCAGTTCTGATTTGGGTAACAGACACCCTGTTACCCAAATCAGCTGTTCACCAGCTCGTGATGCCTGCCGTAGAACTTCTTGAGGGATGACCACAACCTAAAATCTGTCTACAAATCCTTCATAAAGTGGACCTGTAATGATATGTTTAGTTGCTCATTCACTATACATTCGAGATATTCATCTTGAATTGAAAGTTAGGTCTCCATAGATCATAATTTCAATTCTATTGTTTTATTCTTGTGAATTACATTGTATGTATTTTTCTACTTCAGATGGCAGAGAAGTTACAACAAAAAGACAACTAGATGGTCTGTGAAGCCTGTTAAAACTGACAAGTCATATTTTTATGTTCCAAGACTATTAAGGGCCATCATTTGTATGAGACTGCAGGATAATGAAGGAATGAATCAACGTGTGCAGTTGGAAGTAGATGATCCCAGAAGAATCTCTGTCCATCTTGCACCAATTCCACCACCTCCAACTCGGGATATTGTAGCATCTCATAAGTCCAGATATGAAAACCAAGACAAAACAATTGACTATATTATCCCATAAAATAAATTTTAATTGTCACTTTGTTATACCCCCTGCAACAAAGTTGTAGGGGGGTATACTGGTTTCACCATGTCCGTCCGTCTCTAGACAAATCCTATTTCGTACAATAACTTGAGTTGTGTTTCTTAGAATCTTTTAAAATTTTATCAGCTGTTTACAGGTGAAGAGAGGAGGATCCTTTTTATTTTTGACGATTTGCACTTTTGCTGTTCCAGAGTTATTGGACTTGTTATGATGGAAAATATAATTTTTACCCTATGTCGTATGATAACTTGAGTAGTGTTTCTCAGAATGTTTTGAAATTGTATCAGCAGCTTACCAGTGAAGAGAGGAGGATCCCTTTCATTTTTGGTTGGAACAATCAGTAATGTTTTGGTTATGGAAATAGGTTGGACAGATGTGGGGGGTATATCTTAGTGAGCTGTGCTCACAGTAATACTAGTCTTTGCTGGTCTAACAGAAGGTCTGCACATTTAGAGAGGAAAAATACCCAAGTCAGGATAATGGTTTTCCAAATTGTCCAATGCGCAATAATGATGGCGCTCAGTGTGTTGATCTAGTTAGTACAAACCAGGACAACTTTTTAGGACCTCACAAGAAACATCTCTGCCAAGTTTGGTTAAATTCTGTTCAGATTACAATTTGAAAGAACTTTGTTCAATAACAACTATTTTCATAAGTAGATAAATACCCGGTAGCGTAAATTAGTAATTACTACTGTAATTAGTTAATCAATCAATGTATCTGGAGACAAAGTAATTTTGATTGTTGTATATATTAATGCATTTTATCCACATATCCTGTAAGAGCTCAGGATCCAAATATATTCAATTGTTTTGATTTTATCTGTGACATTGAGAATAAGTTGAGAAAATAAATGATATATTAAATCATATAGTATTCCATGAATTTTGCCATGTTTTCCCTTATATTTTTCGTTCACATTAGTGAAGTTTAGATGACCCGGTACTAAAAGTTAGTACTGTACACGAGACATAGTATTGCTTTACCAATACATGTAAAGCGACACATAGAATCACTTTGTCAATATTTTTATATCAGTTATATCTTGGTATATTTGAGGATTCTATCAAGGGATAGAATATAACTTGTGGTTTATTTATTTCACCAGCTAGCCGCTACATAATTTTTGGCATCCTCGGCGGGATATATTTCACCAGCTAGCCCGCTAAAATATGTTAAACTACCTAATTTCCATGTAGCTGCAGTAAAAATTTGAGCTCATTTAGATTTATAATAAAGCAGCAATGGACAATTGAACAAATTTCTAGTTTTAGTAACAATAGCCATCTTGAATGGAGGGCAGGTCTGTCTTGACACAATTATCAAAGAGGACCATCTGAAGACCATTCCACCATAGTTTGGGCCCAATTGGCCCAGCAGTTTCAAAGAAGATAATTTTTAAGTGATTTTTTGCAAAATTTTATATTTTTAGTAATGGCAGCCATGTTGGTTGGCGGGGGGATTGTCGGACACAATTCTGAAAGGGGAGCACTCAAGGACCATTCCACCAAAGTTTGGTTCAAATTGGCCTAGTGGTTTTAGAGTTGATTTAAATGCAAAAAGCTAACGACAGACGCCCAGTGGTAGCAATAGCTCTCGTGACCCTTCGGGTCAGGTGAACTAATAATAATAATAAGATGGCAAAACTTTCAAATTAAATTTACAATTCCAGCTGACCAACTTGTGAAATTAACAACTCATTGGGGTATATGGGATAAAATACAAAATATTTCATGAACAAGTTTTAATCAAATCGTCCAGGAATGAAACCCTTGTATTGTCCATATGGATCAGGATACTTGTCCCTAATTCTCCAAGTACAACAGCTTGGGATCACACGTCTAACCCCAGCTCCAAGTCGGCCATGTGCCCAAATGGTATACTGGCGGTAGGCTGCATACCTATTGGATCTGTTGTAATCCTGGTCATGGGGCATTACTAAAAGTTCCTCTCGAAACATTCTGGCAACCCCCAACACTGCCTCATCAAGGACAATCAGATCAAAGTCCTACAATAAAGACAAGAGATTTAATAAAAATAGAGTAAAGACATGGTAATAAACCATTCAGGACCGACCATTTAAATTGAAGGGGGGTAATGTTTTTTTATTCATACACGACAAAAATCATATTCTTTTTTTTTCTGATGCATATTATACTGTGAAAATTGCAAGTCGGAATATTTTCTTTTCTCCTGAACAGCCAAATTTTTTTTTTCTTCCCAAGATTCAGAATAAAAATATTTTTTGGATAAAAAACTTGCCCTCCCACCTGCAAGTTAAATGGTCGATCCCATAATACATTTGCAAGTTTTATTTCATACATGTAGGTATTGGGATCCACTGAAATTGACAATTAAAAGTATGAAGGTTTGGTTGCCTTAAAAAATTGAGATTTTTATAGTGCTTCCTGGAAGATCTTTGCTGAGAGGCACACCTTGTTAAAAAAATTAGTAAATAATGAACTTACACTGGCATACACTTTTGCTGCTCATACTTGCATATATCAAACATCCATCTGAGATGGTCCTAAATACATCCCTTTCAGGTTTTAAATGCACATGAAACTTGGAAAATCATTTATTGTAAAAAAAAAATATAGAAATTTATACATACTGCTATTTGAGAGTAGCAATTTTCTGGGTTCCTGCCACAGCAATGCCTCTCAGCTTCTGATGGCATATCCCTGCAGTAGGAGCAGGTACACCACTCTGGTGATGTACTGCCTTCTGGTGGATGATGTCCTCCACTTGGTGTCGTATTCTGACTATCAAGGATGTCAAAGACGTACCCAGGATGCCTAACTACCATCTCGTTCACAATGGTCCTGAGCTGGTCTTCGGTTAGTCTTGATATTCTCTCCTTAAATAAATAAATAAATCATTTTAATGATTAATATGAAATCAATGGGAGTGCTTTACAGTTCAAGTACAAAAAAAAATGCATTACATAAAAAACAAATTAAAAACTTAATTTTGATTAAAATCAATGAGGTTTTCAATGCAGTGTTTAGTTTAAGCTCATTTATTTATAGTGCATTGGGGGATAAGCCAAGGCTTGGATGAAACCCCCTCTCCAGGTGGCGGGTGTGAGTACCACCTTCATAGCGGCCCTACTGAGCCTACTCTTATCGAACCCTATAAAGGGGTCTTTAACATGCTAGGGGTAAGAAGAGTTTGAAGATACCAAAGGGGCAATCAGAAACCGTATATCGAAGTAGAGCAGACAATACAATGCCCAAAAGGACAAACAACAATCGACAAAACATATATATAAAACTAAAGATCGAGTATCTCGAACCCCACTAAAAACCGGGGGTGAACTCAGGTTCTCCGGAAGGGTAAGCAGTTCCTGCTCCACTAGTGGCACCCGTCGTGTTGATATAGTATAATCATATGCGCCAGAAAAAAATTATGATTTTTATCGTCCCATCCAACTGACAAGCGTGGTTTCCTGATACCATCCTCGCCTTATGAAAGTATTATTTTATATTTTTTTTAGCAATCTGATACCTGACGTTCTTGATCTCTTCTTTGCCTCGTCTGAAGAGCAATATCGGCCCTATTTGGTGCCCAAGTCTGTCTTCCTCCCCTGGAACCTCTTCCTCCTCTTGCCCCTCTTCTTGATGGTCTCCTTGTACTCCCCCTGGTTCTCTTTTTCCCCCTGCCTCTTCCTCTACCCCTTGGGGCCTGTGTATCACTGTCACTACATGTACTGCCATCGTGTTTTGAAACAGAACTTTCAGAATACTATAAAGAAAAAATGTAATTTTGATTACATGTAGATATACACAATTGTGGACTTTCAGAATTTATTTTACATTCATCTAGAAAAATGAGCTCTATTTTGTTTTTAAATAATTCATTTATATAAGTGAAATAGTTTGCACTAATTCAGTTTAGAGAAATAAAGAAAGTCTTATTTTAGATTTTGGAAGGAAAGATTTTCTGATGACCAGTTTTATTTCGTTTTTTTTGTTTTTTTTTTTGTTTATGGGAGAACCATTTTGGTCTTGCAACAGGACAGGAGAGAAAAAAAATATTCCGACTTGCCATTTTCACAATAAAATCATATACTTGCCATTTTCACAGACACAGTATAATCATATACAAAATTTTGAAGAAAAAAAAAATCATTCCGGCAAATACAAATGTAAAAGAATATGATTTTTGTCGCGTCTGAAAAAAACCATAGCCCCCTTCAAAGTCAATAGTCAGTACCATATAATTTGCCATTAATATTTTCCAGCAACTGTCTTGTGGAATTAGAAGGTCTCTTTCGTTTCTAATCCAGCCCAAATTTCTCTAAAACGTTCCAGTCAATCAACAAATAAAACAACACTGGCTACGTCATTCGTTTTCATCAGACATGTATTTCACTGTGTTCTATGTCTCTGTTTTCATATTGTCGGTAAAACTTGCTAAAATAAATTAATTTAACATGTGTATCAACATCTCGGGGAACAACTTCATAACTTATATGAGGAAAAAGACTAATTTAGTTATTTTTAAGGCCGGCAAAAAAGTCCGATCGAAAATAACTCTAGTAGCTGCTTCAACAATTTGCCCCCATGGGGTGCCTCCTGGCATGTTTTCAATAGTTATCGTGGAAATATCGACTGAATCTGTTAAGGCATGTAGTTTTCATTCTTTCAAATGTTTCAGATCTATTCCTGATACAGAAATTATTTATCTCTACGTCTTTTAGATACAATATCGGTTCGCAAATAGCTTTTTTCCTCAACTTTTATAGAAACTTACCTGAATATCCATGCTGCAGCATCCGGGCTACTGGCATAAAAATAGATAAATAAATAGAGTTGGCCTCGCCCAGATCAGTGCATAATTAATTAGCTTCCGGTAACGATGGTCAGCTTTTTTAGTCGAAAAAACAACGTTTCGGAGCGTATTCATCAATAATTCGGTGTTTAATCTTCATTTTATGAAGGTCAGTACGGAAATCGACAATAATTTTGGGTATGAAAAAATTACGCAGCTGGTAGACAATATCCCTTTAAAAGATTTTTTTTTTTTCTCGAGGTGAATATGTCAAACATTTTGTGATCGATGCGTAT
>NZ_CAHJWD020000426.1 GCF_903642095.1 Bathymodiolus brooksi thiotrophic gill symbiont | reverse complement strand
AAAGGGCTACAGGTGTTAATCTTGTAATCAAGTGTGTCGTTTTACAGGTAAACTAGTCGGATAATAGTAGGGTGCCCGACGAAAGATTTTTGCGAATTTGCCTTAACGGAATTACACACACCTGTATGATACATCGTTGGAATGAGGAGAACAAGCCGCATCGAAATAAAGATGTCGTCGCTATGTATTGTGGTCACGTTTTTTTTAAATTGGGGTCAAAGGTCAAGATCTAAAAATTGGAACTAACACACCACAAGTTTTAAAAGGCTCCCTTCTTCGACAAGACTGTGAAGAACTTTAAACTGGAATGCCAATTTTATTTGTTAAGCTTAATATTTTATTATTTTATGCTTATTTTTTATTTTACATTGTTTGAATATATAGCAAAAGGCCATTTTCTAAAAAAAAATGCCATTTTACAATTTTCGTATATATGAGAAATAAAAGTGACCTTGACCTGTCATAGTTTGAACATTTCTCATTTTTATTTGATATTCATTTAAAGGAAACCTTCAAATTATTTTTTAACCCTTAACATTTGACAACTGGTGGACGGATTCCAAAAAAAAAAACATGTTTCAGTTATGGTACACTTTGACTAATTACTGGTAAAATATCTATTAACCTCAAACTTCGTAAAAGGTACCAAAATTCAAATTTAATGGCTTATGTGTTTGCAACATATCATTTGTAGGGTCAATCAATACTTAACGAATATTCTGTGCAAAAACATGGCAATTTATGGAAAGGTCAAACGCCATTTGTTTAAAAACGTAAGGTCTATGGACATATTATGCGTTTGGACGATGTGTGGCTACAAACCACTCTGAACACTCCAAATATCTCAGGTGTTTGGCAAATAAGAAAGTGTTCTCTTGTTAGTTTGAAAGCCCACCAACCACGTCAAGGTCAGAGTCCACTGGCAGGTTGTTTTTTTTTTTAATTTTGTTTGTTTGTTTGAAACATCGGCAGTAGTATACCGAAGGAACAAAGGAACAAGTCATAGAAAATGTTAAAGAAATCATAGTCCGGAGACTGGGCAAATTCCAGAAAAAACATAAAACGGAAACAAGCTACGACATAACCACCACAACATATAAAAAGAACACCTTAAAAAACATTGCAACAAATGAAACTGCTATTTACTGAAAAACACATAGTACGTATGAACTTGTCTAAGTTTACTAAGCACAGAAAACAGTGATGCTTGCCTAAAACAGACATTAGACCAAGTCTCAATGAAACAAAAGACGTCAACGGGAAGTCGTGGTAACTGGACAACTATGACTAACGTGAGTTGATGGTCACAATGTTGGAAATGAAAGACTGTTTTATCTGAAATCATAGTTTTGATAACAACAGTTTTATTCGGTGAAATAGATGGAGACTGGATGAAAAAGAAAAAAAAATTGAGATCATATGTCATCATCTTCATCAGTATTTCTAGATATTGCTAGGTGGGTATTTTCATTGCGGCATAAGTCGCCAGCTTGGCAAGGGCAAAGGTCTGTGCAAGATAGACTTTGCTCAAAACAAATGCATCCTTTCATGCACACAGATTTTCCTTTGCAAGTACAAACAAGGTCTTGCAAAAAATCAGAAGACATCTGGCCTTTGAAATAAACTGGAACTAATCCATTCCTGTCTTCCCATCCAAATAGCACTGCAGACTTCATTGGCGGTTTTGCAACATAGGCAGTCATCCAAATATTTATCTGTAGTGAAGATCGCAAAACATGCTGAGTGAAGGTGGCTTCACAGGGTGGAAGTTTGGCCAAACATGCATCCCTCAGTGTCGCTAACCTTACCCTTAATTTGTTAAGATCGACGTGATCTTCCTTCAGTTTTCCTTTTTGGTCGTACAGTCGACAAACAAGTTTACTGGCGGCATCTATAGATTTATCAGTGTCACAGTCTGCAAGGGTGGACAAATCTCTAAAGTTTTCTGGACTGTCTTTAAGTACTTTAAAAACGGTTCGTTTGCCAATCCCGAACAAGGATGATGTGGAATCACATCTTGTGATGGCATGTGCAGCTGGTAAAATGTTACATAAAACAGGATTGAGGATGCTACAGATCGAATGTACGGGAATGAAAACGCCCATCCTTGGTGTTTGTGATAGAACCCGTATGAAACCATAATTCCTGTGTATGTTGCATTGAAGGAAAGTAATGGATGCATAGAATCAAGAAATCTGTATCAGGCGATTTAACAATGATCCGACCTTTGATTCCACTTTCACCGAACGTTTTGTCTGCATGGATAGCATGTAAAATCATACGAGTGTCCGCCTCTTCATGTGTACAGTATAACTCTTGGCAATCGGAGACTCCATCTCTGCAGATTTTCTTGGCAATGATTAGAAGCACCAGAAAGATACGGAACTTCCCCGGATGACATCTCAAGAGATGATAAACGATAGTGTTGCACAATCGATTCGCCAAGAAATTTTATCAATGCTTGTTTGTTGGCAGCGACTGCAAGAAACCTTTTCCAATCAGGAATCGGTCGGCCTTCTATGAAACTGAGCCATTTCCGGACTTATAACGTATCCTGCAGGATTGGTCCGTGTATTAGAAACACATGAATTAAACAAATTTTAAACCCAATCAACGGCCGACATAAAAATGAATGTTTTTAAAACATAAAAACCACAAACAATTCTACTGAACAATTAAAACCAATATATTTGCCATAAAAGAAGAGAAAATACTAAATGCATTGAGACAGAGATCGTGCTAGTTAATGACCGGCGAGCGACACATCATTAACAAAAACCGGTACATAACAATCCGTGTATGACAAAGAGGAAATTTACAGTTATTTGAGTTTATATTTTGCCAATTTCTCAACAACCGCTGACATTTAGATTATGATTTTTGGCACACATGTACATTTCATCAATATGTTTTCTTCAAAATCAAAGTACATTTATAATGTAGTGTAATTACTTTGCTTTTGTTGAAAATACGGTTAATTTGGGGTCAAATTTGAGGCTTAAAGTAAGGCTGATATACTCTTTCAAAAATCAATTATTTACATCCCGTTTTTATTTTAATTATATCTTTGATACATTATCTCTGATGTAAAAACCTTTTTAGCTATTTAGATAGCGGAGAATATTTTTATTTTTCATCCTGAAAATACCATGTACAATGTGTCAGCCGAGGGTACCTTTGAAAAACGTGAAATTAAAAAAATCGTGACCACAGAAACTTACGACGACAATTAAAAATACAAAATGTAATAATTTTTCTAGCGTTTAATACCAAAATTAGCCGTGTGTAATTCCGTTAACCCAAACTCGATAACTAAGCGTCTTTTTTAACACTGGGCACCCTACTATAACTGACGAAGGAAGGTATCTTCCCGTAATATAACGAAACAATGTTAACTTACGTAAAGATCTTTTGAGGGAGACCTTATTGCA
>NZ_CAHJWD020000425.1 GCF_903642095.1 Bathymodiolus brooksi thiotrophic gill symbiont | reverse complement strand
CTACTTTATAAATGAAGTAAATTTTTAGCATTACAAAAAGTATGGTTCAGTAGGTAGGTTCACTGTTTTTGGTACTTACGTCTTTAAAAGCAAACTTTAACATTTTTTACAGATGTCACGTTGTAGTCCTGTTTACGTTCCATAAATAGAAACCGAAGGACACGTCAAAAATAATGCGTGCGCTGTGGAAATCAAAATAAAATGGATGATACGAAGACAATGACACACGAAAACACATACCGTGACAATACAGTATGATTAAAGGGACAATCTTAAAGCCTTGACACAGCTAACGACTACTACGACCAGAATCAGATTAAGGATATTGCCAAAGGGGGGTTAGTGACTGAGACCACATTCAATTTAGATAGCCCTGCAACATCAAATAATCAATACTTCATATTAGTAAGATTTTATTATTCCTCTAATGAGTATTTTGATATCAAGTCGTCATTTGTTTGTTCATTTTGTCCTTCCATTTTCGATTAAAGGACCGCCCCGGTCGCCTCTCCTTTTCATATGCCGACCTTTTGGCTTTTTTATTCTCTGTAGATAAATCGATAGGTAGTGGGTGCTTTTTTCCAGATTTAGACCCCTCCGTAAACTTAATTGGCCATGCAGCCATAACGGAAATGATCAAATTACAATTTACAACGATTACCGATAGGATACGAAATAAAATCCGGAATGGGAACTGGTTCCCGAAATTTAGCATAAACAGAAAGGAACAGAAATTTTTACCGATTTGTTTACGACTTTTGACTTTATTAACGATAATCAAAGATCCTTCGCTTAGGGGTCTAAGAGGTAACCAGGACCGACAGAAATTTGATTTTTGACAGCCCCAAGCAGTAAAAATGTTTGCCGGTCATTAGGTCTGACACAAAGACGTCATTTGCCGGACCCTCTAAAATTCTGCCCCCTAGGTCCGACAGGGCCGACGGTTAGCTGCATCTCTGCTACCCTGTCCTGTTCACCCTGCTTTACTTCATAATTTTGGTTGTTGCTATATCATTCTGATGAG
>NZ_CAHJWD020000424.1 GCF_903642095.1 Bathymodiolus brooksi thiotrophic gill symbiont | reverse complement strand
AACCAAGTCATGGTGGCGACCGTAGAACATATCCGTGGTCATTAGTGAGATATATATTATGTTACGATTAACCAAGTGATGGTGGCGACCGTAGAACATATCCGTGGTCATTAGTGAGATATTTATTATGTAATGATTACCCAAGTCATGGTGGCGACCGTAGAACATATCCGTGGTCATTAGTGAGATATATATTATGTAACGATTACCCAAGTCTTGGTGGCGACCGTATAATATATCCGTGGTCATTAGTGAGATAGATATTATGTAACGAATACTCAAGTCATGGTGGCGACCGTAGAACATATCCGTGGTCATTAGTGAGATAGATATTGTGTAACTATTACCCAAGTCATGGTGGCTACCTAGAACATATCCGTGGTCATTAGTGAGATCGATATTATGTAACGATTACCAAAGTCATGGTGGCGACCGTAGAACATATCCGTGGTCATTAGTGAGATAAACATTATGTAACTATTACCCAAGTCATGGCGGCTACCGTAGAACATATCCGTGGTCATTAGTGAGATAGATATTATGTAATGATTGCCTAAGTCATGGTGGCGACCGTAAAACATATCCGTGGTCATTAGTGAGATAGATATTATGTAACGATTACCCAAGTCATGGTAGCGACCGTACAACATATCCGTGGTCATTAGTGAGATATATATTAAGTAACGATTAACCAAGTCATGGTGGCGACCGTAGAACATATATGTGGTCATTAGTGAGATAGATATTATGTAACGATTACCTAGGTCATGGTGGCGACCGTAGAACATATCCGTGGTCATTAGTGAGATAGATATTATGTAATGATTAACCAAGTCATGGTGGCGACCGTAGAACATATCCGTGGTCATTAGTGAGATAGATATTATGTAACGATTACCCAAGTCTTGGTGGCGACCGTATAATATATCCGTGGTCATTAGTGAGATAGATATTATGTAACGAATACTCAAGTCATGGTGGCGACCGTAGAACATATCGTGGTCATTAGTGAGATAGATATTGTGTAACTATTACCCAAGTCATGGTGGCTACCTAGAACATATCCGTGGTCATTAGTGAGATCGATATTATGTAACGATTAGCCAAGTCATGGTGGCGACCGTAGAACATATCCGTGGTCATTAGTGAGATA
>NZ_CAHJWD020000423.1 GCF_903642095.1 Bathymodiolus brooksi thiotrophic gill symbiont | reverse complement strand
ATAATAATGCATTTACCCTTCTTTAATAAGGCATGTCTTAAATCTGTATAAAATTATCCACCAACCAAATTACCCTGAAATTTAATCAAAAACTCATAATCGCTATTATCAGCCTGCTTTAAGGCTTGAATATAATCGCTTCTATGAATATTTTCCTTAGCAAGAAAATCTTCATTCCACTTGGTTGGCGATAGGTTGTTTTGCTTTAGATAAATATTAGCAAGCATCCTAAACCATCTACCATTACCATTTAAAAATGGATGAATGACTACTACCCTGTGGTGCAATCTTGTACTGATTTCCATTACATCAAAACTTTTATTTTTATGCCAAAAATTTAAATCATCTGCTAGTTTTTTAAGTTCAGTGCTAACAAGGTAAGCTTTAACTCCAAAATTAAGTTCGACTGTTCTTATCTTTCCAGCCCAGTCCCATACATTACCAAACATTTCTTTATGTAATTTCAAGAAAAAATCAGTATCAAGCGATGCTGATTTTTTATTAGGTACACCTCCCCAATAATCAAGGCTGGCTTTTAAAATATTTTGAGCCTCAAAAAAATAAATTTCACTGGCACTATAAGTTTTATCTTTGTCTAATTTTAGACCTGAAAAATCACCCCCCATAAGTAGCATCGATCATTTTAGTTTTATCGTCCATTAGTTAGTGGGATTAGTTGATCCATAAGCTTTTTTGATGCTGGTGTAAAAAGCTATTCTTAGCCTGTTCTATCAATAAATTTAATTGTTCATTATCCAAGCCTTGTTGCTCAAGTGAGGAGGTATCTTGCACAAGAGAAACCATATACAAGGCTTTTTCTTTGGCTCTATTTTGCTCTAACTCATTTATACTGAGTGTTTCATTGCCAGCAAAATCAAGTCCTAATAAATGGGTTATACTTTCTACTGTGGATATTTTTACATCTTCCCCTGCTAAAAACCTTGTAACCGTTCGGTTTCCAAGGTGAGAGAGTTTGGCGATATTATCAATTGTTAAGCCAATTTGTTTTTTTCTTTTTTGCACTCTTTTAAGTAAATCTAATCTAGTCATAATATGAACTTTAATAAGTAAATTGCTAGTATTATGTCATAAGTGGCTAAAAAAATAAATTTATTTTCCAAAAACTTTGATTTTCTAAAAAAAAATAATTAATTATTTTTAGCTTTTAAATCATCCAAAAAATCAGCATACCACTGCATTATTTCCGTGCATTCTTCTAAATACTCAGCACAATTATAAGCCCTACACACTTTGTTGCATTATTAATGAGCAAGTTGCTTTTTAACAATATCATCTCTGAATTTATTTTATTTCCAACTTTAAAAGACCTTTACACAAAGAAAGGATTAGCAAAAAGTGAGATCTTAACGATTATTCATATTTATGCAAAAGCTTTATGGCATTTAATACTTGGTCAGTTTATTTGGTTTGTTTTTAAAGAAAGCGTTATTAAACTCCATACTGATTGCGATAGGATTCGATGCGTTCGATGAGTGTTTGGTCGTTACCTTGTTTTAGGTAATCTACCAAATGTGATAAGTTGATGATACTTAGTACTTGAATGTTAAAATTTTGCTCAACTTCTTGAATGGCTGATTGTTCGCCTTTGCCTTTTTCTTGGCGGTCAACGGCAACAATTACGCCTTTGGCAGTAGCGCCATTTGCTTTGATAATGTCCATTGCTTCACGGATAGCGGTGCCTGCGGTAATAACATCGTCAATAATTAAAATATTGCCTGTGAGTGGGTGTCCAACAATATCGCCGCCTTCACCGTGAGTTTTGGCTTCTTTGCGGTTAAAACTATAAGGCACATTTTGATTAAAATTATCATTCAATGCCATAGCGGTGGCGGTGGCGAGTGGAATACCTTTGTAGGCTGGGCCGAATAATACATCGAATTCTAAGTTGCTTTCTTGAATGGCTTGTGCGTAAAATTTACCCAATCTGGACAGATGTTCACCTGTATTAAAGGCACCTGCATTAAAGAAATAAGGACTAATACGACCTGATTTAAGCGTAAATTCTCCAAATTTTAAAGCACCAATTTCTAGCATAAAGTCCACAAAATCTTTTTGATATGATTTCATAAATTCTCCTGTAAAATTATTTTTTAAAAGTTGTGCGAATTATAACGATTATTATTGACAAACTAGGAAAAAAGATTTTTAATCAGATACTGAGTTGAAGATTTAGCAATCAAATAAATGAAAAAATATAATAAAACATGGGTTTGGTCAATATTTTTATTGTGTATTGTTGGCGTTACTTTGTCAAAAAACAGTTTGGCTTCTGACTTTGTTTACAAAAAAATTCTATTAACTCAGTCAATAAACTTGACCAATATAGAAAGCTATGTGGATGAAATCTTAGTAATTGAACCTGATTTTATGGTTGTTAAAATCAATAAAAATACGGTTATTCCCAATATATCGTTATCGCCAACAAAAGAGAGTGATTTTATTCAAAGAAAAGTTGATATTTATTTTCAAGATGAACAGCAATTGGTGCATATTTTACAAGCTGGGGTTGATATTTTTCACAAAACCAAGCAAAAAATAGTCGGCAGAGCGTTTGATGCCCAAATAAAACGATTAGAGGCATTAGGTCTCACAATATTTGTCGGCGATAGTCTATGAAGCGCATTATTGTTTGCCTATTTTTTGTCGCTTTTTTATTTGGGTGTTCTGATAATAACCCCCCTACTGACAGGCCAATTATTACTGGCATTGCCACAAATGGAAACACTTTAACTGCTGATACGACAACCATGGCAGATAATTTGGTATTTTCATATCAATGGCATGTCGCAAATGTGCCTATTAGCAATGCCATTGAAAAAACTTATACTTTAACCTTAAATGAGATTGGCAAGACAATCACAGTAAAGGTTTCGTGGGTTAATGCTAACAATACAAGTGAAAGCCGTTTTAGTAAAGCAACAACAGTTGTTGTTAGGTTAAAGGCAAAAGAAGACTTTATTGATTATGCATTTTTGCAAAAACAAGCACTCTCTTTGGCAACAAAGTATCCTCATATTTTTAGCACCAAAATAATCGGTAAAAGCATTGAAAACAGGGATATTATTGCTTTTAAAATAAACAGTCAAGTTAATTCTGATGCAGCACAAAAAGCAAAGATTGTTTTGGTTGGCACTTATCACGCTAGAGAGTGGATTGTTCCTAATGTTGTCCATTTAATCGCACAACAATTATTGGAAGATTATGGTGCAAATTCTGAGATAACTGCTTTAATTGACAACAGTGAAATTTGGATAGTGCCTATGGTCAACCCAGATGGGCATGAGTATTCAAGGATTGATGACAGCACAAGATATTGGCGAAAAAACCGTAGAGACAATGGCGATGGCACTTATGGCGTAGATTTAAATCGTAATCATTCTTTCAAGTGGGGGTATGATGATATTGGTTCATCGCCTACTACCAGTTCAAACACTTACAGGGGTGCGGCACCAGCATCAGAGCCAGAAACTAAAGCCATTGAGGATTTTGTTACAGAAATCCATCCGCAAATCTTCGTCTCTTATCACAGTTACAGTCAATTAGTGCTATATCCATGGGGCTATATCAATGACCTTAGCAAAGACAACGCCCAATTAAGTGCCATTGCTACTAAAATTTCTGAGGCAATTAAGGCAGTTCACGGGGAAATATACAAACCCGTTAAAACACCTGAATTACTCTATAACACGAATGGCGATGCAATTGATTGGTCTTACGGGGCGTTAGATATTCTCAGTTTCCTCATTGAATTGCGACCAAGTGAGTGGCTAAGTGCTGGATTCAATGGCTTTAGTCCGCATAAAGATGAAATTTTGCCAACTTTTGAGGAAAATTACAATGCAATAAAATACCTCTTATCTGAGGCTCAAAATATTAAAAACTCGCCCGTAAAACCTCTTAAATTATTAAAACAACACTAGAATATGAAAATTATAACGGTTAATGTCAATGGTATTCGCGCCGCTGAAAAAAAAGGCTTCTTCACTTGGCTGAAAAAACAAAATGCAGAAGTGGTATGCATACAAGAACTAAGAGCACAAGAAGACCAATTGGATGATAAGTTTTACCCCAAAGACACACACACTTTTTATCATCCCGCTCAGAAAAAAGGCTACAGTGGCACAGGTTTGTATTGCAAAACCAAACCCGACCAAGTCATTTTTAGCCCATGGGAAGACATTGATTTTGAAGGGCGTTTTATTCAAGCCGATTTTGGCAATCTTAGTATTATTTCAATCTACCTCCCCTCAGGCTCTGCCAAACAAGAACGCCAAAATTACAAAATGGCGTTTATACAGGATCGATTTACGCCTTATTTAAAAAAAATACAGCAAGACGGTCGCCAATATATCATTTGTGGCGATATGAATATCGTGCATAAAGAAATTGACATCAAAAATTTCAACGGCAACAAAAACCGCTCAGGCTGCCTACCAGAAGAACGCGCTTGGATGGATGAATTATTTAACGAAGTCGGCTTTATTGATGCCTTCCGTGAAATCAACCAAGAGCCACACCAATACACTTGGTGGTCAAACCGTGGGCAATCTTGGGCTAATAACACCGGCTGGCGCATTGATTATCAAATCCTCAGTGCCAATCTAAAAGGCACGGCTAAAAGCGCCTATGTTTATAAAGATAAACGGTTTTCAGACCATGCGCCGTTGATTGTAGAATATCAATTATGACAAATACAATCGTTAGTAATTATATTGAGGAAATTGCTGGGAAAACCTCAAAAGACAAACGCTATATTTATCGAGGGCAATCAGAAGATTATGCAGATGGTGTTGTATCAACAGCGATCAGGCGTCTTAAAAAATCAAATC
>NZ_CAHJWD020000422.1 GCF_903642095.1 Bathymodiolus brooksi thiotrophic gill symbiont | reverse complement strand
CGAGTACATTAAGAAAAAAATTAGTTTTAGTGCGCACAACGCGTTTCTGGAATAACCTTCATCAGGTACGCTCAAAATCGAAAGGTTGGAAAGCCAAATAATTTTAAAAGTTTTGCGAGCAAGTAAACCAAAGGGCCTAAATAGGATCGCCAAAATCGCATAAGGTCACCTATGCCTGAGGGAGGAGAACCTTAGTTTTAATAATACTTTCATTATTTAGAAACTAAATTTCAATAACATATATCTATTAAACCATGTCAGTGCTGAAGCACTGACTATTGGGCGGATGATAACCTAGGGGATTAATAGTCCACCAGCAGAGGTATCGACCCAGTGATAGTAATAAAACGTAGATATCAAATTTATCCTCAGATATTTCAGTCATTTTCATTTTCATCTTCTATTTTGACAGGTCTCAGCTTTGTTTGAAGTACATCTCCATCACACTGTGCAGATAGAGCATCATCAAATTCCTCTGAACTGGTGCCTTTGTAGAACAGACGCAGAAGAACTACTGGAATTGTCCGTGTAAGACTCTTTGAGTGTTGATGTAAATTTCATGTTTTGTGTATTTTGATCACTAGGAATCTTTTTTTTTTTATAATTTGTAGTGGTAATTTCCAGTCTGTTTAAAGTGGCCGAGCAAATTAAAACCATTATTTTATGAATTTTGATGTTAATATCCTGCAGTAGGAAGACATCTTTATATTCCCTATGATTCATTCTTTCCAGAATTAGATAAGGGCTCCTTATAGAGGTCTATCTTGATTTTTTGTAGTTTTTTTAAGCAATTTGGATATTGTGGACACATTCCTGTAAATTTGTAAAGAACAGTGTACTTGTTTAAAAATTTCTAAATAGAGTCTGTAACATCTGTAAGTGTTCAAAAATAGTTATTCTTGTTTCAAATTGGCTAAATTATTAGGAAAAAAATATACAGTGGATGATGCAGATTATTTTTGGTCTTCTTAAGAAAATTACAGAATTTAAGGGAAAAATATTAAAATTAAGTCATTTGTTTTTTTCTAAATATACATGTTTTTTGCTACTTTGGCATGCTTCAGTTTAATACCTGAATGTGAGAAATGTCATGAGAAAATGAATTTAAAAATAATACTGCAATTCAAGATAGATAACTGTTGTTGTTTGTCGTTTTTCCCAATTTTGTAATATCCGTCCCCAAAGTATTGCAATGCTAAATATCCATGAATTAGCTGACAAAAAAGTTTCTTTGTCATCTAATGTGTTTGTTTTTTTCTTTTTTTTTTATTGCAGTTAAGCCAAACTGGCATCATCAAACTTTCCCATAGTAACTATGCATTAATAAAATACAATATTTTCTGTTCACTACATAATTTTATTTTACCATGCAATATGACAAATTTTTACAAAACTAAGCTCATCGATAAAGAAATTTGTAAAATAAACGAGTACATTAAGAAAAAAATTAGTTTTAGTGCGCACAACGCGTTTCTGGAATAACCTTCATCAGGTACGCTCAAAATCGAAAGGTTGGAAAGCCAAATAATTTTAAAAGTTTTGCGAGCAAGTAAACCAAAGGGCCTAAATAGGATCGCCAAAATCGCATAAGGTCACCTATGCCTGAGGGAGGAGAACCTTAGTTTTAATAATACTTTCATTATTTAGAAACTAAATTTCAATAACATATATCTATTAAACCATGTCAGTGCTGAAGCACTGACTATTGGGCGGATGATAACCTAGGGGATTAATAGTCCACCAGCAGAGGTATCGACCCAGTGATAGTAATAAAACGTAGATATCAAATTTATCCTCAGATATTTCAGTCATTTTCATTTTCATCTTCTATTTTGACAGGTCTCAGCTTTGT
>NZ_CAHJWD020000421.1 GCF_903642095.1 Bathymodiolus brooksi thiotrophic gill symbiont | reverse complement strand
ATTTTTGCATGCTAACGGGACTTTTGAAGGGATGAAAAATACATTCTCGTAGGATGGGCACGTCGTACCTCCTTTGCCCATCCTACGTAAAACTAAGACTCTTAAATATCTAAAACAAAATCATCAAACGGGTTATGTAAAACAATTGTTTCATTACGATCAGGGCCTGTTGATAAAATTGAAACTTCCACACCAACCAACTCTTCAAGTCGACGTATATAAGCTAAAGCATTTTCAGGTAAATCAGCAATCTCGGTGACACCTGCAGTCGGCTCTTTCCAGCCTTCCATATATTCATAGACTGGCACACAGGCTTCATATTTTTCAGCACCTAAAGGAGCAGCCGCTATTTCTTTACCATCAATTTTATAAGCAATACATATTCCAATTTTATCTAAGCCATCTAAAACATCGAGTTTAGTAAGGCACATACCGCTAAGTGAATTCATTTGTGCTGATTTGCGCATAGAAACCGCATCAAACCAACCGGTACGACGTTTTCTACCCGTTGTTGCACCAAACTCATGACCTTTTTCACCTAAATGTTGACCATAATCATCATCTAATTCAGTAGGAAAAGGGCCATTTCCAACACGTGTTGAGTAAGCTTTAGTAATACCTAAAACGTAATCTATATCTAAAGGTCCGACACCCGTGCCTGTCGCCGCACTGCCTGCCGTAGTATTAGATGAGGTAACAAATGGGTAAGTACCATGATCTATATCTAATAAAGCACCCTGAGCACCTTCAAAAAGTATACTTTCATCATTTTCTTGGTAGGCATGTAATTTTTCTGTGACATCAATTAACATCGGCTTAATTTGTTCTGCTAGCTCTAAAGCATCCGCAAGCATTTTCTCGTAATTAACTGGCTCAACTTTATAATATTCAGTCAGCATAAAATTATGAAAATCAGTGAGTTCTTTTAACTTTTCTGCAAATAATTCTGGGTTTAATAAGTCGGCAGCTCTTACACCACGACGAGCAACTTTATCTTCATAAGCTGGGCCAATTCCACGTCCTGTTGTACCAATTGCTTTCGCACCTTTAGCAATTTCTCTTGCTTGGTCAATTGCAACATGAATCGGTAAGATTAATGCACAAGCTTCACTAATTAATAAACGTGAACGAACAGGAATACCCGCTTCTTCAAGAATTTTAATTTCTTTTAATAAAGCTTCAGGTGATAAGACCACACCATTCCCAAGAAGGCATTGCACATCTTCACGTAATACACCTGATGGAACTAAATGTAATACCGTTTTTTTACCATCGATGACTAATGTATGCCCTGCATTATGCCCGCCTTGAAAACGTACAACTGCAGCTGCTTGATCGGTTAATAAATCAACTAACTTACCCTTACCTTCATCGCCCCATTGCGTACCGATGACTACAACATTTTTACCCATAACAACTTCCGATTAATTTAATGGGACAAGAACCCAGTTCTCATCAATTTTTTCTAATTTTTGGTTACATGCTAATTGCTTAGCTGCGTCTTGTTGCCCTGATAATTCTTTAATTACAATGCAACCTGTCGCGCGTAATTCACGAACTTTCACATCTAATGACGAGTCACCTTTGGCAATAGGCGCTAATATTTTATTAACTGCTTCGTCAGAGGCTTTAGTTTTACTTAATCTTGCCAGTACTTTTAAATCAGCACTAAATCCAGTTGCAGGTCTTGCTGAGCCAAAAATCTGCCCGATATTATCATACCGGCCACCACGTGCTATTTCTTTACCCACTTGTGGAACAAATGCCGAAAAGACTATCCCTGTGTGATAGTGATAACCTCGCAACTCTGCTAAATCAAAACTAATCGTTAACTGTGGGTAGTTACTCTGTAAAACATCTGCTAAACCTTGTAGTTCAGTTAATGCACTTTTAATATCACCACTCACTGCCGATAATAATTGCAATGCACGCTTAAGAACAGTGCTATCCCCATTTAACTTCGGCAATTCTAAAAATATTTTATAAAGTTCAGGTTTAAGCTGATAGCTATCTAATAAAACCTCTAACTCAACGTTCGATTTACATTGCAGTACATTAAATAATTCAATTTCTTGCTCTGCAGTCAAACCTGCTTGCTCTACTAGTCCGCGATAAATACCGACATGTCCAATATCAAGATGTACATTTTGTAAGCCAGCTTGAGCTAAGATTTCCAGCATTAGTTGCACAACTTCTGTATCACTATCTATTCCAGTATGGCCAAATAGTTCCGCGCCTATTTGCATAGGAATTCTAGTTTTATCTAATGAATTCCCGCGTGTGTGCAGTGTTGTGCCTATATAACACAAGCGTGAAGATTGTTGATGACTCAGGCTATGCGCATCAATCCGTGCAACTTGTGGTGTCATATCAGCACGAATACCTAGCATTTCACCGCTTAATTGATCTGTTATTTTAAATGTTTGTAAATTTAAATCATGCCCAGACCCTGTTAACAGTGAATCAACATAATCAATAAAAGGGGGATTTACTTTTTCATAGCCCCAGCACTCAAATACATCCAATAATTGGCGGCGGATTTTTTCTAAGTGTTTTGCATCTTCAGGAAGTACTTCTTCAACACCTTCAGGCAATAACCACGGATCTCTATGCAACATTTTTTATCCAATACACACAAAAAACGCTCTACCAAGGCAGAGCGTTTCTTTTGTTAAACACAGGTGAATTTATAACAGACACCTTTATTAATTTTAACTTAAGCTTAGTCTATTTTGCTTTTTTAAAGTATTTAAAAAATTCAGAGTTTGGCTCTGTCACCATGATATTTGATGAATTTTCAAACGATTTTTTGTAAGCACTCATACTACGATAAAAAGCATAGAACTCAATATCAGCACCATACGATTTTGCATAAATATCAGCAGCTTTAGCATCACCCGAACCTTTTTCAATTTCAGCATCTCGGTAAGCATCCGCTAAAATAATTTCTTTTTGCTTATCTGCATCCGCACGAACTCTTTCTGCTGCTTCCGATCCTTGAGATCTGAATTCACGTGCAACTCGTGCTCGCTCAGCTTCCATTCGACGGTAAACTGATTGGCTGACTTCACTTGGCAAATCAATACGTTTTACTTGTACATCGACAATTTCAATACCTAAATTAGCTGCATCCTTACGTGTTGAAGCAATCAATGCTTTTTGTACCACGTTACGATCTGTAGAAACTAATTGTTTAATATCTCGTTTACTAAACTCACTACGAAAAGCATCTTTAATAATTTGATCTAAACGTATATTTGCTTGGTAAACATCCCCAGCAACGGCAGTATAAAAAACTCTTACATCGCCGATACGCCATTTTACAAATGAATCAACAATAACGTTTTTCTTTTCTGATGTTAAAAAACGTTCCGGTGAAGAATCTAGCGTTAAAATACGTGCATCAAATTTCTTAATATTATTGATGAAAGGTAATTTAAAATGCAAACCCGGTGAATAATCAAATTTAACAATTTCCCCTAATTTAAATTTAATCGCCTTTTCAGTCTCTGACACAGTAAATGTACTCATCATTAAAACAGTGAATACCGCACCAATGCCGACTAATATTTTATTTTGTGACATGTTAGCGCCCTCTCTCTACACGCCCACGACTAGAGCGTGGTTGATTAATACTACGGCTTGGCGCTGATTTTGTAGTCGACGTATACTTATTCGACTGTTGCTGCACCGCACGATTTGATGATTTATCCACTAATTTATCTAGTGGTAAGTACATCATATTATTAGATCCTTTCACGTCAACTAACACAGTATCCGTACCACTCATAACAGCTTCCATCGTATCTAAATAAATACGTTTACGCGTTACTTCCGGTGCTTTTTTATACTCTTTTAGAATTTGTGAAAATCGACTCACATCCCCTTCTGCTGCAGAGATAATACGAGATTTATAACCTTCTGCTTCTTGCGTAAGCCTTGCTGCAGCACCACGCGCTTTAGGTACAACCTCATTTGCATAGGCTTCTGCTTCATTAATCAAACGCTGTTTATCTTCACGCGCTTTAATGGCATCTTCAAAGGCACTTTGAACTTGCTCAGGCGGCTGTGCATCTTGTAAATTAACGCTGGTGATTAAAATACCTGAATCATAAGAATCCATCACCTTTTGAATCTCAACTTCAATATCCGCAACAATTTGACTACGACCTTCTGTTAAAATGAAATCCATCGTATTCGCACCGATTACACCACGCTCTGAGCTCTCTGTAACCTGCTTTAATGTCGCTGTTTGATTCTTAATATTAAATAAATATTTTTTAGCATCATTCACTTGATATTGAATCGCTAAACGAATATCAACAATATTTTCATCTTTAGTCAGCATCAACGCTTCTTTAGGGACTGAGCCTTTACCTCGTTGACGACTTCCACCAGAGCGATAACCCACTTCTAGGAATCGTTGTTGAGAGATATTAATTAATTCTACTTTTTCAATCGGCGAAGGAAAATGCCAATTTAAACCGGGCTGAGTGGTTGCAACATATTCGCCAAAACGCATTTCAACACCACGATTTCCCTCATCAACAATGTAAAACCCACTTGCTGACCAAAGCGCAACCGCACCAATCGCTAAAAAACCTAAGCCTTTTAATGAAGGCGCTGAACCACCGTTGTTATCACCGCTATTCTTACCGCCACCAAAAAGACCGCCTAATTTATTTTGCAGTGAGCGCATCGCTTCATCTAAGTCAGGAGGAGTATTTTCTGTATCACGCCCACTCCAAGGATCTTTTTTCTTATCACCGCCTGGTTCATTCCAAGACATTAGTTAACTCCAATTTTTTACCACAACATTGATAATCTTTACCCACCAATTACATCAGCGAGCATTAATTTATTAATTATCCTAAAAAACACTACTTAATACAATCTTTGTCAGTCAATTTCTTTAAAAGAAACATCACTTAAAATTCCTAAGTTCTGCTGATCTATGTTTACCACTAAATCCCAACCCCCTTCTTCGGTATATTCTTCCTTAATTATATTAGCCATTGAAAATAGCTGCGACCTAATTCCACCTTGCAATGGGGATAGTCGACAAGAAATTTTAATGCAATTGGTAGAGAATAACTCCGTTAGTACATCTGCTAACAAGTCTAAACCTAGCTTTTTTTCTGCTGAAATCCACACTCTTATAGGTATGCCGTCTTCATCTCTATCAACCCGTGGCGAGAAATCATCTAATAAATCAATTTTATTAAACACTTCTAACTGCCGATTATCCCCTGCACCAATTTCTTTGAGTACTCGATTGACTTCCTGAATTGTTTCATTACGGTACTCATCATTAACATCAATAATATGCATTAATAAGTCTGACTCGATTGCTTCCTGCAAAGTTGACTTAAATGCCGCAACTAATTCATGCGGTAAATGCCTAATAAAACCGACCGTATCTGCTAGCACTACTTTTGTACCAGAAACGAGTTTAAACTCTCTTAGTGTGGGGTCTAGCGTAGCAAACAACTGGTCAGCCGCATAAATATCTGCACCTGTTAAGCTATTAAATAGAGTTGATTTCCCCGCATTGGTATAACCTACCAAAGAAATACTAGGCGTTTCTAAGCGTTTCCGACAAGCCCGCCCTTGATGCCGCTGTTTAACGACCGTTGCCAAGCGGTTTTGAACCAATTTGATGCGCTGCCCAACTTGACGACGATCTGACTCTAGCTGAGTTTCACCCGTACCACGCATTCCTATACCGCCTTTTTGGCGATCTAAATGCGACCAACCTCCAGTAAGGCGAGAGGACAGGTGATTTAATTGTGCAAGTTCAACTTGTAACTTGCCATCATAACTTTTTGCTCGTAGCGCAAAGATATCTAAAATCAAGCCATTGCGGTCAACCACACGAAACTCTAATTCAGCTTCTAAATTACGCTCTTGGCTTGGCGTAAGCACATGATTAAACAAAACTAAATCAGCTTCTGTTTCTGCTATAACTGCCTTTAATTCTTCTAATTTACCTGAACCTATAAAATAGCGAGGGTCTGGGTAATTTCTTGAGCCTGTTAAGACATGCACAACTTCAGCGCCTGCTGATTTTGCTAGTTCTTTTAACTCATTTAAATCTTCTTGTCCGTGATAGAGATTTATATGCACTAAAACAGCACGCTCTCCAGATTCTGGGCGATCAAACAAAATAAATCTCCCTTATAGTTTTTTTAAACTTACTCAAATTCATTCTCTTTAACTGAAATATTGATTGGTTTCCCAGGTACTATTGTCGATACAGCATGTTTATAAACCATTTGTACCATAGTATTTTTTAGCATAATGACGTATTGATCAAAAGAATCAATTCGCCCTTGTAATTTAATTCCATTAACTAAAAAAATTGAAACCGGAGTATGCTCTTTTCTTAATGTATTTAAGAAAGTATCTTGCAAATTTTGATTTTTCGACATCCCTTCTCTCCTTATTTATTATTATCATTTACAAGATATAGGGGCGCACTGTTAAAAAACAAGCAAATGAATGGCTAATCATTGCTTAAATTTTTTATTTGCTGACTTGCTGCAATAAAAGCCCCCAAAACACCGAGCAATGTAGATAGCATAATAAATAAAATCGTTTCATTTAAAGCCATAAAACGTAATTGATACTCACTATGATAGAGTGCCAGCAATTGCTCCACAGGAGACTCTAACAACAATACAATACTAGTAACAATAAGCCACGCTAAAATACCTGCAAGACTTCCATACCAAAAACCTGTGTACAAAAATGGTCGATAAATATAAGCATTACTCGCACCCACTAGCTTTTCTATCATAATTTCATCGCGCCGTGTCTGTAGCTCAAGCCGAATACTATTGCCCGTTATCAAAATGACCGCAATAATTAACAATACAGTAACCGCACGAATAACATTACGCGTTATTTGCATCATGGCTTGCAACCTTGAAACCCACTGCATATCCATTTGCGCAAATTCAACGGCAGAATGAGCTTCTAACATTTTAAGCCATTCCGTTTCCCTGATTTTCAGCGTCAGCATAAGCCTTACTTTTCATCTTCCATAAAAAGTGCATCAACAAAATTTTCAGCATTGAAATCCTGTAAATCATTAATACCTTCGCCCACACCCAAAAACCGAATTGGAATACCCTGTTGTTTTGCAAGCGCAAAAATAATGCCACCTTTTGCTGTGCCGTCTAACTTAGTTAATGCAATTCCAGTTAAGTTAACGGCTTTATTAAAATGCTCTGCTTGAGAAAGTGCATTTTGCCCAGTCCCCGCATCCAATACCAATAAGACCTCATGAGGTGCCGTTTCATCGAGGCGAGATATAATGCGCTTAACTTTCTTTAACTCTTCCATTAAGTGAGATTTTGTATGCAGCCTTCCTGCCGTATCGGCAATCAATACATCAACACCTTTAGCCTTAGCTGATTCTACTCCATCAAAAATAACTGAAGCTGAATCCGCTCCTGTATGCTGAGCAACAACATGTATATTATTTCGCTCACCCCAAACTTGTAATTGCTCGACTGCCGCAGCTCTAAAAGTATCGCCAGCAGCAAGCATTACGCTATGCCCTTCACGCTGCAACCTTTGGGCTAATTTGCCAATTGTTGTCGTTTTACCGACCCCATTAACACCAACAACCAAAATAACAAAAGGGCCTTCTTGTTCAGGAATCACTAAAGGCTGATTAACTGGCTTTAAAATTTCTAATAATTGTCCTTTTAATAAACCTTCTAGTGCCGCCGC
Organism: Bathymodiolus brooksi thiotrophic gill symbiont; assembly: GCF_903642095.1. Lineage (GTDB taxonomy): Bacteria > Pseudomonadota > Gammaproteobacteria > PS1 > Pseudothioglobaceae > Thiodubiliella. The sequence continues at coordinate 11,792 of NZ_CAHJWD020000421.1, read as the reverse complement.
ATCCTGTAATTGGTGTTTTTCTACATCTTCTTCAATTTTAGCAATAATTTCAGTTGTTACATTCAAACCAACATCAGCCACCAATAAACTTGTTTCGATTTCTTCAAGTAGATCTTCATCAATACTTCTATTGCTTAAAGACAGGCCAGATAAAACGGTTCCAAAACCACTGCGAGTTTTCCCTAGTTGTGATTTTAGCCGCCCATACAATGACTCTAAAGGTTCAGCTTCAGAAATCGGCTGTATTTTAGCGTCTATTTCTACTACGCTAGTTTCCTCAAGACTAATTTCTTCCTCGTCCTGAGTAAAAGCAGCATAACGCGTATAAAAATGAATCAGCAACAACACTATCATTAGCAAGATAGCAATAACACTATGCGCAGAAAGCAACCAAATAGGCAGTGCAAGTTTTACAGCCGCAACCCCAGTTGCAACCAACAGCAAGAGCAAAAAACTTCCCGTAGTCGCTATCCAGCGAACTCGTTTAACTTTATGCTGAGTAACTGAAAGTAGTACCCAAGTTAATGTTAAAAAATTAACCACCGCAAAAAGCCTATGCACCCAATTAACAGCAACTTTTGCATTAAAAGAGAGCGGTGATAAAAGATCAAAGAAATAACGGTAATCAGCTACCGGCCACCAAGAACCATTACATTGAGGGAATCCAGAACAAGCTAGCCCTGCATGATTTGCAGTTAACCAAGCCCCGACAATTAGCTGGCAAGTTAAAAGTGCCATCGCAATTTGTAAAAAATAAGACTTAGTTTGGTTTTTTATTTTTTCATAATTAAGCTGTCTTCTTACTAGCAAATAAATAGCAATACCAACGATTAAGCCATTGATTATATATTGGGTAAAATAAGCCAATGCCTGACTAGGCAAAATCGCGACATTAATGGCTAAGTAAATCTGTACAGAAATTAGGGGCAGTAATGCAAATGAGGCAACAGTAAGCTTAGTACGATTTTTAGCTAGAAAAAGGCTTAAAATTATCACCCCTACAATGATTAAGCTCATAAAAATGAGACTTGAATAATAAATAATACTTGCCGTCGCAATATCTGCTATTCCAAAATCAACAACTTGCGTATAACACGCTATTAAACTATGACAACTTTGTTGATCAAGCCCCCCCAAAGACCATTGATATAAATTTGCTGTTATTGCCAGCAAACCTAAAAAACTTAAAATAAATGTAAACAACCTAAACATTCAGTTACCCTATTTGAGAAATTCTAAGTAATTTTTTTAAGTCGCCTTTAACCGCATATGGGTCAAAATCAGCACCATAATGCATCATTAAGTTACCTAAAGGATCCATTATAATAATCGCACCATTTGAAATTCCTTCTGGCTTATACGCTTTAATTTTTTCCAATAAACTCTTACTTGGTTGCAACTTTAATAACCGCAAATCATCTTCCCACCAACTTGAAAAGCTAGCCTCTTGCTTACCTTCCATGACAATCAAAGCACGTCTAACTCGTGTTAAATCCTTATTCAGCATCAGCCTAATTTGTTTTGTCGCATGCATAGCATCCTTACAAAGCTGGTCACATATGCCACCTGAAATAAAGTTCAACATAACCCAATGCCCACTCAGTTCCTTTATATTTTTCACAGTAAATGCGTCCATTCCAGAAAGCTCAGACCTTTCTGTTGTAATAATGGGTTCAATCAAGTCCCCTCTATTGGTTGAAGGAAGACGAAAAGTACTACTTTCAGTTAGCCCCCATGCAATCATAAAAGGAATAATAGACATGAGTGCAACAATAATAATTGTGCGTTTATTTTTATTTGTTTGATCAATCATTTTTGTGTGTTTTACAACTTATCCATAGTGTTAAAAAAAATAAAGTAGTTGCTAATGCAAACCACTGAAATGCATAAGCCCTGTGTTTTTCTAAGGGCATTCGCGTATTGATTTTCCAATCTCTTATATAACCATTCGCTTGGTCAGCCTTTAACTGTACCTGGAATGGGTAAAATAAATATTCAAACTTTTTAGTCAATTTATCTGTATTAACAATCTGCACGACTGATGGCCAGCCATCACTTGCTACATCTGCACCTTTCAATATTAAGCCTACAGAGGGAAATTCATTAACGATTCCTACCAGAGAAACCTCAGCACTATTCTCGGGCATACTGATATCGGGTAACAGCTTTCTAGCTTTATCTGTCGCAACCCAGCCTCGGTTTACCAACACCACTCTTGCGCTGTTTGAAATAATAAAAGGAGTCATGACAAACGCCCCCACCTTCCCCATATATATTTGATTATCTACTAGTAATTGATGCTTGCTATCGTATTTCCCTTCAAGTAATACAGGGCGATACCTATACTCAGTTGGTTTTTTTAACAACTCCGTTAATGAAACAGGCTTTTCCATTAAGCGTAACGATTGGGTTGCTAAGAATAACTCTTTTTCATCAGCTCGGCTAAGCTGCCAAAAGCCAAGGCGCAACAATAAGCTAAATACGGCTATAAAAATAACCAATGGTATCCAATGTATTTTCCATTGAAAAGTAAAGAGACTGAAACGCATATTTTCTAATTAAAAATCGAGTGCAATCGAATATTATACTACTCAATAAAAAATTGGGGCTATAATCAATTAAATTTACCAGCTTATTTCAACTCACGAATCCCCTAAAGGAACGAGTTTTCAATAAAAATCTCGTTTCTAAGGCAATCAAACTCTCAGTCTAAATTATGATAAAAATTCTTATTATCCTAGTCTTCATCACTATCATCATCAGTCTTGGGATGGCTTTATTTCAACTGATTAAAAATAAAAATTCTTCAAAAAAAACAGTTAATGCCTTAACTTACCGCATAGCCATTTCTCTCACTCTTTTTATACTGTTAAGTATAGCTTTTATGTCAGGTGTCATTAAACCAACAGGTATTGGTATGCAAATGCATTTACAACAACAAGCAGAAGCACAAAACAAGACTCAATGAGTCACTCATAAAAAGCCGTAGAAACTAACTCCCAAGGAATGGAATCATGTGGAACTAAGTAAGTACCAAAAATTAATTTAACATTTTGTAGAATGGATAGAATGAAGTACCTGTTTTTTAGGTACGTAGTGAAACCCATCAATCTTACCAAGAATGATGGGTTTCGCAAAAAAAACGCTCTACCCATCCTACAGAAATTCTGTAATATCAAAGCTATTTAACCTCCTTTTAACTCCATAAATCCATGCAATCCTCGCTTAGACTTCACTGCTAACCATTCTTTTAAATAGCTAATTTCTGGGGTATTTTCTAAGTGCTCAATACTTTCATTTTTTCTTAATAATCTAAATGCCGTATTAATCACTTTATATCGATCTCCCTTAATACCCGCACGCTTTAGACCAATGGTATTTAAGCGATAATGCTTTGCTGGATAACCTGCGATTAAGCAGAAAGGCATCACATCTTTATTTAGGCCTGTTGTGCCTTGAACGATAGCATAAGAACCAATACGGCAAAACTGATGCGCGACAACACTACCACCCATAAAGACACGATCATCAATTTCGACAAAACCACCAATAGCAACATTGTTAGCAAAGATTGTATGGTTACCAATAATACAATCATGTGCGACATGGCTGTTATTCATAAAAAAACAATTTGAGCCGATACGAGTGACCGCATTTTCAAGCGAGCCTCGATGCGCAGTAAAGCCTTCTCTAAAGGTATTGTCATCACCAATTTCTAAATAAGAAACCGTACTTTCATCAAAGCTAGTATCTTGTGGTAAATCCCCCAAAACAACGTGTGCATGCAGAGTATTTCTATCACCCATTTTAGTATAGGGGCGAATCACCACATGCGCACCTAACTTGCAATTATCGCCAATACTTACATTATCTTCAATCACTGCAAACGCACCTATCACGACATTTTCGCCAATAACCGCAGTTTCTGAAATATAAGCGCTAGGGTGAATACTTTGATTCATTGAGTGTTATCCTCGTGGATGAAATTTTGAATGAAGTTCTTTTAATCGCTCATTGGCGATATGAGTATAAATTTGTGTGGTTGATAAATCACTATGCCCTAATAAAAGCTGTACAACTCGCAAATCAGCACCATGATTAATTAAGTGTGTTGCAAAAGCATGACGCAGTGTATGCGGTGATAAGTGCGCATTGATTTCAGCTTTTTTAGCGTAACGCTTGATGATATGCCAAAACGCTTGGCGTGTCATGCCTGCGGCTCGATTCGTCACAAAAACCATCTCACATGGCCGTTCTGATAACAGTGCTCGACGGCTATCTTGCAAGTAGGCTTCTAAATAAAAAATAGCCTCTTCGCCAATAGGCGTTAAACGCTCTTTATTGCCTTTGCCGGTTACACGCAATACACCCATTCTTAAGTTAACTTGGCTAAGTGTTAAATTAACCAATTCAGAAACGCGCAATCCTGTTGCATAGAGCATTTCTAACATGGCCTTATCGCGCGCGCCTAAAACGGATGTTATTTCAGGCGCATTGAGCAGTAAATCGACATCTTTTTCAGATAGCGTATGCGGTAAGGGCTTACCTATTTTAGGCGGCTCAATTAATGCGGTTGGGTCAATTTTTATCTGCTTTTCACGAATTAAATAGGCATAAAAACGGCGTAAACTTGATAAAATTCTTGCTGATGAACGTGCGCTAATACCTTCATCATAACGCTGACTTAAAAAGTTGCTAATATCTAATTTTTCAACGTCGACTAGCTCCTTTTTCCCTAAACTTTTTTTAAATATGCGTAAATCACTCGCATAAGCGTTTAAGGTATTTTTGCTCAGTCCATTTTCTACCCATAGGGTATCAATAAATAAATCAAGCAATTCACTAGAAGTCATTTATATAAATTTACAACGCAGCTAAAGTGGCTTCTAATTTATCACAGTATGTTTTCAGCACTTTAATACGCGCATACCGTTTATCATTGGCTTCCACCAATGTCCATTTTGCTGCCTGCGTACTGGTGCGCGCCACCATATCATTAACAGCTAAAGAATAATCCTCCCAGCGGTTACGATTTCTATAGTCTTCTTCGGTGATCTTATGTTGTTTATAACTAATCTGCTCGCGCTCTTTAAAGCGTTTTAATTGCTCGTCAGGATCTATATGCAGCCAAAATTTAAGCAGCACAATACCATGCTCAGTTAAAGCCTCTTCAAAATGGGTGATTTCAGAATAAGCCCGCATCCATTCATCTTGCGAGGCAAACCCTTCGACTCGCTCGACTAAAGTACGGCCATACCAACTACGATCATAAATCGTTACCCTGCCTGCACGCGGCATGTGTCGCCAAAAACGCCATAAATAATGTTGTTTACGCTCTTCATCTGTCGGCGCGGCTACCGAAATAACCTCATAATTTCGGGCATCTAAAGCATGTGTTAAACGGCGAATAGCACCACCTTTACCACCAGCATCCCAGCCTTCAAAAACCAAAACACTAGATATTTTTTTAGCCTGTGCTAATCGCACCAATTGATTTAACTTACCTTGATAGTAATTCAGCTGTTCGTTATAGGTTTTTTTATTTAACTGTAAACCTAAATCCAGTGCATCTAATACATTTAACTGATGACCACCCACGTCAGGTAAAGTAAAGCGCTGCTGCTTGTTCGCTTGCTCTTGCTGCCGGCACTCTAAATGCAGTTGTAATTGATCACGGAGTTGCTGCCCTACCATTAAACTACTATAACGATAATCACCACCCTCTATAATCAACCATGGGTTTTGTGCGCTACTACTGACTTTTAAGACCTTTTCTGCCACAGCCACAAAGCTATCGTACTTTTTTAAATGTTTTTTATCTCGATCAGTGACTTGCCATGCGGTATCTGGATTATCTTCTAGCTGCTTTAAGCGTTTTTTCTGCTGATCTTTTTTAAGATGTAACCAGCATTTAATAATTAAAGTGCCATCATCTGCCAGTTCTTTCTCTAACTGATTAATATGGTTTAACTGCTTCTGTAATTGTGCATCATCAGTTTTGTTAAAGACTCGCTGTGCAATCGGCTCGCTATACCAAGAACCCACATAAATACCAATAGTCCCTTTGGGTGGCATTGTACGCCAAAAACGCCAAAATTCAGGACGATCTCGCTCTTCATCAGTGGGTGAGTCATAAGCATTTGTACGCATAAATCGCGGGTCTAACCATTCATTTAGACAGCTAATCACGTCCCCCTTACCACCACCGTCCACACCTGAAATCAATACAATTACCGAGCAATCCTCAATTGATAATTGCCGCTGTAAATCCAGTAGCTGCGTACGTAATTTAGGTACTTTTTCTAAATATTCAGCTTTACTAACTTTATGACCTAATTCGGCAACTTCAAACATAATGGCTTCTTAATATTGCGAGGATTTTTGCTACCATACCATGAGACCCCTTATAATGATGAGATTAAAAATGGATATCTAAGGAAACGTTTTGGAAAATTTCACTCCTATTTCTGCCTTGTTAGGTGGTGCTTTAATTGGTTTAAGTGCCAGTTTATTGCTTTTATTAAATGGTCGCATGGCAGGTATCAGCGGCATTATGAATGGTTTATTTAGCGCACCCAAAAAAGAAGAAATATGGCGCGGTTTATTTTTGCTAGGGCTGATTGCCGGAGCTGCAAGCTTTCAATTTTTAAGTGATGGCAGTTTACCTTTACGTGAATATTACCCCGTCTGGGCTATTATTATCGGCGGATTTTTAGTTGGTTTTGGTACTCGCATGGGTAGTGGCTGTACCAGCGGCCATGGTATTTGTGGTATTTCTAATTTTTCAATACGCTCAATCACAGCAACAATTACTTTTATGGCGAGTGGCATGATCACGGTTTTTGTCTTCAAACATTTATTAGGAGCTTTGTAATGAAAACCAATTTAGTTGCATTGTTAGCAGGTATTATTTTTGGTTTAGGGCTTGCTGTCTCACAAATGATGAATCCTAATAAAGTGTTAAATTTTCTTGATATTACCGGAAATTGGGACTCTAGTTTAGCTTTCGTTATGATGGGTGCTTTAGGTGTTTGCATACTTAGCTTTCGCTTAATATTAAAACGCCCCACTCCATTTTTTGATGATGCATTCCACGTATCACATAAAATAACGATAGATAAACCTTTAGTGATCGGCTCTGCTGTTTTTGGTATCGGCTGGGGAATGACTGGGTACTGCCCGGGTCCTGCGGTTGCAAGCTTAGGTTTGTTTTCTGTTGAAGCCGTCATTATGGTGGTATCAATCTATGTGGGATTTTTCAGTCACCGATTTTTAATTAAAAAATAAATGGATTTATTAGCGTTTGACTTAATGCATATTGCTGCAGGCAGTTTAGTCGGTTTTATTATCGGCTTAACAGGTGTCGGCGGCGGCTCTTTAATGACCCCTATTTTGGTACTCGGCTTTGGTATATCACCCGCTATTGCGGTAGGAACAGATTTACTTTATGCCGCAATGACTAAAGCTAGCGGTGTATTTTTTCATCACCGCAATAAAACCGTTGATTGGAAAATTGTTGGCTTATTAGCATTAGGTAGTGTGCCAAGCGCATTAATTACCGTTTCTCTTTTAGAGTATTTAAAAGCAGCGGGGCTAAATTCTGACCGCTTAATGATGCTAACTTTAAGTGTCATGTTGGTTTTAACGTCATTTATTATTTTGATAAAAGGTCGTTTAGTTTCTTATGTTAGTCATAATCACAGCGACTCGGCTTTTGTGGCCGCACTTAAACGTTACCGTCCCCACCTGACTGTTTTTTCAGGCGCGGCCTTAGGTATTTTAGTCACCATCTCCTCAGTAGGCGCAGGAGCAATAGGTTCCGCTATTTTATTTTTGCTTTACCCTAGAAAAAAAACCATTCAAATTGTTGGAACTGATATTGCTCATGCCGTGCCACTAACTGCTATTGCAGGCATGGGACACTTGCATTTAGGATCGGTTGATTTTGACTTATTAACGGGTTTATTAATCGGTGGAATTCCTGCTATTTATTTTGGCAGCTTATTTGGCCGATATATTCCAGACCGATATTTAAAATCATTTATTGCACTTTTACTATTTGCAATGGGCGTTAAACTGGCTCTTTAAGGTTTTTTTTTAGAAGATAGGCAGAATAAAGCATTTCTTTCTGATAAAATAACAGGCTGAACTAATTTTCTTATCAAAAAAATAAGTAGGTATTTAAAATGACCTTTGTCGTTACTGAAAACTGCATTAAATGTAAATTCACTGATTGTGTCGATGTTTGTCCTGTTGACTGTTTTCATGTAGGTCCTAACTTTTTAGTTATTGATCCTGATGAGTGTATTGATTGCACATTATGTGAGCCTGAATGCCCTGCTGAAGCAATTTTCTCTGAAGATGAACTACCTGAAGGTCAAGAACAGTTCATTGAACTTAATGCAGAGCTTGCTAAATCATGGCCTGTTATTTCTGAAGTTATTGAGCCATTAGACGATGCAAAAGAATGGGATGGTAAGCCAGGTAAACTTGCTTTATTAGAAAAATAAGTTTTTCATTTTTCTAAACAATAAAAAGCCCGAATAAACATAGCTGTTTATTCGGGCTTTTTGTTTAAGGAATGTGCACGTTCCTAAGCAAGCAAGGGCTAGAACGAGTAAAGAACTTCATCCCAGCCTCATTAATCTGGATCATAGGTAGCGCACGTCATACTACTATCATTCACCATAATGTGTTTTTGAACGTACAATAATCACAATACACCTATCTTTTTCTATTTTATAGAGCACTCTGTCTTGATAAGACAGTCTTACCGAATAATACCCCTTCAGACTTCCCACTAAGGGCTTGCCACTTTCTGGTTTAAGGGCAATTTTATACCTTAAAATATCTTTTAACTTCGCTTTCAACTTTGGAGATAGGCTTTGAATATCCTTTTTAGCTTTCTTGGTAAATTGCAATTGGTAAACTGAGCATGTCATTACTGCTCTTCACCAAAAACATCTTCAAAGCTCACTAAATCTCTTTGTGCAATCTCTTTTTCTGCCTCTGAAAAATCTTCTTTAAACTGGGGTTGAGATAATAAATACAAGGTTTCCTGTAAACTTTCATACTCATCTGCAGACATTAAAATAGCATTTCCTGATTTATGCTGTACTTCAAAAATTTCATGTGTTTGATTACTTTGCTTAATCAGATCAAAAAAAGACTTTCTCGCCTCTGTTGCTGTTAAATTAATCATCATATATCTCCATTCCTAATTTCACGTACCATTATAGGCGCGCCATTCCTACTTCATGAAACATTGGGATGTCCTATCGCCAATCTTCATTCAGCACGGAGCGATTTATGGGAGCCCCAGTTCGTCCTGCGTCCAACTCAACTACGCAAAAAACACTGCTTCGTTAAGTCTACCTCAAATGACTTGACGGCTGTCGGGATAACTACTTGCCTCCCGAGCGAACTGACCAGTTCACTTCGGATTGGCGAATTTCCCTGTCGCCTACTGCGGACTAAAAATCATCACTTCGCTGCGCTCCGTTTCCCTGATTTTCAGCGGATGTATTAGGCTGTTCGGGGTTATAGGTTAATATATATCGACCTGCGTCTCGCCCCACAAAACCTGCGACCGAAATAATTCCTGCTTTTGCACGAATCCGTTTATCAATTTCTGCCATATCTTTTGCTGTTGTTCGTATATCAGTCCCTTCAGGTAATTGGTAATTGATATAAAACAAAGGCGTATTGGAATAAGGAAAAAATTCTTGTTTAACCGATGCAAAACCAGCAAAGCAAACAACAGTAATAACGACAAGGCTAATAATTGTTAATACTCTAGCATGTAATACAGCAGCCAATATTTTTTGATACCAGCGATAAACACGCCCACTATACCCAAACGAAATCAAGATGCAGAGCTTAACACCTGAAAATTATCGTTAATTCTTTCGTTTAAAGAGTCGGCAATACTAGGTAATGTCCGATCAAAAAAATGATTTATTTGATGTCGAAATTCCTTAGCCGTTGCAAAATATTTATTATTCCGTGCGTGTTCATTCATGACCTTCCAGAGTCGTTCTATCGGATTTAAATTAGGACTGTAAGGTGGTAAATAATGGAGTTTAATATTTAATTCTTTTGCTTTTTCAACCACAACGCTTGATCGATGATAGCCCGCTCCATCGAGCACAATATTTATGCAGTGACTTGATGCGTATTGAGCCTTTATTTTTTCAAAAAAATCAATAATAGACTCACCATTGACGGTTTTATATTGATGGGGGATCGCTTCAGATAAAAAGCCCAATCGAATGGCTCCGATGATATTCAATCGAGTTCGACTGCCTGTTGTTTCAATGACTTTATCAACGCCTGTTTTAATCCAGCCAGAGGTGACTTTTGTGGCTTGTGTTGGAGGGACTGCATCAATGAACAAGAGTGGTTCATCACACGCCAGAGAAGCCTTTAGCGCTTCGTATTCACGTATAAATTCAGCTTGCTTCTCAGCGTTAAACTTATGAGGTACACCTTTAGGTTGCTTATAGCTAAACCCCTGTTGGTGAAGCCATTTATTCATCCCTGAAAGACTATATTGAATAGCATAGACGGACAGAACATAAGCAACAATTTGATGGGTATGAACGTCAGTAATTTCAGATAAATGTTGAATCAATTTTTCTGTCTGGTCAGCCTTTAAAAGGCTTTGTGAGCCCCCATTTTCAGGGGCTAACTTTTGTTTGTTTTTAAAGTCCATCAGATGACGCGAAATGGTAGAGTCATGTTTTCTTAAAGCTTGGGCAATTTGTGTGATTGACCAGCCTTCTGAGCTGAGTAATATGGCTTTAATTCGATCGCACTCATGTACATCACGGACTTTATTATGCCGCAATTCTAATGCCTTTTTTTGTTCGGAGGTGAGTGTGATTTTCATATTTTGTATAGCTTGACTTGATTTTTCTCATTTATCAAGCATCTTCAATGATTTTGGGTATAGGTCATTTAAAACAGTATGATACTGTTCGCTATCAATTGATAAAACAACGTACTGCACTGAGTAATAGTGAAGAGGCATTGAACGCTTTGACTCATTTAAATGATGAAGTCACTCAAGTATTAAATGACATGGTTGCCGCTGTTGATAAGGCGATAAAACAACTTGATAAAGGCATGCTTAAGCTCGTTAAAGAACACTATTCAGAGACGTTCGATTTAGTAACGAGTGTTCCAGGAGTTGGCCCCAAAACAGCAACAATGATGATTTGTATAACCGATGGGTTTAAGAAATTTTCACATGCTCAAGTTAAGCAATTTATTAGCTATATAGGGATGAGCCCAAGAACTTTTGAATCGGGAACTAGCGTTAAAGGACGAGCTCATATTAGCAAGGAAGGAAATAGCAGGATGCGATCAATGTTGTACATGTGTAGCTGGACAGCCAAAAGAAAAAATAAACAATGCGTAACACTATATGAGCGTTTATCAGAGAAAGGAAAACCTGAAAAAGTGATAAAAGTAGCCATTGCACACAAGCTTGTTCGCCAGATTTTTGGAGTGATAAAAAGTGGAACCGCGTTCTCAAAAGAGTATGCTTGATGATAAAAAAGTTGACATTAAGCACAGTTCATCCCTGCAGTCTTTTAGCAGGGATCCATGATTCAGCACTGGATCCCCGATAAAAGACTTCGGGGGTGACCGCGGTGTAAATCATGCGTCTTCAAGTGTAATGAGTATATGTCACCTTGAGTGTGGATTTTATTCGCTCTTAAGCCATCTCCTGCTGGAGAGGGGTTTTAGATTTGTGTAGATACCTATGCTCTCAGGTAGTTGGGGCG
>NZ_CAHJWD020000420.1 GCF_903642095.1 Bathymodiolus brooksi thiotrophic gill symbiont | reverse complement strand
TTGTCTTTTTAATGATTTATATGTAACAGAGAAGACATCGTAACTTTATAACTTGTGTCTAATTCATTGTCAATAAAATATGTCTTGAGTAAAGTACAACATTATGTGACAAAGATTGTTAGTGACTTATGACAGGTCGTGGTTTTCTCCAGGTCCTATGGCTTCCTTCACCAATAAAAGTGGCCGCCACAATGTAACTAAAATACTATTGAAAGTGGTGTTAAACATCATGATCAAAACCCTCTTTTACTATATGCAAGTATTAAACTATAATAAATTTAACAAAAACTGGTTTTTATGGTAGATATTTTCATTCTTCTATCATTCATATTGCATTTATTAACATGATGGTTATCAAGAATTCATAATGGCAGCTCCCTTAGAGTAGAAGACAATCGAATGATAAGCAGATTTTGAACTTGACACCAAATGCATGCCAATGTATAATTTACCTGATGTTTATTCCACAACTAGTACTGTACCTAGTACCGCAAATTTACAAGTTGTTGCTGCATGTTCTGTGTGGTTATCTGTAAATACTGGTTCTCAATCTTGGGGGTATTGAGTTGATTCTGTAGACATTGTATTTGTTGGTTGTTGCGTGTGACCTCCTCTTGTAGAATGGTACAATCTACACATACTTCGTGATTTTGCGTGCTGGTTGAAGGCTCTGGAGACATTAGGATGTCCATGGATTCTTTGAAGAGTTGACTTGCTGGTAAGTAACTATAATATAATTGTATTTGCATTCAGTTTTAGGATATATAATTGTTAACAAAGCTAATAATCAATTTAGAAATACAACTGTCTTTTAAGTTTTTCTGAAATATTTGTTTCAATATTTAGTGTTTGACATAACTAGTTGCTGCTTTTTTACTGATTATTGGTTTCCTAAGTAAGGTGTACTTGTGCATTATTTTTTGTCAACAAGCTTGTTTTTTATGTTTTAGTTACTATAGTGCTCCCTCGGTCTATCGCCCCCCGTTTTATCGCCAACCTCGCCTATCGCCAAAATTCTCGTCTGTCCCGATTTCCCCCATTAAAAATACCCCGTTATACTGCCAAACTCAGCTACCGCCATCCGCCACAGGTTTTCAGACACAAAAGTCGTAAAACCAATTTAAATTCCCCCGTTAGTACCGCCCACAACTACCTTTTGACAGCTGTGTATTGATCGGTAATTATGGAATGTCAAAACTGGTCATCGGACACGGTCATTGATCTCATAGTTGAGGGTCGGAACAGGTGATCAGTTGTTTTGATTAGAATAATTACCTGTATTTACTTTTCTAGTGATTACATTTGTACTTTTAATCCTGAGTAAAATTTGTAATTTAATTAGTTGTCATAAAAATGTCGTGCTTGAAGAGAAAGCGTAATTAATTAGACGACAAACAAAAACGTGCAATTATAAGTTATGCAAAGGAAAATCCAAAATTAACATAACAACAAATTGCCGATAATTTGACAATTAAATGGGATCTTCCAATAACCCCACAAATGAAGATGAACTGTTGCTGTCACGTGTTTATAATGACCTTGATGTCCCGAGCTACAAATGACGGTTCAAGAATTTGTCAACATTGACAAAGATCTGCAAACTGTACAGGACATTTCCGATGTGAATATAATTATTCTAATTTATTTATTTATTAAACATGTATTATTTATACTTATGTATTTGTACAAGTGCAAAATGCATGTCAGTCGAGTTGAAAGTTTATCTTTTCATATGATCACATAACTTCCGGTTTTCAATGTCCCTCAGTTTATCGCCAAACTCGTTATACCGCCAAACTACCGACTGCACAGAAGGTGGCGGTTTAACGAGGGAGCACTGTATTTTGAACAAATTTGATACACGTACTAACTATTTTGTATCAGCTCATGAATGCTTGCTATTTTCCCCTTAATTACTTCAATGCTGACAGATATCAATCTCTACAACAAGCAAACCGGGCTTCTTATTCATTAGAAGATACAAGACAGAAAATAGTTAATGCAAAGAACCACAGTCTTCGCCTATCGTTTATTTGGTTTTTTTTCAAAAATAATTTAAAAAATGAATACATATTTATAAAAAAAAAACGCAAACTAACACAATTATGATTACCTGCATTATTTTTATACGAGTTCAAGCCAGAATTGTCTAAACATTTTACTATTTTTGCATATCAAATTAACTAAAATATATAAGAATCATGGAATGGTAAACATGATACCATGTTGTATTGCTCGGAATAAGAGTGAGTGAGTGTTGTTTAACGCCAACTCAGGAATTTTTCAGCTATATCATGGCGTGAACAAGTTAATTTCAATGAAATGATGATGGCATTCGCTTTGTGCTAGACCAACACGCTTAGTTGGATTTTTATAGTGCTAACTCACTGAAACAACAGTCCATGGATAGATACGTAGTCCCACTCGGACACATTATCCTGCTTCATTCTGAGCCAACCAGTCTTTGCGTGCTTAGCAAGAGAAGTAACAAATACCAATCTTATAGTCTTCGTGGTTTGACCAGAACGGGGCTCGAACTCACTATCTACTGCACTTAAGGTGAGCATGCTAACAATTACACCAGCCATGTGGTTATATGAATATTTGAAGCAAATTCTTAAAATCATATACAAAAAATGCATGCGAGGTTTTTTTTCACAGACACAGGAAGTGTAATTTCACTGGTGTATTTACTTTTAAGCATATTTTATTGTCATACAAAATAAGACAAATGGATAAGACACAAGTTGTAAACTTATGAAGTCTTCTCCGGTACATATAAACATTAGCAATGACAATATATTACAAATACAGATAATATGAACAAATACTGTTGCAAAAATTGAAGATAACATAACAGGACAAAAAGAGTTCTATTGGATAGAATATAAGTCAGTACTGGTGTAAAGTCAGTACTGGTGTAGTCAGTACTGGTGTAAAGTCAGTACTGGTGTAG
>NZ_CAHJWD020000419.1 GCF_903642095.1 Bathymodiolus brooksi thiotrophic gill symbiont | reverse complement strand
CGATTGGATTATTTACAACAACTTAGAGAAACTTTGTTGTCCGATAAAACTAAAACTCTAGGTAAGCTCATTGATTCATTAGATAAATTTAATTATGAATTTTTATCTGGTTGGCCAAAAGAAGTAGATGAAATTAATGAACAAAATATTTATCACTATCTAAAGAAAAACACCACTTCATTATTACGGATTAAATATTTAAATTACGGTTCTCATAAAGCAAATATTAATTTTACTTTTGATGGTAGAAATGAATGTTTTTTTTCAAGAGGTGAGCAAAAAACCTTGTCTATTATTTTTTGGCTAACACAAGTTGTGTTATTAATTAATCTTGGGGTGAAACCTATTGTTTTAATTGATGATTTATCTTCTGAATTAGACAATGCCAAAGTCAATATTATTTTACAATATTTAAAAATCCTTAAAGTGCAAACTTTTATGACTGATATTAACCATAATTTATCAACTATTCAGCAAATAAACCCTACTATTTTTCAAATTAACAAGGGTGTGATTACACAACAAAAATAACCCCCTATCATGGTATAATTATTCTATTCATTTTTAAATAAATTTTAGGTATTTTATGTCTGAACAACAATCGCAAGGATACGAAGCATCAAGCATTAAAGTTTTAAAAGGTCTTGACGCTGTTAGAAAACGCCCAGGAATGTATATTGGTGATACTGATGATGGCACAGGTTTACACCATATGGTATTTGAAGTTGTTGATAATGCAATTGATGAAGCATTGGCTGGACATTGTTCTAAAATCAACATTACTATTCACGAAGACCAATCTGTTTCTGTTACTGATGATGGTCGGGGTATTCCAACTGATATTCATCCCGAAGAAGGCATTAGTGCAGCAGAAGTTATTATGACTATTTTGCATGCGGGTGGTAAATTTGATGATAATTCATACAAAGTTTCTGGTGGTTTGCATGGAGTAGGTGTTTCTGTGGTAAATGCACTTTCTGAAACAGTGCATTTAACTGTGTATCGTAATGGTGAAATCCATCAACAAAGTTATACATTAGGTGTGCCAGATGCACCAATGAGAGTTACTGGGAAAACCGATCAAACTGGAACAAAGATTCACTTTAAACCCAGTCCTAAAATCTTTGCAATTACTGAATTTAAATACGATATTTTAGCCAATCGTGTGCGTGAATTATCATTCTTAAATTCAGGCGTTAATATTGAAATTATAGAATTGGCAACAGATCGCAAAGATGTATTTAAATATGAAGGCGGTATTACCGCTTTTGTTGAACACCTAAATAAAGCAAAAACACCTATTCACAACAATATTATTTCAATCTCAGCAGAGCGTGATGATATTACTATTGATGTTGCCTTACAATGGAGTGATTCTTATCAAGAAAGTATTTATTGTTTTACTAATAATATCCCTCAACGAGATGGCGGTGCCCATTTAGCAGGTTTTAGAGGTGCACTAACCCGAACATTAAATAATTATATTGACAATTCAGGCTTGGCAAAAAAAGAAAAATCAACCATTACTGGTGAGGATACACGAGAAGGTTTAACCGCAATTATTTCAGTTAAAGTGCCAGACCCTAAATTCTCATCACAAACTAAAGACAAATTAGTATCTTCCGAAGTTCGTGCACCAGTCGAATCAGCACTTAATGAAAAACTGGGTGATTATTTACTAGAAAACCCAACAGAAGCCAAAATTATCGTTAGTAAGATTTTAGACGCTTCAAGAGCTCGCGATGCAGCACGAAAAGCTAGAGAGATGACCCGTCGTAAGGGTGCACTTGATATCGCTGGTTTACCAGGAAAATTGAGCGATTGTCAAACCAAAGACCCTGCTGAATCAGAAATATTCCTAGTTGAGGGTGATTCTGCAGGTGGGTCTGCCAAACAAGGTCGTGATCGTCGCACGCAAGCAATTTTACCACTTAAAGGTAAAATCTTAAATGTCGAAAAAGCCCGTTTTGAAAAAATGCTGGGTTCTGTTGAAGTTGGCACTTTAATTACAGCCTTAGGTTGTGGTATTGGCAAAGAAGAATACAATATTGAAAAATTACGCTATCATAAAATTGTTATTATGACGGATGCCGATGTTGATGGTGCACATATTCGCACCTTATTATTAACCTTTTTCTATCGTTATTTACCTGAATTGGTTGAAAAAGGCTATCTTTATATTGCTCAACCTCCTTTATATAAAATCAAAAAAGGCAAGCAAGAGCGTTATCTTAAAGACGACCAAGAATTAAGCGATTACTTATTACAAGAAGCCGTGAATGAAGCACGATTATTCACCAATACACAAGCACCTGCAATTTCAGGTGTGGCTTTAGAAGCTGCTATGAAAGATTATTACCAAATTGATACTATTATTGAACGATTATCAAAGAAAATTAATCCAATTTTATTGCGTGCAATTGCTAAATCAAACCCATTAAAAGATTTACAAAATGTTACAAAGGTATCTGTTTGGATTAAACAATTAGAAGAAATTTTAGCGCAAAATTTATCACCTGCACAAAAACACACTGTTATTTTTAATGCAAACGAGATTGAACATACTTTATCAATGTATGGCGTAGAAACGGATGTTGATCGCCTTGGTGAATCATTTTTTAATTCAGCAGATTATATGGCCATTAGAAAATTTTCTGAAGAAATCGAAAGTGTGATAAATGAAGAGTCTTATATTGAGAAAAAAGACAAGAGCGTTAAAGTGAAAAACTTTACTGAAGTGGTTGATTTTTTAATGAATGATGCCAAAAAAGGTCAAAGTTTCCAACGCTACAAAGGTTTGGGTGAAATGAATCCAGATCAATTGTGGGAAACAACCATGGACCCAGAAAATAGAATTTTATTAAAAGTAAAAGTGGAAGATGCTATTGTTGCAGATGAAGTTTTCTCTACTTTAATGGGCGATGAAGTAGAACCGCGTAGAAACTTTATTGAAGACAATGCGTTGTCTGTTGATAACTTAGATTTTTAAACTTATTTAAACACGGAGAAAAATATGTCAAAGAAACACCCTGTTATTGTGGTAACTGGCTCATCAGGTGCAGGCACCACTTTTGTAAAGCGTGCATTTGAGCACATTTTTGATAAAGAAAACATTAAACCACTTATCGTTGAAGGCGATAGTTTTCATAAATATGATCGTATTGCTATGAAAAAAGCAGTGCAAGAACAAAAAGAACAAGGTAATAACTTCTTCTCACACTTTGGCCCAGACACTAATTTATTCAAAAAAATTGAACAAGCTTTTAAAGATTATGGTGTCACAGGTGAGTGTAACCGTCGTTACTATATTCATTCTGATGATGAAGCTCTTGAGCATAACGCCAATTTAGGTACTAACCTTAACCCAGGTGAATTCACCCCATGGGAAAAAGTTGGTAAGGGCACAGACTTATTATTTTACGAAGGTTTACACGGTGCTGTCGTTACTGATAATATAGATATGGCACAATATGGCGATTTAAAAGTTGGCGTTGTTCCTAGCATTAATCTTGAATGGATTCAGAAAATTCATCGTGATAACGCTGAACGCGGTTATTCTGCAGAAGAAACAGTAGAGACAATTTTAAGCAGAATGCCTGATTATATTAACTACATTACCCCGCAATTCTCACAAACTGATATTAACTTTCAGCGTATTGCTACTGTGGATACTTCCAATCCGTTTATTGCTCGTGATATTCCTACACCTGATGAATCACTGGTTGTTATTCATTTTAATAATTTGGAGAAAACACCTGTTGATTTTGTTCAAGTAAAAACTATCATTGAAGGTTCATTTATATCTAGACGCAATACCATTGTTGTTCCTGGTAATAAAATGGGATTAGCAATGGAAGTGATTTTATATCCAATTATTCACAATTTGATTGCCAATAAATAGATAACCCCTCTCTTAAAACCCCAGTTTTTGACTGGGGTTTTTTGCATTAAGCGAACCTAAAAAAATGAACTTAACTCAACCTCCTGTAAAACCCAGTTTTTTTCAATTTTTTATTTATTGGTTAAAATTAGGTTTTATTAGTTTTGGTGGGCCTGCAGGTCAAATATCAATGATGCACCAAGCACTGGTTGAAGACAGGCGTTGGATCTCAGAACATCGTTTTCTTCACGCCCTAAATTTCACCATGGTGCTACCCGGTCCAGAAGCTCAGCAACTCGCTACCTATATCGGTTGGCTTATGTTCGGCATACAAGGTGGGCTGGTTGCTGGCGTGTTATTTGTTCTACCTTCCTTGTTTATTTTAAGCACACTTACTTGGATTTATTTAACTTATGGTGCACTTAATGAAGTCGCTGGCATTCTATATGGCATTAAGCCTGCTGTTACCGCCATTGTCCTATTTGCCGCTTATCGAATTGGCTCTAAAGCCTTATCAAATTCTGTGTTAAAAGTATTAGCAGTATTCGCATTTATTGCTATTTATCAGTTCCAAATTCCTTTCCCTTATATCGTATTAATCGCCGCATCCATTGGCTTTTTAGGTGCAAAATTATCACCTAATACTTTCACCGTGGGTGCACATCATGGCGAGAGTAAAAACAGTTATGGCGTAGCATTAATTGATGATCACACCCCTATTCCCGACCACGCAAAATTTAAATGGTCTAATTTCTTCAGTTTTTTAATTATCGGCGTTGTGCTTGGTAGTGTCGTCCTAAGTTTATTAGACAATAAAGTATTACACGATATGGGCGAATTTTTTACCAAAGCCGCACTTGTTACTTTTGGCGGTGCTTATGCTGTATTACCCTATATCTACCAAGGCGGTGTTGAGCAATACCACTGGTTAAGTGCCACACAAATGATGGATGGCTTAGCACTTGGTGAAACCACTCCCGGCCCACTAATTATGGTAGTGGCATTTGTCGGTTTTGTTGGTGCAACGGTTAAAGAAGTTTTTGGTGCAGATTCAATATTATTAGCAGGTTTTGCTGGTGCATCAGTCGCTACTTTTTTTACCTTCTTGCCCTCTTTTTTATTCATATTCTTAGGTGCACCAGGCATTGAAGCCACACGAAGTAACTTAAAATTCAGCGCACCACTCTCAGCAGTAACAGCCGCCGTAGTGGGTGTAATTGTCAATCTAGCAATATTTTTTGCACAGGCCACACTATATCACAATCAGCAAATAGACTGGATAGCCACCACTATCACCCTAGTTGCATTTATTGCACTATTTCGCTTTAAAATTGGCATTATGAGCGTGATAGCTGTGAGTGGGTTAATAGGTCTAGGGGTTTCTATTTTGTAAGCTGTTTAAAAGTTCTTGAGTGTAATGGTAAAAAATACTGGGGTTAGTTTTTTTTACTTAACAACAATATTAATCAATTTATTCGGCACAACAATGACTTTGATAATGGTTTTACCGTCAGTAAATTTGGCAACCTTTTCATCTGCAAGCGCTTGTGTTTCAACTTGTGCTTTGTCGGCGTTAGCAGTGAGCATTAATTTGGTGCGAAGTTTGCCGTTGACTTGAACGATGATTTGCACCTCTTCTTGATTGAGTGCTGATTTGTCAATGCTTGGCCATGGTTCGTTGATGATTGCCTTTGTATTGCCTAATTCTTGCCATAGGTGGTGGCAAAGATGTGGGGCGATTGGGCTTAGCGTTTTAAGTAGGATGTTGATGGATTCTTGGCGGATGGCCATGGTGGTGTCGGTGGTGTCGTTAAATTTGGAAAGAGTGTTGCTTAATTCCATGAGTGCAGCGATAACTGTATTAAATAGGTGTCTTCGTTGCATATCATCAGTGATTTTGTTGAGTGTTTGGTGGGTTTTAAAGCGGATGTCTTTTTGCTGCTTGTTAAGGGTATCTAAAGTGCCGATAGCGTTATTTTCTTTGTCTTTTATAAAGCTTCTAACTAGGCGATAAACTTTGTTGATAAAACGGTGTGCACCTTCTAATCCAGAGTCGCTCCATTCTAAATCTTGAGTGGGTGGAGCGGCAAATAAAATAAATAAGCGCACTGTGTCTGCACCATATTTGGCTATCATTTCTTGTGGGTCAACGGTATTGCCTTTGGATTTGCTCATTTTAGCACCGTCTTTTAAAACCATACCTTGGGTAAGTAAGTTTTTAAAGGGTTCATCATTTTTAATTAAGCCTTCGTCACGCAAGAGTTTGTTAAAAAATCGGGCGTAAAGTAGATGTAAAATTGCATGTTCAATGCCACCAATATATTGATCCACGCCACCATTGGCTAGCCAATAATTGGTTCGCTCATCTAGCATTTTGTCGCCATTGTCTTTGCAAGTATAGCGGGCAAAATACCAAGATGATTCAAAAAAAGTATCAAAAGTATCGGTTTCTCGTTGCGCTGCTTCGCCACAATTAGGGCAAGTAGTTTGATAAAACTCAGGCATTTTTTTAATCGGTGAGCCAACACCATCAAAACTTACTTCTTCAGGTAGAGTAATAGGCAAATCAGATTCAGGGACAGCCACTGAGCCACAACTTGGGCAATTAACAATGGGAATGGGACAGCCCCAATAGCGTTGGCGTGATACGCCCCAGTCTCGTAAGCGGTAGTTGGTTTTTTTACTGCCTAAGTTATTGTCTTCAAGGGTTTTGGCAATTGCTTCAAAGGCTTGGTCAAAATTTAAGCCATCAAATTTACCAGAATTAAATAAAAATCCTTTGTGGGTAATGGCGCCTTCATTGGTATTTTCATCTTTATTGATGACTTGTTTGATATCAATGTTATATTTTTTGGCAAATTCATAATCTCGTTCATCGTGTGCAGGCACACTCATTACTGCACCTGTGCCATAGCCCATTAGGACAAAGTTGGCAATCCAAATCGGCACTTCATCACCTGTAATTGGGTGCATACATTTAAGCCCTGAATCAATGCCCTTTTTCTCCATAGTTTCCATAGCAGCTTCAGAGGTTTCCATGGCTTTGCACTCGTCAATAAAGGCTTGTATGGCAGCATTGTCTTTGCCTGCATCAAGTGCTAAAGGATGTTCGGCTGCAACGGCCAAATAAGTAACCCCCATTAGCGTATCAGGGCGAGTGGTGTAAACGCTTAGCGCATCAAAGCCTTTTCTGTTAAAGTCTATTTCTAAACCTATAGATTTGCCAATCCAATTTTTTTGCATAGTTTTAACGGCATCGGGCCAGCCATCTAATTTATCTAAATCATCTAACAATTCATCAGCATAATCTGTAATGCGCATAAACCATTGTGAAATTTCTTTTTTCTCAATCAACGCATCAGAACGCCAGCCTCGCCCATCAATTACTTGTTCGTTTGCCAGCACAGTTTGATCCACAGGGTCCCAATTGACAATAGCATTTTTCTTATAGACCAAGCCTTTTTTAAATAATTTAACAAACAACCACTGTTCCCAGCGATAATAATCTGGGTGGCAAGTGGCAATTTCACGCGACCAGTCATAACCAAAACCCAACTGACTTAACTGAGTTTTCATATAATCGATGTTTTCATAAGTCCACTTAGCAGGTGCCACTTTGTTTTTTAATGCAGCATTTTCAGCAGGCAAACCAAACCCATCCCAACCAATCGGCTGCATGACATTTTTGCCTTGCATTTTTTGATAGCGAGAGATAACATCGCCAATACTGTAATTACGCACATGCCCCATATGTAAACGCCCAGAGGGATAGGGAAACATACTTAGGCAGTAATATTTTTCTTTTGAATTGTCTTCAACAACTTCAAATGATTTATTTTCTTGCCAATATTTTTGGACTTGTGCTTCAATTTCTTGAGCGTTATATTCTGAATTCATATTTTTATTTTGGGTTACAAGGCGAATTGAAAGTATTAAGCTCCAATGTGCCGATTAATTTATCGATATTATCAAGGTTATTGTCTATTAAATATTGACCAATACCCTCATTGATTTTATGGCAGATTAATGGGTCGTAAAACAATGCCGTGCCAATACCAATAGTGGACGCACCTGCAATGATAAATTCTATCGCATCATCAGCCGTCATAATGCCACCTTGTCCGATAATCGGCACATTGTGGTGCTTGCTCACTTGGTAAACTTGGTGGACTTTTAACAGTGCAATAGGTTTAATGGCAGGACCTGACAACCCCCCTTGGTTGTTACCAATAATCGGTTTTTTGGTTTTGATATCAATTGCCATACCCATTAGTGTGTTAATTACTGCCAAGCCATCAGTGCCTGCATCAATACAGCGTTGAGCACTAAAGGCAATATCAGTTTGATTGGGCGATAACTTGGTAATAATCGGCTTTGTGGTATTTTTTCTACAAATATCAACCACACGATAGGACATATCAGGGTCATTACCAAAAGCAACACCGCCTTCTTTAACATTAGGGCATGAGATATTAATTTCTATTGCATCAATATCAGTGTCATCAAATCGCTTGGTAATTTCACCATATTCTTCTACCGATGAGCCTGAAATATTGATGATAAAGCGAGTTTCAGTTTTATCCAAGTTTGGCATAATGTCATTAATGACCAAATCTGTGCCAGGATTTTGTAAGCCAATGGCATTAATCATACCGCTGGGTGTTTCCGTTACTCGATGAGGGGCATTGCCAAGGCGTGGCTCTAAGGTTGTCCCCTTTAGGCAAATCGCACCCACATCAGCGTTAGAAAATCCATCAATGCGTGTGTATTCTTCGCCAAAACCAACGCAGCCTGATAACAGAATAATAGGCGAATCTAACGAAAGTCCGCAGAATTTCGTTTTTAAAATATCGTTGATATGCGTTTTCCAAACTTTCTCTTTATTAACCATTTTATAGTTACCTAATTTTTTACTGTATTTATAGTTATTTACCCACTAATTGTGTGTGGGCGTTATTATACCTCTAATCCAAATATAGAGATTAAACATAGTAGTGCTATTGAACACAGAAAGTCCACTTCATGGGCTTGACCATGTGTGTTAAATACGGGGTAAGCGGTATTAATCTTTGGATTAGGTTGAAAGGGTTTTACTGTTAAAATTATAAACCATGAAAGGATTGTTTATTAGCGGCAGTGGCACCAATGTAGGAAAAACATGGATTGCCAGTTATATTATTCAAGCGCTGAGTGTGAAATACACTGTTGTGGCGAGAAAACCCATTGAGAGCGATTGCATAAAAACTGCCGATGGATTGATGCCTAAAGACGCAGTATTATTGAACAATTTGTGTGCAAATCCAGAGCCAATCCATACTGTGTGTAAATTTCGATTTGAAGCCTGTGTGAGTGGCGAAAAAGCCAGTTCAGAGCAAGGTATTGTTGTTGAATTACAAGATTTAGTTGATGCAGTGCAACCCATAAATGATGATGATTTTGTTGTTATTGAGGGTGCAGGCGGATTGTATTCTCCTATTGCACAGCAAGCATTAAACAGTGATTTTGCATTAGCGCTTAAACTGCCAGTGGTAATCGTGGTAAAAGACGAACTGGGTGCAATCAATCAGGCATTATTGAGCATTAATGCCGCTAAAAAACACAAATTGAATATTATTATGTTAGTGCTTAACCAAATTACATCCAATAATTTAGACAATGAAGAGGCGCTGAGTGCTTATACAGATGTTGAGGTAGTAACTTTTAATAAAGAAAAAATAGATGACTTTAACGCCAAGGTAATTAATCTAATATAGTTAAGATTGGCTTTTTTTCTTTTTTTGGTAGCATTTGATCCTTTTCAAAAAACATACCCTCGCCATTTTCACCTGCATAAATAGTTAGCACCGCATTAATGGGTGTATAAATATTATGGGATTTCCC
This sequence comes from Bathymodiolus brooksi thiotrophic gill symbiont, assembly GCF_903642095.1. GTDB lineage: Bacteria > Pseudomonadota > Gammaproteobacteria > PS1 > Pseudothioglobaceae > Thiodubiliella. The sequence continues at coordinate 10,089 of NZ_CAHJWD020000419.1, read as the reverse complement.
CTCAAAGCGTGCTTTGAATGATATTGATTCATTGTTTATAACTAGGGAATTGGTTGCATGATTAGCGATATTAAGCACAATTTTCCCTTTCTGAATAAAAGGCTCTGGCACCACCACACTTGATTTTGAACAATCAACCAATATGTGTGGCGTTAGTCCAGAATCTTCCATCCATTGGTGGTAAGCTCTAACAAGATAAGGTACTACAGAAGTCATAAGTCATTTGCCGTTGTTAAGTTATATTTGGTTATATTCTTTTTCGTAATCGGCTAAACTCTCTTTAAAATTATTTTTAAAAAATAGACGATTTCTTCAGACCTTATCTTAGCAATACTAAGGCAAGGTTTAAAGAAGTCGTTAAGCTGGTAAAAAAGTAAATCCCTGATAATTATTTATATTTATCAGAGTTCTCAAATTATGTTTAATTATATTCTTTTTCGCAATCAGTCAAACTTTCCTTAAAGCTACTTCTTGCAAATAGACGATTTGCATAGTCAGTAACAGCCTTTCCCGGCACACCCAAGTTAATATCAAGTTTTTTCAAACGCCACAACAATGCCGCCAAACAAGCGTCAACAATCGTCATATCATCGCTTTTAAAGAAAGGTTTGTATTCAAACAAAGGTACCAATTCAATCAAACTATTTTTAAGAAATGCTCTGGCTGCATTGGCTTCTTTTTTATTGCCAGTTTCAATAATTTTAATTTGATCAAACCAACTGTTAGAAGCCCTTGTAAATCTAAAAATAAGCAGGCGTTTTTCTGATTTTTCAATCGGGTCAACAGGCAACAATGGTGGAAATGGAAAGCGTTCATCTAGGTATTCCATAATCACTGAAAGGTCATATAAAACGATACCACGGTCAAATAAAGTGGGCAGTGTTTGACTGGGACTAAGTTCTAAAATTTCTTCAGGTATTTTTTCAGCTTCTAAAATTGCTACCTCTCTTTCAATGTTTTTTTCTGCCATAATGAAGCGCACTACATGTGATTCTATTTCATCGTTAGACGAATAAAGAATGGTTGAAGATGGATTTGGTTTGCTTGTCATAATATTTGTCCTTAGAAATAAAAAACAGTATTTTTATTGAAACACTGTTTCGATTGTACTAGAAAATGAGATTAATTAGTCTTTGGCTTTCCATTTGCCGTATTTAACATCTCTCCAGTATTCTTTTTTCAATAAATAAGAAAGAATGAATAGAATAAATAAAAAGCCTAATACTTTGTAACCTAAGTCAACGCGCACCAATTTTGCAGGTTCGCCAACATAGTCTAAAAAGTTAGTAATATCACGCACATCTTGGTTGAAATCTTTTGTTGATTTGCTCTCCTTAAGATGCCATAAAACATCTGGCATAGAGACATTAGTCAAAACTTTATTGTTCACACCAAATGGACGAGAATCATCTTTGTAAAAACTACGCAAATAGGTGTAAATCCAATCTGTGCCTTTAGAGCGAGCGACCAAAGACAAGTCTGGCGGTGTTGTGCCAAACCAAGCTTCTGCTCCTTTTTTTGGCATTGATGAAATAATTGGAGAGCCAACTTTGTCAGCATTAAATACAAGGTTTTTTTCAACCATTCTGTCGGTTGCTTTGCTTAAATTCTTTTCAATTTGACTGTCAGAAAGTTTACCAAGCGATTCTTTTGCCTGTTTGATATTTTTCACAGAATTGTCAACTGCATTTGAAAGTGCCTGAAAATCAGTAGCACTCAATGGCTTGTTAGTCAATAAGTTTGTTTTTGCTTGCTTATAGGCCTCTACAATGTCATCTAAAAATAAATCTTCAGCAATGCGATTGTAACGCATAAAAGAGATAGAGTGACAACCTGAGCAATAATCCATAAATAATTGCGCACCATTTTGTAGTGATTTTTGATCTCTAATATCTGTATTAGCACGGTCAAGTTGCACATTGCTACCTGCTAAAAGATTAAAAGAGATTGTTAGCCCTGCTAAAACAGATGCTGTCGTTGTTAATAATTTTTTCATTTTATTTCCCCGTTACTCTTTTAGGCACTTCCTTGGTTTTTCCAATAGAAGTAAACCATGGCATTAAGATAAAGAAGCCAAAATAGGTTATAGTGAAAACCCGTGCTAACAAGGCATTTGTTGGCGTTACTGGCTGCATACCTAAGTAGCCTAAGTAAATAAAACTAACCACAAAGATGCCCAAGGCATATTTATACGGTGCTGAGCGATATCTAATTGATTTCACTTTAGAGCGGTCTAACCACGGTAGAGCCAATAGGATTAATAGCGCTGCAAACATACCAACAACCCCTGGGAATTGCGATCCAAACATTGGTGGAATTGCTCTTAATACTGAGTAGAAAGGCGTTAAGTACCAAAGTGGTGCAATGTGTTCGGGGGTTTTTAATGGGTTGGCTTCAATGAAATTGGCATGCTCTAAGAAATAACCGTTCATTGCTGGTGCGAAAAACACCACAGCAGAGAAAAGCATTAAAAATACTACCACACCAACAATGTCTTTAACGCTGTAGTATGGGTGGAATGGAATACCATCTTTTGGAATACCATTTTTGTCTTTATTCTTTTTAATTTCAACACCGTCTGGGTTGTTTGAACCAACTGTGTGTAATGCTACAATGTGCAAAAACACTAACACAACCAAGATAAGTGGCAATGCAATCACATGTAATGAAAAGAAACGATTTAGTGCTGGGTCGCCTACAGCGTAGTCGCCTAAAATCCACTCTAATAAGTCGGGACCAATAAGCGGCACAGAGCCAAATAGTGAGATAATTACTTGTGCACCCCAGTAAGACATTTGACCCCATGGTAAGACATAGCCCATAAATGCCTCAGCCATTAATGCAATGTATAAAATCATACCCAAAATCCAAATCAACTCTCGTGGCGACTTGTATGAGCCGTAAAGTAAGCCACGATACATATGCAGATAAATAACAATAAAGAATGCCGATGCACCTGTTGAATGTAGATAGCGAATTAGCCAGCCCCAATTTACATCACGCATAATATATTCAACCGAAGCAAAGGCTTTTAACTCATCGGGTTTAAAGTGCATAGTTAAAAAGATGCCAGTTACGATTTGCATTACCAAAACCAACATGGCTAATGAGCCAAAGAAATACCAAAAATTAAAGTTTCTTGGTGTGTAATATTCTGCTAAATGCTCGTTCCAAACTTTAGTTAGTGGAAACCTTTGATCAATCCAGTTTTTATTATTGTCCATTTATTTGCTCCTATGCTTTTGGGTCAACGCCAATTTGAATTAACGAATCAGATACAAAATGATAAGGCGGGATTACCAAATTAGTCGGTGCTGGAGCACCTGCGTAAACACGACCTGCTAAGTCAAACTTAGAGCCATGACATGGGCAATAAAAACCTCCTTTCCAAGTATCACCACCGAGGTCGGCTGCACCAAGTTCGGGACGGTGAGTTGGTGAACAACCAAGGTGGGTGCAAACACCAACAATTACTGCGATATCAGGGTTAATTGAACGATAAAGGTTTTTGGCGTATTCTGGCTGTTGAGAGGTTTCTGAACTGCTTGGGTCGGTTAATACGCTATTTAATGTGCTTAAATTTGAAATAGTGGTTTTGTCGCGTTTAAAAATCCAAACAGGTTTTTTACGCCACAATACACGAACCAACTGCCCTTCTTCAAGTTTGCTGATATCAACCTCAACGGGTGCACCAGCAGCTTTTGCTCTAGCAGATGGGTTCCAAGTAGATAAAAATGGCCATGCCACAAAGCCAACACCAACTACACCAACCACGCTTGTGGCTTGGGTTAGAAAGCGTCTTTTCTTAAGGTCTATTGTTTGTTCTGACATAAGATTACTATTTCCTTTATGAATGAATGTTGTTTTATTTTTTAAAATAAAAACCCAACAATTATAATGTATATTAGTTCTAAATAATATAAATATTTTAATATTCCTTTAGACTAATTTTAACAATCACTTTTTCTATTGTCGTAAGCGATGCCATTTGTTTGAGTGCGTTTAGCAAAACATCAGGTTGTTTTTGCACACGAAAAGCCAGCGCTTGATTGTTGGTAACAAAGGTGGCAGTATTGTCGTTAATAGCACACAAGGACAGCGACTTAAAGGTTTCTGGCAAGTGCTCTGAAAGTTGCTGATTCAACGCATTCAACGCTCTAGCCTGTGCAAACATTTGCCCTAACGCACCTTGCGGAGTAAAGCCTGCTAAATTTGTTATTTTTTTAGACATTTATACCTTAAAAATCAAAAAAAAGTGCCAATGCATTAAAGAAGGGTGCGTATCATAACATCTGCGAGTAAAATGAGACCACTTTTAAAACTATATTTTAATAAACATTCATGAGTATTATAAATAAAATAGCAGCCAAAATTGTTGGCTCTCGTAACGATCGACTGGTAAAAAAACTTACTAAAACAGTTGAGAGTGTTAATGCATTTGAGCCTGTATTGCAAGCGCTAGATGACAAAACGCTCAGTGCCAAAACACAAGAATTCAAACAAAAACTTGAAGACCAAGCGCATTTAGATTCTTTATTGCCAGAGGCATTTGCAGTTGTTCGTGAGGCGAGCGTTAGAGTTTTAGAGCTCAGGCATCACGATGTGCAAATGATTGGTGGCATGGTATTACACAATGGCAATATTGCAGAAATGGGCACAGGCGAGGGTAAAACTTTAGTGGCAACACTTCCTGCTTATTTAAACGCATTGACTGGCAAAGGGGTTCATGTTGTTACTGTGAATGATTATTTGGCAATGCGTGATGCCCAATGGATGGGTAAAGTGTTTAAATTTTTAGGCTTGAGCGTTGGCGTTGTTACTTCAAATATGCCACCAGAAAACAAAAAAGATGCTTACAATTGTGATATTGTTTATGCCACTAATAATGAGTTAGGCTTTGATTATTTAAGAGACAATATGGCATTTTCTTCTGAGCAAAAAGTGCAGAACGAGCTTAACTTTGCTATTATTGATGAGGTTGACTCTATTTTGATTGATGAGGCGAGAACGCCGCTCATTATTTCTGGGCCAGCAGATGATTATGCTGAAATTTATCATGCAATTAATCAAATGATTCCAAGTTTTACTGAGCAAATTGAAACTGGCGAAGGTAAAGAAGTGGTGGTTAAAGAGGTTGGCGATTACACAATTGATGAGAAAAATAAGCAAGTATTCTTAACCGACGATGGACACAATAAAGCAGAAGACCTGTTAATCAGCACTGGCGTTTTGCCAGAAGGTGCAAGTTTGTATGATGCCAGTAATATTTTGCTGATGCAGCATATTAATTCAGCATTGCGTGCCCATATGTTGTTTCACAAAGACGACCATTATATTGTTGATAGTGATGAAATCGTTATTGTTGATGAATTTACAGGCAGAACTATGTCGGGGCGTCGTTGGTCCGAGGGTTTGCATCAGGCGATTGAGGCCAAAGAAGGTGTGAGTGTTAAAAGGGAAAATCAAACACTGGCATCCATTACTTTTCAAAATTATTTTAGACTTTATAGCAAACTCTCAGGTATGACTGGCACAGCAGATACCGAAGCCGTTGAATTTCAAGCGATTTATAGTTTAGAAACCGTGGTTATTCCACCGAACAAGTCTTCTGCACGAGACGATATGTCTGACCAAATTTATTTAACTTTGGATGAAAAATTAGAGGCCATCGCTACAAATGTAGAAAACTGCCAAAAGACAGGGCAACCTGTTTTAGTAGGCACCAGTAGCATTGAAAACTCTGAGAAAATTTCAAAATTACTCACCAGTAAAAAAATTAAACACGAAGTTTTGAACGCTAAACAGCATGAGCGTGAAGCGCAAATTGTTGCGAACGCAGGCAGTGTTGGTGCAGTGACTATTGCCACCAATATGGCAGGGCGTGGCACAGATATTGTGCTTGGTGGCAAGTTAGAAGGAGAAACAACAGACAAGGAAAAATCCGATTGGCAAGTGCAACACGACAAGGTTATTAAGGCAGGTGGATTGCATATTGTTGGCACTGAGCGTAATGAGTCACGCCGTGTAGACAATCAATTACGCGGGCGTTCAGGTCGCCAAGGTGATGTTGGCTCAACCCGTTTTTATCTGTCGTTAGAAGATGATTTAATGCGTATTTTTGCCAGTGAAAAAATGGCAATGATGATGCAACGACTGGGCATGGAAAAAGGGGAGGCGATTGAGCATAAAATGGTCAATCGTGCAGTTGAAAATGCACAGAAAAAAGTTGAAGGTATGAGTTATGATGCCCGTAAACACCTTTTAGAGTATGACGATGTATCCAATGACCAGCGCAAAATTGTTTATGGGTTGCGTGATGATTTAATGAGCGTTGATGATGTGCAGGATAGGTTTACTGCCATGCGTAAAGTCGTTGTTAATAACTTATTTAGTAATTATATTTCAACTGAACAAGCCGAAGAAGATTGGGATGTTGAAGGCTTATACCATGCCTTAAAATCAGACTATGCTGCCGATTTCCCTTTACAAGAATGGCTAGATGAAGGGCTAGATGTGGATGAATTGGTGTCAAGAATTGACCAAGGTTTGGTGCAAATTTTTGAATACAAAGAAAAGGTTGTTGGCAGTGAACAGATGCGTGGTTTTGAAAAAGCGGTGATGTTGCAAACCTTGGATCACTTCTGGAAGGAACATTTAGCAGCAATGGATTACTTGCGTCAAAGTATCAGTTTGCGTGGTTATGCACAAAAAAACCCAACTCAAGAATACAAGCGCGAATCTTTCACCATGTTTACAACGCTACTAGACACAATCGACACTGAAATTGTCAAAGCACTTTCAAGCGTAGCCCTAAATGCAGAAAGTAGTGCTGATGATATTGAACAACAAAATAATGAAGAAGCATTAGCAACGCACAACACCCTTTTAGAAGAACACACCCAGCCTGAAGAGGCAACCATACACAGCGAAACCAACGACAATATACAAACTTATCAGCGTATTGGCGAAAAAGTAGGACGCAATGAGCCCTGCCCTTGTGGCTCTGGCAAGAAATACAAAAACTGCCATGGCTAGTCCTCCCAATTACTATATTGGACTTATGTCAGGCACCAGCATGGATGGCGTTGATGGTGCTGTAGTTGATGAACTGGGTAGAAAAATATTAGCCCAATCGTATTTGCCTTATCCCGATAAGTTAAAGCAAAGCTTGTTAAAACTTACCCAAGATTCAACAACTTCATTAGCAAACCTAGCTAAGATTGATATTGAAGTGGCACGCTGTTTTGCCGATGTGACAAATACATTGTTACAACAATTAGCACTTAAAACGGAAAGCATTAAAGCAATTGGCTCACACGGACAAACTATTTTTCATCAAGGGGGTATTTATTCGATGCAAATTGGACACGGTGCTTTGATTGCTGAGCAAACGGGCATTACCACGGTGGCTGATTTTCGTATGCAAGATGTGGCTGCTGGTGGACAAGGTGCACCCCTTACGCCACTTTATCATCAGCATTTGTTAGATGGAAAAGAGGGTGTTGTTATTAATTTAGGTGGCATTGCTAATACTACCATTGTCAAAAACAACCAAGTTATTGGGTTTGACACAGGCCCTGCTAATACATTATTAGACAATTGGATAAAACGACATAAAAACTTAGATTATGACCGAGACGGGCTTTGGTCACGCACTGGCTTGGTGGATAAAACTTTATTAAAGACAATGCTTGCTAATGACTATTTCCAGCAACCCTCCCCCAAAAGCACCGGCCCAGAATACTTTAATTTAAACTGGTTGGCACATTATTTAAGTGGCAATGAGTCGCCTGAAGATGTGCAAAGAACACTGATAGAATTAACTGTAATGAGCGTTTCTGCAAGCATTCCCACAGGTGCAGATGTATATTTGTGTGGCGGTGGCACACACAATTTGTTTTTACTTGAACGCTTGTCTCATCAAAATCCCAATAGCAAAGTAACGCTAACCAATGATTTAGGCGTATCTGCGGACTATGTAGAAGCCGCCGCCTTTGGTTTTTTTGCTCAAAAAACCTTAGCAGGCTTATCATCAAACCTGCCATCGGTAACAGGTGCTTGTGGCACACGCATTTTAGGTGGTATTTATCAGCACACAGGCAAAGGATGTTAAAAAAATGAAACAGGGTTAAGCAAAGTTTGAAAAAGCAAAAGAAGACAAAGCCTTTTGGCAAATTATGGAAATTGTCTAACTCTAAAAATTAGACATCTTTTAGACATTTATTTATTAAAAATATAATTAAAACAATGATTTAAAAGAATGCCTAAGAAGAAAAATAAATTTAATTACACAGGTTTTAAGTAAAAAGATGCAAAAAAATACAACTCAAATTACTCTTATTAAACCAGATGATTGGCATCTACATGTACGCTCAGGTGCAGCGTTAAAATCAATTATTGGCATGACAGCGGCGCAAATGGGCAGAGCGATTATTATGCCTAATTTAAACCCACCTGTGGTTAACGCCGCTCAGGCACACGCTTATCGGCAGGAAATTTTATCTGCTTTGCCAAAAGACAGCGAATTTAATCCACTGATGGTTTTATATTTAACCGACAACACTACACCTAAAGACATTCAAGAAGCACTTGATAACAAGGTTGTAGCAGCTAAGCTATATCCCGCAGGGGCAACGACTAATTCAGACAGTGGTGTGACCAATATTGCCAAACTCTATCCAACGCTGGAGTGTATGCAAAAACTCGGTATGCCGCTTTTAGTACATGGCGAAGTAACACGAAACGATGTGGATATTTTTGACCGTGAAGCCGTATTTATTGATGAGGTGTTAAGTCAAGTAGTGTATGACTTCCCTGAATTAAAAATTGTGTTTGAACACATTACCACCAAAGATGCCGTTGATTTTGTCCTAACAAGCCATAACAAAATCGCTGCAACCATTACCCCTCATCATCTTTTAGCCAACAGAAACGATATGCTGGTAGGTGGCATCAAACCCCATTATTTTTGTTTACCCATTTTAAAGCGTAAAAATCCACATCAATTAGCACTTTTGGCTGCTGCAACCAGCGGTAATGCTAAATTTTTCTTGGGCACAGACTCCGCCCCCCACGCCAAAACTGACAAAGAATCCACCTGTGGCTGTGCTGGCATTTTTACTGCACATTGCGCCATTGAACTTTATGCCACAGTTTTTGAATGCCAAAACGCACTAGATAAATTAGAAGGCTTTGCCTCAAAATTCGGTGCAGATTTTTATAACCTACCTCACAACACACAAGTCATTACACTCGAAAAACAAGATTGGGTCATACCCGCAAACTACCCTTTTGCAAACAGCACCATTGTGCCATTTATGGCAACCAAAACCCTTAACTGGAAGATTGCAGACTAACCAATAAATGAGAAGCAGAATTTTAGATATAAAAATAACAACCTTAAGGCGTTTTAGCGGTATTAATACTTATATAGCGCGGTAAAAAAGACCAGAGTTACTAAGCCTTATAATAGCGCTCTTTATGTTGTTGCCTTGTCTCTTAATCCTCAGAATTATCAATCTGATGGAAGTGCATTTATTCCTTATCACTTTCAAAGGGATGCAATTGCAAATAAATTGTATAAGGTGTTTGATTTAGAAGATGGTTTTTAATTTAAAAATTGCAGAAGATGTTGCAGGATATCAAAAGACATTGAACCTATTTTATCTAAATGAGAATTGTAATGGCAAAATTGGCACTTATTAGTGCGACACTTTTATTTGCCATTACTTAGAAAAAATAAAGTATAATAGTCATTAACTAACAACCTAAGATTTTTATTGTGAATACATTTAGTCGCCTTATCATTAACTAGCCTAGCTAAGCAAGTTCTGAAGAAGAGCAACAAGTGCCGAATAAGAGAAGCCATTGTTAACGACCAAAGCGTGGCTTTTGAAATACAAGCAAAAATAGAGGGCGATTAGAAAGTGATGAATGATTGGATTTAATGACTATGCATATAAATAGAGTATACAATAAGAGCCTTAGGACAAAGCCCCTAAACTCACTATAACCTTCCCTAGCCCCTTAGATTGGGGTTTTGGGCGTTAATGTTGAAAAAAGTATGAAAAATAAATATAAAAAAATAGA
>NZ_CAHJWD020000418.1 GCF_903642095.1 Bathymodiolus brooksi thiotrophic gill symbiont | reverse complement strand
TTGGTATTCTTGATAAAAAACTTACACTAGTTAACGCTAAGCGTCCAAAACTTACGGAACAATCAATCAACCTGATACGAGATGGAATTTTGTTTGAAAAAACAGGGGAAGTTGGCTTGTATTTAACTTATAAGTGCCTATATAGACACGCCGAAGAAAATCAAAAAAATCCTTAATTCATGGCAATCTCCTGCAAAAATTAACCTATTTTTGCACATCAACTCGAAACGAGCAGATGGTTATCACAACCTACAAACAATTTTCCAATTACTGGATTATTACGATGAGCTTAATTTTACTATCAGGCAAGATGGCGTTATAACACGCATTAGTGGTAACGATGGCGTGCCATTAGAGCAAGATTTAATCATTAAAGCGGCTAAAATACTACAAAAAGCAACAGGCACCAGTTTGGGTGTTGATATTTCTATCATAAAAAATATTCCCACTGGGGGTGGTTTGGGGGGTGGTAGTTCGAATGCGGCAACGACATTAATTGCACTTAATCAATTATGGAACACACAATACTCAACTCAACAATTAGCGGAAATCGGCTTAGCACTGGGTGCTGATGTGCCTATTTTTATTGCTGGACATAGTGCTTGGGCGGAAGGTGTGGGGGAAATTTTGACACCCATAAACTTGCCAAAACACTATTTTTTAGTGGTCTCTATTGACAAGCATATTTCAACCAAAGAAATTTTCTTGCATAAAGCATTGACAATGACCCCCATAGTAGGGAAAATACACCCTTTCTCAAAACTAATCAATCCACACAATGATTGTCTTGAGGCTGCCATGCAGTTGGAAAGTGAAATTTTAGAAGTGTTAACGCATTTAAGATTATCCAAAAACCACTTATACCAGCCGAGAATGACAGGCTCAGGAAGTTGTGTTTTTGCGGAGTTTAAAGATGAGAAAGATGCTTTGGTAGCATTTAATAATCTACCAAGCAAATGGTCGGGTTTTGTAGCGCAAGCACTCAATACCTCGCCGTTATTAACTTAATAGTTAATAACAAACTTAATTGGGCTGTCGCCAAGCGGTAAGGCAACGGGTTTTGATCCCGTCATGCGCAGGTTCAAATCCTGCCAGCCCAGCCAATTTAAAAAAACCTTTAAAATACTTAGTCGTTTAGCTTAACTAAACTTCTTCGTCTTTTAGAAGGTTTTGCACGAGGGTCTTTACACCAATAGTATAAATAGTTTTTATCCTCAAGAATCATTATTTAGCGTTAGTCAAATTAATGGATTTTTCAAACTTTGCCTTGATAAAACTTAAGACTGAATTTAAAAAATCCCTAAATAAATAAAAGTGGCTTTTTAATGATTATTTTATATTTATACAAAAGTCTCATAGTATAATTCTAACATTTTAATGGCTATCAATAATTTCTATGTCCCTTGACAAAATTAAAATTTTTAGCGGTAACGCTAACCCTCAACTTTCTGGCGAAATCATTTCAAATTTAAATGTTGCACAAGGAAAAGCGCTGGTTGGTCAATTTAGTGATGGAGAATCGCAAGTTGAAATCCTAGAGAATGTACGCGGTTGCGATGTATTCGTCTTACAACCTACCTGTGGCCCATCGCCAGCAGAAACTTTAATGGAATTGTTGATTATGGTAGATGCATTAAAACGCTCTTCAGCCGCTAGAATTACAGCGGTTGTTCCTTATCTTGGTTATTCTAGGCAAGACCGTCGTTCGCGTTTAACACGCGTGCCAATTACAGCAAAACTGGCTGCAAAAATGATTGAAGCATCTGGCGTTGATAGAATTTTAACCATTGATTTACACGCCGACCAAATTCAAGGGTTCTTCAATATTCCCATTGATAATATTTATGCTCAACCAGTATTAATCAAGGATATTCTTGAGAAAAACTACCGTGATATGATTATAGTATCGCCTGATGTCGGCGGTGTTGTGCGTGCGCGTGCTTCTGCTAAAAAACTAAATGATGCTGATTTGGCAATTATTGACAAGCGTCGTCCAGCAGCAAATATGGTTAAAATTATGAATGTGATTGGCGATGTTGAAGGAAAAACTTGTGTGTTAATTGATGATATGGTAGATACCGCTGGCACACTTTGTCAAGCGGCTAATATTTTAAAAGAAAAAGGTGCTAAAAAAGTTGTGGCTTATGCCACGCACGCTGTTTTATCTGGCAATGCAATTGACAATATCAATAATTCAAAATTAGACGAACTTGTGGCTACCAATACCATTCCTTTATCCGATCCAGCAGCTCGTTGTAAAAAAATAAGACAACTGTCTATTGCACCAACACTTGCAGAAGTTATTAAGCGTATTAGCGAGGAACAATCTATTAGCACCATCTTTTCTGACTTTGAATAACAAAAAAATACACTAAAAACTTGAATTGTAATAATTACACAAGGGTCTAATGTATAATTATCGTCATTTCGGTCAGTCGTAAAATAATCACTTATGAAATCTACAACAAAAGAACACAAAAAAGCACTTGAAAAACTCATTATGATTGGCAAGGACAAAGGTTATTTGACCTATGCCGAACTAAATGACTTGCTACCAGAAGATTTATTAACACAAGATCAAATTGAGCCAATTGTTACTATTTTAGAAGAATTGGATATTGTTATTTCTGAAGTCATTCCCGATGCAGATACCCTAGTTGTAGAATCAGGTGCCAAAGCACAATCAACTTCTGCAGAAGCAGCCGTTGCCGCCTTGGCCGCCCTTGACTCAGAATTTGGCAGAACCACCGACCCAGTTAGAATGTATATGCGTGAAATGGGCGTAGTGGACTTACTAGAGCAAGAAGATGAAATTCGCATTGCCAAAGAAATTGAATCGGGTATTTTTGAAATTATGCAAGCAATTACGCTTTATCCATCAATTACCGAACACTTTTTTAAGGCACACACACGACTTGAAGAAGGAAAATGTAAAATTACGGATGTTATCATTGGCTACCAAAACGATGCACAAGATTTTGCCAAGAAAAAAGAAGCCTTTGATGCAGGCGAGTTTGATGATGATGATGAATATGCAGACATGGAAGAAATGGAATATACTGGCCCTGATGAAGAACAAGTATATGTGCGTTTTAACAAAGTTTCAAAATTGTCTGAAATCTATCAAAATACCAATCAAGAGTGTGGTTTCCGCCACGAAAAGACCATTACTGCACGCGAAAAGTTATCAACCAGTTTGTCCGACTTGCGTTTAGCGCCAAAATTAGTTACCGCTATGGTAGAGACCATTTGCGACCGTGTTTACGAAGTCAAAAAACAGGAAAAAGTTGTGCAAAATGCCTGCTTATACGCTGGCATGGAAAGACTACAATTTTTTGAATTATTTACCAACAATGAGACTAACTTTAATTGGTTAAAAGAAGCCACATTGGATAAAAAAATTGCAGATGCTTTACTTGGCAGTAAAGATGAAATTTATTATGCACAAAAAAATCTTCGTGAATATGAAGAAGAAATGCAAATCACTATTGTTGAGTTAAAGGCGTTAAACAAACTTTATCGCCGTGGCGACCGCCATGCTAAAAAAGCAAAAGCACAAATGATTGAAGCAAACTTGCGTTTGGTTATTTCAATCGCTAAAAAATACGCCAACCGTGGTTTGCAATTCTTAGATTTAATTCAAGAAGGCAATGTTGGCTTAATGAAAGCAGTTGATAAGTTTGAATATCGCCGTGGTTATAAATTCTCAACCTATGCAACTTGGTGGATTCGTCAAGCCATTACTCGCTCAATCGCCGACCAAGCACGCACCATCCGCATTCCCGTCCATATGATTGAAACCATTAATAAACTCAATCGTGTTAAACGCCAGTTATTACAAAAGTTTGGTCGTGAAGCCACACCTGAAGAGTTATCGGGAGAGATGGAATTACCAGAATACAAAATTATTAAGATTTTAAAAATTGCCAAAGAACCTTTATCAATGGAAACCCCAGTTGGTGATGATGAAGATTCCAATATTGGTGATTTTATTGAAGACACCAATCTTTCTTCCCCCGTAGAAATTACCACCAGAGAAAGCTTAAAAGAAACAACTGGCGATTTACTTGCCAACCTCTCACCCAGAGAAGCAAAAGTATTAAAAATGCGCTTTGGTATTGATATGAATACCGACCATACTCTAGAAGAAGTAGGTCGTCAATTTGATGTAACGCGTGAACGCATTCGTCAAATTGAAGCAAAAGCGTTGCGTAAACTTAGACACCCCTCTAGAGCGCACAAATTACAAAGTTTTCTGGAATAAACTTTTTTTCGGGCCTATAGCTCAGTTGGTTAGAGCAATCGACTCATAATCGATTGGTCCTTGGTTCAAGTCCAAGTAGGCCCACCATTTTAAAACATTGGTATATTTAATAAGTTACGAGTATGCCAATATTTACAAAATCGTAAAGATGGCGTAAGATTAATAAATGCTCTGTTTATCTATTGATTGCAGGGCATTTTTAACTTTATGGATGAAAAAATCTATCCATTTAGCGTTGAGAAAAATAACCAAAGCCCAAAACAAACACCCAATTGGTATCACACCTGATCTTCAATAATACGACAAAACAACTAAATTTATTTGAGGATAAAACCCTATTGATTAATATAATCTCTATAAAGTTTCTTTACTTTATTTGGCATTTGCCTAGATTAGGATACAATAAAAATCTCAAATCCAATCAAAAAATACAGTTACTTGCAGTTGCCTAAACTTCGGTCATTTCCAGAATAAAAACAAAATTCACACTTGATTAATTATTCAAATCCAGTGGGGTTAAATTACTTCTTGGCGATAAGGTATGATAGTCGCATGAAATTTGACAAAATCCTATCGCAACTTATTGAGTTAACCGCTAAAGTTGGCGATAAAATTTTGTCACATTATAAAAATGATTTTAAAATTGAGCTTAAGGCAGATAAAACGCCACTGACTATCGCTGATAAAGAGGCACATCAATCCATTGTTAAGGTCTTGTCTCAATTAACACCAAATACACCCATTTTATCGGAAGAATCTGATGTTGTTGCTTTTGAACAACGCTCAAAATGGCAAGAATATTGGCTGATTGACCCCTTGGATGGCACACGAGATTTTATAGAGCAAACAGGGGAGTTTTGTATTTGCATTGCTTATATCAAAAATCATCAAGTAATTTTTGGATTGGTTTATGCGCCACTTGAACGCACGCACTATTACGGTTTTGATAGCAAAGCATATCAACTCCATAACAACCTGAAAACACGCCTTAAAGTGTGTGTGGAAACGCAACCATTGCGCGTGGTAACTGGACACTATTCAGCACATAGCACCCACTTGAAAACGCATCTCCAGCAACTTGGCGAGCATCAACTTTCATATTTAGGTAGTGCACTAAAATTTTGCAAAATTGCACAAGGTGAATACGACTATTATCCTAAATTTAGCCCTTGTTCTGAATGGGACACAGCAGCAGGTGCTTGTATCTTGCAAAATGCAGGAGGTTCTGTTGTTGATATAAATGGCAAATCACTCAGATATAACACCAAAAACGACTTGTTATCGCCCGTATTCTTTGCCTCAGGTAAACCTTAGCGATAAATCAATGGCCTGAATATTTTTAGTGATAGCACCGGTAGAAATACAATTAACACCCGTTTCTGCCACAGCCACAATTGTCTTTTCATCAATATTACCAGATGCCTCTAAAGGCAATTTATTGTTCGTTAACTTCACCGCTTGCACTAAATCAACGATTGAAAAATTATCACAAAGCACCCTGTTAATACCAGACAACTCTAGCGTTTCGGTAAGTTGTGTCAAATCTTCCACCTCTACAATCAAAGGCAAATTTGGGTATTTAATCTGTGCTAATTGAACCGCATTTTTGATTGAACCAGCGGCAATAATATGATTTTCTTTAAGCATAACGCAATCATACAATCCCATGCGATGATTCACCCCACCACCACATTGAACAGCATATTTTTGTGCCAATCGCAGGCCGGGAATGGTTTTTCTGGTATCTAAAAGCCGAGCATTGGTGTGTGCAATTTTATCCACCAAATACTGGGTTTGTGTTGCTACAGCACTGAGCGTTTGCAAAAAATTAAGTGCCACTCTTTCCGCACTAATAATCGCCCTAGAGGCACCTGATAAAATGCACAAAACTTGCCCCTGCTTGATGCTATCGCCATCATTCAACTGCCACTTAATTTGAATATTACTGTCAAGCGATAAAAAAGCCATTTGTGCATATTCAATCCCACACACAACTGCCGATTCTCTGGCAATAATCTGTGCCGATACCACCCCCTCATCCAGCAAACTGGCAGACACATCGCCCGCACCAATATCTTCGCTCAATGCCCGTGCAACAATATTACTAACTTGCTCACTCATTGATAAATTCGCCAATAAGTCGTGCTGATTCTGTGCTGGCATTTAAATTAAGTTGTTGATGGATTTTTTTAAATTCTATAGCCAAATTTTGATTATCACCGTTTAAAACTGCCATCGCATGCTTGGCAATATTCTCACCCTTCGCATCTTCTTGAATCAACTCTGGCACTAAAGGCTTATTAGCAATGATATTCGGCAAACTAACCCACTTGGTCTTAACCAATTTGGAAACAATAAAATAACTAAACGCTGATAATTTATACACCACCACCATCGGCACACCAATCAACGCCAATTCCAAAGCAGCCGTCCCAGATGCCACTAAAACCAAATCCGCCTGTGGCATCCGTTGATGTGCATCCCCCGTAGAAATACTCACCTTAGCAGCGGCACTCAATGGCTTTGCCCACGCTAATAATTCCTCATTTGCCAATGCCACATGGAAAGTTAATTGTGGGTCTTGCTTTGCCATTATCTCTGTCGCTGCTAACAATTCAGGCAACAATCTAGTAACTTCACTCGTGCGTGAACCGGGCATTAGTAAAACCGTTTTGGTGCTTTGATAATGACTTCTAGGATGTAGCATTTCAGCCAATGGATGCCCAACAAAGACGGCTCGTTGTCCATATTTTTGATAAAAATCCACCTCAAAGGGAAACAAGCACAACACCAAATCGGTTGATTTCTTAATTTTTTTAATACGCCCTTGACGCCACGCCCACACCGAAGGCGAGATAAAATGCACGGTTTTAATGCCTTGGCGTTTTAACTTTTTCTCAATCACAAAATTAAAATCAGGCCCATCCACCCCAATAAACACATCTGGCACATCAGCAGAAAAATATGCAATCATCTTATTACGCAATCGCAATAAAGCAGGCAATTTTCTTAACACCTCACTCAACCCCATCACATTCACCTGCCGCTGATCCCACAACTGCGTGCAACCAGCCTCACGCATTTTTTCACCCACCAGCCCCTGTATTTGCACAGTATCATCTTGCACCTTTAATGCAGCCACCAGTTTAGCACCGATTAAATCCCCCGAAGTCTCAGCAGCACTAATTGCAATCTTAAGCGCCATTGACCGCTATTTTCTCGGCAAAATAATCTGTGGATCTTCATCAAATGCACGATAAATCACCATCACATTACCAATCACCTGCACCAAATTCGCCTGAGTAATATCAACAATTTTATCAATCATCGCCTGCTTGCTCTCTCTATCACTCGCACGAATTTTGATTTTCAACAACTCATGTTTAGTCATCGTCAATGCCAATTCCGCCACTACCGACTCACTCAGCCCATGCTGTCCGACCATCACCACAGGTTTTAGGCTGTGTCCACGAGCCCGTAAGAATTTTTTTTGATTGTTTGTTAGTTTTTTCATTTAGTAATCTATTGTTTGTTTAAATAAGCAGTTAAATTTTATTGGCAACATATTACAAATAATAAATACCAATAAGTCAAACCCTATTCAAATGATTTTGCCATCATTTGCACCCCAAAAATGGCTTATTTGCCATCATCCCATTTCATTGTTTTTCTAAAATATGCAAATATTCAGTTGTTTTATTTGTTTTATTAAATCGATTACTGTCCGCCTTGAATCTTTGATATTCTGTTGTGGTTAAATCAT
>NZ_CAHJWD020000417.1 GCF_903642095.1 Bathymodiolus brooksi thiotrophic gill symbiont | reverse complement strand
ACAAATCTTTTCACTCTTCAACTTACTTTTCTTCCATAATTTCCATATCTTTTCACTATTCAACTTACATTTCTTCCATAATTTCCATATCTTTTCACTATTCAACTTCCTTTTCCTCCATAATTGCCATATCTTTTCACTATTCTACCTGGGTTTCTTCCATAATTTCCATATCTTTTCACTATTCAACTTGGGTTTCTTCCATATTTTCCATATCTTTTCACTATTCGACTTACTTTTCTTCCATATTTTCCATATCTTTTCACTATTCAACTTACTTTTCTTCCGTATTTTCCATATCGTTTCACTATTCAACTTGGGTTTCTTCCATATTTTCCATATCTTTTCACTATTCGACTTACTTTTCTTCCATAATTTCCATATTTTTTCACTATTCAACTTACTTTTCTTCTGTATTTTCCATATCTTTTCACTATTCACCCTACTTTTCTTCCATATTTCCCATATCTTTTTACTATTCAACTTGCCTTTCTTCCATATTTTCCAAATCTTTTCACTATTCAACCTGAGGTTTCTTCTATATTTTCCATATCTTTTCACTATTCAACTTGCGTTTCTTCCATATTTTCGATATCTCTTCACTATTCAACTTACTTTTCTTCCATAATTTCCATATCTTTTCACTATTCAGCTTCCTTTTCTTCCATAATTTCCATATCTTTTCACTATTCAATCTACTTTTCTTCCTCATGTTCCATATATTTTCACCATTCAACTTACTTTTCTTCCATATTTTCTATATCTTTTCACTATTCAACCTACTTTTCTTTCTCATTTTCCATATCTTTTTACTATTCAACTTACTTTTCTTCCATATTTTCCAAATCATTTCACAAGTCGACTTACATTTCTTCTATATTTTCCT
Organism: Bathymodiolus brooksi thiotrophic gill symbiont; assembly: GCF_903642095.1. Classification (GTDB taxonomy): domain Bacteria; phylum Pseudomonadota; class Gammaproteobacteria; order PS1; family Pseudothioglobaceae; genus Thiodubiliella. The sequence continues at coordinate 361 of NZ_CAHJWD020000417.1, read as the reverse complement.
TATCTTGTCACTGTTTTCTTCTGTATTTTTCAATTTTTTTCACTATTCTACTTACTTTTCTATTTTCCATATCTTTTCACCATTCAACCTACTTTTCTTCCCATTTTCCATATCTTTTCACTATTCAACTGACTTTTCTTCCATATATTCAATATCATTTCACAATTCAACCTACATTTCCTCCATAATTTCCATATCTTTTCACTATTCAACTTACTTTTGTTCCATATTTTCCATATTTTTTCACTATTCAACCTACATTTCGTCCATATTTTCCATATCTTTTCACTATTCAACCTGGGTTTCTTCCATATTTTCCATATCTTTGCACTATTCAACTTCCTTTTCCTCCATAATTGCC
>NZ_CAHJWD020000416.1 GCF_903642095.1 Bathymodiolus brooksi thiotrophic gill symbiont | reverse complement strand
TGATTCCTTGTTCACAAAATTACAGTACTACATGTCAGGACAAGGTAAATTAACCAATCATTCCCACATCTGACTCGACTGATTCCTTGTTCACTAAACTACAGTACTACATGTCAGGACAAGGTGAATAATCCACTCGGTCCCTCATCTGACTCGGCTGATTACTTGTTCACTAAACTACAGTACTACATGTCAGGACAAGGTAAATTAACCAATCATTCCCACATCTGACTCGACTGATTCCTTGTTCACTAAGCTACAGTACTACATGTCAGGACAAGGCAAATAAACCACTCGGTCCCACATCTGACTCGACTGATTCATTGTTCACAAAACTACAGTATTACATGACAGGACAAGGTAAATAAACCACTCAATCCCATATCCGACTCGGCTGATTCCTTGTTCGCAAAACTACTGTATTACTTGACAGTACAAAGTAAATAAACCACTCAATCACACATCTGACTCGACTGATTCTTTGTTCACTAAACTACAGTATTACATGACAGGACAAGGTAAATAAACCACTCAGTCCCACATCTGTCTCGGATGATTCCTTGTTCACTAAAATACAGTACTACATAACAGTACAAGGTAAATAAACCATTCAGTCCCACATCTGACTCGGCTGATTCCATGTTCACTAAATTACAGTACTACATGTCAGGACAAGGTAAATAAACCACTCAGTCCCACATTTGACTCGGATGATTCCTTGTTCACTAAAATACATTACTACATAACAGGACAAGGTAAATAAACCACTCAGTCCCATATCTGACTCGGCTGATTACTTGTTCACTAAACTACAGTATTACATGACAGTACAAGGTAAATAAACCACTCAGTTCCACATCTGACTCGGCTGATTACTTGTTCACTAAAATACAGTACTACATAACAGGACAAGGTAAATAAATCACTCAGTCCCATATCTGACTTGGCTGATTACTTGTTCACTAAATTACAGTATTACATGACAGTAGAAGGTAAATAAACCAATCAGTTCCACATCTGACTCGGTTGATTACTTGTTCACTAACCTACAGTATTACATGACAGGACAAGGTAAATAAACCACTCGGTCCCACATCTGACTCGGCTGATTACTTGTTCACTAAGCTACAGTACTACATGTCAGGACAAGGTAAATAAGCCACTCAATCCCACATTTGACTCGGATGATTCCTTGATCACTAAAATACAGTACTACATAACAGGACAAAGTAAATAAACCACTC
>NZ_CAHJWD020000415.1 GCF_903642095.1 Bathymodiolus brooksi thiotrophic gill symbiont | reverse complement strand
ACATATGTTTTCAAAATATGTAAAATTCTGGAAATATCGAGTTGATTTGTTAATGAAATTATGATTTTAGAAATGATATATCGAAATCGTACAAAAAGACATGTTTGGGCGAAATATACCAAAACCATATAATTTCATTATATATACGAAACGTCAGAACTCTATTAATTGTCAATAGCTTCATTGTATATTAGATGGAGATAACTGCTTTCAGAGTATTAGTAAGCATTGTGAACTATCAACTAGGAAACAATAGGAGCATCTAGAATAACTGGCTCTACTGAAAATTGGTGTGATACTTAGTACATATAAACCAGCAACAAAAAACATATTTGGGAGTATATTTACCATAACACTTCTTCTGAAAATCAATTAATGTGGAGAAAGTCTCCAAGTTTGTAAATAAGGCCCATGCTATATATGCATACATCATCACATCAGAAGAACTGGGTTAGATGTCACACGAAGGGAGAAAACTCAAAAAAATAGGGACTGGTATCACAAATGGTAGCAAAAACCGGATGTGTTCCACCTGTTAATCTAAGGTCGGAATCTGCGAGCATTATTTGAATGGAATTAAAGTATTTTCTGAAAGGGAGTTAAAGGTGTGTCAAGCCTGAAAGATATACAATTATTCAGATATATTTCGTATATACCTAACAATTCTTACTGTGGCAATGCCGGTGGTTACTATAGAACAGACTAGTGTATTCCCACCTAGTAACTGTATTATACCGTAAGTAGCTAATTAGAAAGCATATCAGATACACATGTATAATACTAACAATTCCAGAAAAGAATACGAATGAATTTATTTACAAACAATGATTCGTAGCGAAAATTGATAGGAGGAGACCCTCATATTTTAAGGAACAGGTTACCCGAGAATTTTTCCATTTGGCACCAAAAAGGCGTCGATAGTACATACAATTTACCGAATGATTTATTTCTCGTGAAACAACTTTACATGGGTACATATGTTTTCGAAATATGTAAAATTCTGGAAATATCGAGTTGATTTGTTAATGAAATTATGATTTTAGAAATGAT
>NZ_CAHJWD020000414.1 GCF_903642095.1 Bathymodiolus brooksi thiotrophic gill symbiont | reverse complement strand
CTTTCCATCTTTGCAACCATGCAACTGCTGGCTTTGGAATATGTGCAATTCCGATTAACCATATCTTTGTTTGGTACGAAGATCTAAGAACATGCTGTTTAAATGTGTCTTCACTCGGAGGAAGTCTCACCAAAGTAGAATCTTTGACAGTTTCCAATTTTACCCGCAATTTGTTCAGATCGATATGGCATCGTTTCGACTTTCCCTTCGGATCATACAGCCTTGATATTAGTTTTCGGCTTAGATCGACTGAATCATTCTATTCGAGACAAATCACTAAACTGATTGGGTGGCTCTTTCAGAGCTTTGAACATAGAGTTCTTCCCGATACCAAAGAACGAAGAAGTGGTATCACACCCAGTTAGAGCATGATCAGCTGGCAAGATCTCACACACAACGGAGCTCAATGACTTGCATAACTCGTGTACAGGGATATAACGTCTACAATCCTTAGTGCTCGTAATAAGTCCTGTTTGAAACCAAAGCTCACTTGTGTTTTTCATATTTGGAAAATAATGTACTAAAAGGACAAGAACGTCCGTATCTGGGGATTTCACAACGATGCGACCTTGAACGTTATTCTCTTGATACAGTTTGTCAGAATACAGTGCATGCAAAATTATGCGGGTATCCGCCTCTTCTTGTGTGCTTGCCAAACAACTGCAATCTAACATACCATTCTGATTCAACATTTTAACTGTTTCAGGATTAGAAAATAAACCGGCCAGGTAAAGTGATTGCCCTTCTTGGAGAGAACTGTTCTGACGAATATGTTTGGCAATGTAATCGCCGAGAAATCTAATAATATTTTCACCAGAACTAATAAACTTTTTCCAGTCAGGAATAACCCTACCTTCAATCAAATGCAGTGAAAACAGACTTGGATCGACGGTCCCGTTCTGCCTTTTTGATAGAGTTTTGAATGTCATATCTATCAAAGATATCGACGACAACGGATGTAAACTGAAAACAAGAGATCTGATTTTTTACAAAATCAAGTGCCATCTCACCAAAGGTTCTAAACCTTTTTGCATTTATTGACTGCAACAAAGGCATGTCATCTCTGATCAGAGTTGTTCTGGAAATATCAAAAAATGGGCAGTGTTTGTATTATAGAAACGTTCTGTTCCAGTTGATGTACAAGATCTGCCTTACTGGTTTTGCGCATTGTGCCATCGTCGTGAAACAATTATGTTGGAATCGGACCAATTGGAAAAGACAGAACCTTTTCAACAGTAACGTCCTCTCGACAATTTGCAAGAACCAGTTCCCGACGAAAAACTAGCTCAGGATTCATATGAACAGTGACTGTGTCCCCAGAACGACACTTCAGCTTAGTTTTGTGAGTCATATCTTCGAATGACTTCAACTTGGACCGTGTACTAGGATTGTAGAAACTACGAGACTGGCCCTCAGACAAAGAACCATCAACAAGTGATGTGACCATTTTTGTACCTTCTTCAACACAATTCAATAATGATTCTTGAACTTCCCTAGATGGAAGAAGTTTAAGTTGGCTACCAAACTGTGCCATTTTCCGGAAAACACTCACAACAGTTCCGACAAATGATTTTCTAACAACTTGTAAACATTAATTAAATTCTCTACAAACAATATTTCAAACCATCTTTTGTAACTAAAACGTTACAATTAAAAACAGCAAATGTTAACAATGAAGGGTGACAACAATTAAATACAGATAACACAAGAATATAAGTAATTATTAAGAAAATATGCTTTGGTCTCGATGCAATAAGATTTGATCGGACTGAGGATTATAATTTTAAAAAGTCACGGGCAAAATATCCGGAATCATTTTCTACTTTCGATATGTTGATGTGCATTTAAAAACGGTCCAAACCTCTTAAACTAGTAGAAATTGGCGCTATAATGATAATGTTTTATGTAAACTATGTTTACACTTTTGTTTTTAAAAAAGTTTGAGATCAATTTAATGAAAGCATTTCTTCTGACATAATTTTAAAAGTGACCGTTAAAATATTTAACACATCTGCTGGTTTCAAAGAAGCCAAACTGATGAATTAAAAGTTATTTTAATAAGATAT
>NZ_CAHJWD020000413.1 GCF_903642095.1 Bathymodiolus brooksi thiotrophic gill symbiont | reverse complement strand
AAAAAAAAAATGAACCAATAGTGAATAAAAAAAAATAATGAAATAATAATACTGAATACTTAAAACTGGTACCAACATAATCAGTAAAAGCAGCACTGTCTAACTAAAAAATCAAAGAATATAAAATTTTCAAGCCAAACTAAAAAAAAATAATAATTAAACAAATTAAAAATTAAAAAATTAAGCAAACCAGAAGCAAAATTTGAATCATCTACATGCAGAACAGCAACATTTGGACCCATTCCAGGACTGCAAAAGACTCTTGAATTGAGAGAAGCTATTTTCAGTCCTGAAATGATCTGGGAGGCTGTTCCACAATGTAGATGCAGCAAATCTGAAAGAGTTTTTACTGTACCGTGCATACTGCATATAGATGCCGGCCGGGGACCAGGTGGCAATGCCTCGCTGGGTTCCCACCGGCATCCACATGCATCATGACATAATAAAGCAGAAAATTAAGCATGTTTGGATAAAAAATTGACAAGCACTAAAACAAAGCAATATATATCTAAAAGCTATATGCAAATAAAAAGAGCAAAAACAGTAGCAGAATATTTATCATCTGCATGCAGAACAGCAACATTTAGTACCATTCCAGGACTGCATTAAGCTCTTAAATTGAGAAAAACTGTTTTCAGTCCTGAAATGGTCTGGGAGGCTGTTCCACAATGTAGCAGCAGCAAATTTAAATGTTTTTTTGCCATACCTTGATGTTCTGACCTGTGGAATGTCCAGTATATTGTTGTATCTAAAATAATATTTTGAATTTCGTAAATGCACAAGGCTATGGAGACATGATGGCGACAGTTTATTCATAATCTTAAATGTTTCCAGGGCCATAGTTCTCATTCTACGAATCTGCAAGGAAGGCACCTTTGCTTTTTTCAATAAATTATCATATGAGCTATTGTAATCCTCATACACAAAGCGAAGAGCTCTTTCTTGCACTTTTTCTATCTTTTTGGAATTTTTCTCCGTACAAAAATGCCAGGCCAAAGGGCAAAAGTTAAAATTACTAAGAATAAAAGTATGGAAAATTGTAAGTTTGTTTAATCTGTTCAAATAGGGGCCTAAACGTTTGATAATGTTCAGCTGTTGGGATGCCTTCCTGCAGATTGTACTTATATGTGTGTCAAAATTTAATTGATAATCGATCTCAATGCCTAGTAATTTAACACTGTCTTCACACGTTAGTTCAAAATTTTGTATATTTATAGTTGGACGTTTTTCATAGGTTTTCTTCCCCACCGCCAAAACTTGAAATTTATCAGGATTAGCCTGCATTTTGTTAATTTTGAACCATTCAATGAGATGATTTGAGTCAGACTCTAGAGTAGAAATAAGTAGATCAAAATCGGGACTGCCAAAGGAAAGGGTATTATCGTCTGCATAATTATACAGAGAACTGTCTTTAATGAACAAAAATATATCATTTATGAAGACATTGAATAAGAGGGGACCAAGTATAGATCCTTGCGGAACCCCTTTATGGATGTCAGCCCAGTTGCTCAGAACACTATTGACCTTTATTTGTTGTTTTCTGTTTGATAAGTATGATTTTAGTAACGAGACCGAATTATCTGAAACTCCATAAGCTGACAATTTGTCTAGCAGTATGGCATGTGGTAGGCAATCAAAAGCCTTTGAAAGGTCCATCAGAACTGATGCTATATAATAATTTTTGTCTAGGGCTTCACGCCAATCTTCTAGAAGTCTGAGCAACGTGGTCTGGCATCCATGTCCACGTCGGAAAGCACACAAAAAAGGGTTAAATATTGTGTCAAAAAAATCAGACAATTGTGTTTCAAATACCTTTTCAAAAATTTTAGAAAAAACAGGAAGGACACTCACAGGTCTATAATTTGTTTTACTTAATGGGTCATTTTTCTTGTGTAATGGTGTTACCTGAGCTTTTTTAAGAGAATCAGGAAATACACCAGTGTCAATAGACAAGTTTATCAATGATGTTAACTGGTTGGATATTATTGGTTTACACTGTTTGATAACTTTGGCTGGAATGTTATCAAACCCAGAGGCTTTTTTTATATTTATTTTATCTATAATTTTTTCAATTTTATCAGATGTTATATGCTGGAATTCAAAATTTTTCTCCACATCCACATGATTTTTAATTTCCAATATACTAGGGTGAGTAGTGGGGTCATATACAGTGTCTTCCCCAATTTTATCTGCAACTGTAGAGAAGAAAGTATTAAACTTTTCAGAAACTTCACATGTATCATTTATAATTTTATTGTCTTCACACAGAATTATATTCTGATCCCCAGAGTTACATTTTTTAGAGAAAAATGGTTTAACAGTTTTCCAGAAGTTGACATTTTTAGCCCCACCCGTACAGCGTTCAAGAAAATAAGTTTTCATAGAATTCTTTTTTAATTTTGTTACCAAATTTCGCTGCTTTCTAAATTTTTCCCATGTTTTTGTGTTGCGATTTTTTGTATATTGGGAATAAAACATATGTTTTCTGTATATGGCTCCTCTTAATTCACTGTTCATACACGGAAGTGGATTTTTACGGGGTTGTCTATTTTTCACTGGAGCGTGTTTATCAAGTACACTTTTAAAGGCATTTTGATATTCATTATATACATTGTGTACTTCACTAGATGTTGATAAATTCTCAATATCTGGGAATGAAATTTTCTCAAGATCACAATTAAAGCTATCAGTATCAAAATTTTTATAACTTCTGTAAGTTATTATTTTTCTTTTCTGGACTGGGACGTC
>NZ_CAHJWD020000412.1 GCF_903642095.1 Bathymodiolus brooksi thiotrophic gill symbiont | reverse complement strand
TACGTCCTGGTAACGTATTCAGAATACGTTATATGCAAGACGTTGTGACAACGTACTTTCCAACGTTTTTGTTACGTACGGATATGGTTTTGATGCTAACGTAAAAACTCAAACGTAATTATTACGTCCTGGTAACGTATTCAGAATACGTTATATGCAAGTCGTTGTGACACTGTAGTTTGAACGTTTTTGTTACGTACGGATATGGTCTTGATGTTAACGTAAAAGCTCAAACGTAATTTTTACGTCCTGGTAACGTATTTCAGGATATATTTTATATGCAAGTCGTTGTCAGACAACCGTATTTTAATATAAAGATAAATCATTAAGGTATTTCACTGGAAAAGGGAAAGGATCTTAATTAAAAAGTGAATTGTTCAAATTGGAAGGTATTCCCTAGATATGACTTTGAATTTGATAGTAGTTGATCTCCTGATTCCAAAAATGCATGGTTGATAGGGACTTTTTGCATTTCCAGGTTCATCAGTAAAAATGTGACTAAGTTGTGTTGTTATTTAGCTACATTCAAAGTTTGCGTTAAGATGATACAACTGGCTATAGTTGTATATCAATAGCAATAAAAAAAAACATAATAAAAACGCCATGTACGAGGATCGAATCGGTGGCAAAGACAAAGACAAAGGTGGCCTCTTGATCGTTAATCGTTCTTCTTTCCACTGAACTTAGTAGAACGTGATGTATAAGGCAATATATACAAATGTACAGACAATGGACAAAAGTATTCGCATGCTTCCAATTTTCCCTATATATTTCATATAAAACTACAATTTTTCAGAAGCTTATCCTGAAGTCAATTCACACCCGATTTCGATAATTTTTATATCAATAAAAACAGAATTGTATGTAGTTTTACTGTATAATTTCAAAATAATTTTCTATGATAAACATTTTTAGAATATACAAGCTAAACACACAACTGAATTAATTTCTTTCGAAATACAATGCTTTAATAGATAGTACCTTTGTAGAAAAATTATTTACGTTTGTGTTTAAATCATGGCGATTTGAAAAACATGCTTCAAAAAGTTATTTCAAAATTACTACTATAAACTACATATCTTTCTGCTTTCCTTGATGAAATAATGATTAAAATCGGACGTGAATTGATTTCAAGATAATATTTTGAAAAACTGTAGTTTTATATGAAATATATAGGGTAAATTGGAAGCGTGTGCATACTTTTGTCCATTGTCTGTATCTCCAAGATTTAATTACTTGCAATAAAATTACCATATCCAAAAATTAGAAGTACTTTTCCTACAATGCGGAAATTCAGTGTGTCCGTCAACGATTCGATAATAGAAAGTTATTGCTATTTCCGGAGTTTGAATTTGCTACCAAAATTCAAATCATTTTGATGTTTTGTGACAATTTTAACAATTTCTTTGATGTCCCGAACATACAACAGCCTCGAGTTTAGAAGCTAGAAATATAAGGTTAGTCAATAGAATTACATCTATGAATGAGCAATCCAAATTGATTTAAGAAAATACTGTGTTGAC
>NZ_CAHJWD020000411.1 GCF_903642095.1 Bathymodiolus brooksi thiotrophic gill symbiont | reverse complement strand
CCTACAGGAAAAATCATCATATGAAAAAATACATACAAAATATTGTAAAACAGTTTTAGGCCTTAAAAAAACTGCATGTAACATTTCGACATTATCAGAGTTGGGGCGACTCCCTATTGCTTCCTTTATTAAAACTCAAGTTATGATGTATTTTGTAAGAATAAATACTAATAATATAAACCCATTAATTAAAGAATCCCTTAATGTTAATAAATCTTTACATCGATTTTCAAGCCGTCTTCCAATTTATTTGTACTTAAAAAATAAATTTATAACTGACCCAAGCTAAATAAATGAAATGTGACTTAATGTGTTAATTATATAAATCCTTGCCTTCTATAAATTTTAATTTCTTATCTAATTCTTATTCTTATTATGTAACAATATGGTCAGGTTGTTATTTTCATTGAATGGCATCTCAAAATAGATGGCTTCACAGTAGGAGCTCTTCCTGTATATTGGTTACATCCTGTATATTACAACTGACAGCCAATGCAGGACAAACAATTTTAATCAGCCATCATTATCATAAAATACTTTATTTTGATGATGACACCTAATTCCCATCACCTAATCCAAATTAGTATAGTAGAGGAGTACCGTATTTTTCGGACAATAAATTTTGTTTACAGTATACCTTTATTTTGCTGTAGGTTTATTTCTGAATAAGAACACTCGTATCATCGATGTTCTTGGTGTTATTTTTTTTTAAATAAAGCAATAAAATTTATGTATACTAACAGGGGGTGCAATTCTGGGGAAAACATATTCAACATCCGAAAAAAATCAATATTCAATGATTGAAGTGTTAGCGAAAATCAGTTCAATATTGTATTTAATAATAAAATATATACTATAAAAAATGTATCTTGTTGAAAAAAATCACAGGGTGGATCGATTTACAATATAATATTATCATACAAAATATCTAAATATAGCTATAGCTTT
>NZ_CAHJWD020000410.1 GCF_903642095.1 Bathymodiolus brooksi thiotrophic gill symbiont | reverse complement strand
TACTGCTAAAACATGACTTTTTTCTGATACCTTGTTGTCTTACAAATAAAACATGACCATCACACAAAAAAAATTGCCCCTAAAAATGGGAGATAATTTGAAAATACAAAAAGTGTCGAACAGTGAGAAAATTCAAAAGGTTGATTTGAATGTAGAAAAAGACTGCAAACAAAAAATGTCTTGTCTTTGAAAAAAAGAAATGTAATGAGACATTAACAGGTTAAACAACTAATCAAGAGCTTACTCAACAGAAATGAAGATAAGAAATGGCCTGGGTTGGAAATATGGAATTTTGCCAATTTTTTTACTGAAGATGTAAAAAAAAATCATATTTTTCCACAATTTTTTGGTTATATCGCTATTTATTTGGTTCCAGTTGGAGGTCAATTATGTGTATTAGGAGAGTACATTTTATTGGTCTTTTGATGACATAAAACTTTCAAGTAATTAGTTAGTCAGGTGCTTGGATGAGAAGGATATTAAAATGATGGTCAGATCTAAGATAAATATAAGAATTTTTATTACTTTTCTAATTCCTTTGAAATTAAATGCCAATTACACAATAAAATCATTGCAAAGTGAGTATCAATACAAGGGAATACACAAGTCAAAGTTTGAAAAATGTCGAAACGAGGCAGACCCACTAAAAGGAGAAGATTCTTTCAAACGGTACATCCAAGGTTCAGAAAAAAGTCAACTTCAGAGTGCCTGGAGTCAACAATATCATCGAAAAGGTTACCTGTATCTACATTCAAAGATGCTGTTCACCTGTCTCCTAATGATGACTACTACCTGGTTACAGATTCTGAGGGTAATATTGGCAATATGCGTTTCTTTCGTCCGATACCAGAGCCACAGGTGACGGAACCGGAGCTCCTGCAAGAAAATAAGAATGACATTGTAGGGAACAAAATCTTACATTGTGGAAAATTAATGGACATGTTCAACAAATTTTACAAGGAACATGGTCAAAATGAACCCCGATGTGAACTTTCATGCAACTGGAATACAAACAATTGTCAAAAGTGGGGATTGTCATGGCGTCTCGGATTAAAATGTGATAACTGTAACTTTTGTGGTGAGAAAACTAAAGTGTACACTGAATCCGACACGGACACTAAAAAGGGACAAAAATACTCAACTGTAAACTTAGGAATTCATGTTGGACTCCAAAGT
>NZ_CAHJWD020000409.1 GCF_903642095.1 Bathymodiolus brooksi thiotrophic gill symbiont | reverse complement strand
TGGCACGCAAATTGTGTATTTTTATGGTGAGCAGTCTATTGTTTCTACAGAATCTAGTGCGGTAAGCACGGATGATACTCAAAGTTTTTCTGATGTTATCGCTTCAAATGTAGAAATCGTAGCCGCTGTTGTGGTTGCAGCCGTTGTGGTTGTTGGAAGTAGTGGTAATGGTGATGACGGCAATGGCAATGGTAATGACGATGATGCTGATGATGATGCTGATAATAAACTAAGTTTTGCCTTTAAAGATACAGGTTTATTTGATAGCGATGGCATTACCAACAATAATACGATTACTATTGATGGCTTAAAAGAAGGCGAAACTTGGAAGTATTCCACTGATGGTGGTGCTACCTTTAAGTCTAGCACAGGCGGGAGTTTTACACTGGATGATGGCGCTTATGCTGCTGATACCATTCAAATTAAGAAACTTGATGCAACTGGTAATTCCTTAGGCATAACTAAAATTAACGAAGCTTCAGATATTACCATAGATACCGAAAAATCTGTGTTTACTAGCTCAACTACTGCTAATGTTGAAACAGATACCCCTGCATCAGCAATAATATATACGGCAACAACAAATGAGGAAAAAGTTACTTACACTTTAAAAAGCGGCTTTCAACAAGAAAAATTTACGATTGACAGTACTACTGGTGAATTAAAATATAAGAAAGAACAAACCCAAGTAAGTGTTCACAAAGTTACTATTATTGCCACTGATGTTGCAGGCAATGAGACAGAGCAACTTATTACTGTATCGGTAAAAAGTGCTATTTTATCCACTTCAGTTACTTGGAATGGTATTGGTGATGATGGCAAAATCAATGCTGATGAGATGGCAGCAGCTACTTTAAGTGGCACAGTTGAAGTCATTGGCACAGCGAGTTTAATAAGTATTAGTAGCATTGTCTTTAAGAAAGATAATGTTGCTATTCATACAATTGCCTCTAATCTTCCAAATATTAATAGTGATAATACTTGGTCTTTAGGCAATAGCAATGCTTGGACTTCAAAATTTACCCAAGGTGGTTACTACACTATTACCGTTAACCTTTCTAGTAATAGTGGTAGTATTATAGGTTCAGGTTCAACAATAACAGAGATTAACACGGTCAAACCAGCTCAACCAGAATTTACCCTTGAAGATACAGGTCTAGCAGATAACGATGGCATTACCAGTAATGGTGTGATTACTATTAGTAATTTAGAATCGAATGCAACTTGGCAGTATTCTATTAGTGGTGATAATGGCTTCATTGATGGCACAGGTAATAGTTTTACGCTAGCTGATAATACCACTTATGAGGCTAATGCCATTCAGATTAGACAAACCAGTGCAGCTGGCAATATCTCAGATATAGGTAAAAATACTTTGCGTATTGTCATAGATAACACAAACCCAATATTTGATTTGCAATCCGCTACAACAGTTAATGTTCGTGCCAACTCCCCTATTACAACTACTGTTTATGACGCTCAAGTAACCAACCTTCAT
>NZ_CAHJWD020000408.1 GCF_903642095.1 Bathymodiolus brooksi thiotrophic gill symbiont | reverse complement strand
CTTTTGGTAGTTTCATAATCTACAGTTTTAGCGAGTTTTAGCGAGTTACCGTCAATAGCAAAGTAAGCCGCACTGTTGTTTTCTAAGGTGTAGGTAAATGTATCCCCCTCATCAGCATCGATGGTAGAGAGTGTGCCTAAATCGGTGTTAGCGGCGGTGTTTCCAATAATGATAAGGTTACCTGTTAGGGTAATATCAGAGGGAGTTTCATCATTAACATCGGTAATGTTAAAAGTGAAGGTTTTATCAAAGGTATGCGAATTGGCATCAGTTACTCTAACCGTGATATTGAGGTTTTTGGTGGTTTCATAATCTACAGTTTTAGCAAGTTTTAGCGTGTTGCCGTCAATAGCAAAGTAAGCCGCACTGTTGTTTACCAAAGTATAGGTAAGGGTATCTCCCACATCAGCATCAGTGGCAGAGAGTGTGACTAAATTAGTGTTATCGATGGTGTTTTCAGCAATGGTAAGACTACCTGTGAGAGTAACATCGGAGGGGGTTTCATCGTTAATATCGTCAATGTCAAAAGTGAAGTTTTTACTAAAGGTATGTGAATTGGCATCAGTTACTCTAACCGTGATATTGAGGTTTTTGGTGGTTTCATAATCTACAGTTTTAGCAAGTTTTAGCGTGTTGCCGTCAATAGCAAAGTAAGCCGCACTGTTGTTTTCTAAGGTGTAGGTAAAAGTATCTCCCGCATCAGCATCGGTGGCAGAAAGTGTGCCTAAATCAGTGTTAGCGGTGGTATTTTCAGTAATATTAAGGTTGCCTGTTAAGGTGATGGCAGTAGGGGTTTCGTCATTGAGGTTGGCAAGATTGACAGTGATGGTTTGTTCGGCGTTTTTATCATCTCCATCGCCTGTGGTGGCTTTAACTTTGACGGTGTAAGATTTTGTGTTGCTTTCAAAGTCGGTGTTGGTGCCGTTAAAATTTAGGACGGTGTTATTAGTGCCACTGAGGCTGAATAAATTACTGGGGTTTTCAATAATGCTGAAAGTGGCATTATCATCTTTGGCGATGAGGGTGTAGGAAGAGTTGGCACCTTCGTTTGCTTTAAGAGTATTGGCAGAGATAATGGCAAGGTTACTGTTAAAAGCAAGAGGAAAATTGGCATTAGTATGTCCAATACTATAATATTTCTTTCTGTCTATATTTCTAACAAGTAAATTGTAAAATTCTAATTTAACTAAATTTTTGCCACTATCATCAGCCAATTTAAAACTGTTTTCGTTAAATTGAATTTTTATCTGTTGAGCATAACCATCAACTGGGTTTAGTTCTTCTACAGGAAACTCCACACCTTTACCAGGAGTGCCTAAATAATATGTGGTTTTAGGTTGAGGTAAGCTACCATCAAGATCTGTAAAACTCAATAGTATTGTTATTGTCTTACTCTCTCCACTAAATGTGATAAGCTCAACAGGCTGATCAAAGGTAATAAAAACCGTCTTCTTGTCTATCCTCTCAACCTTGGTAACAACAGGTTCAGTGGCAAAGGCTTGAGAGGTAAAGAAAACTAATAAAGCGGTGATGATAAAACGATTAAATGTGTCCATAATAAATTCCTTGATTAAAAATAAAAATTAAATAGTCTTGGCAACAAAACTTAATACTTGTGAAGGCTGGCTTTTGGTGCCATTGGGTAGGACAAAGTAGGCGATTAGGTGGCAGTTTTGTGAAGTTTTTTTAAGAAGAGAGGTAGTGTTAACAGCAGAATATTTGACGCTGTTTATGAAAGTAACGATACTATTTGCAAAAATGCCGATACTATTTAAAAAAGTGCGGTTACTATTTTTTTCTCTGAGGGTATTAAATAAAATAAAATTGACATTAAATAAAGCGACAAAAAAACCACAAATAAAGTGGCTAGTAATAGTGCGTAGAAGAGTAAATGTAGTTCGGCTTGAATTAAACCTAGTTGTTGCTAAACGGTGCGGTGCGATAAGTATATGCGTATTCATAAGTGTTAAATTATTCCATAAAAATAAATATTTATGTGAAGTTTTTTAGTTTTTTTTATACAAAACATCCTCGTTCTCATGCTATGCGTAGAAACAATGACATTGCCAGCAATAACAACAAAAGACTGATAACATTTGTGGCATTCACAAGGACAACAACACATAGTAGGGAAGGGTTTGTAACCCTTCCCAGAGTTAGATTTTAAACACTAAGAGGGATTACAAGTCCTTTTATACTTGTGGGGATGAATAAGGAAAAGGAAGGGTTGTAAACCCTTCCCTACTTATGGGGTGAACGAGGGGAGGAAGGGTTATAAACCCTTCCCTACTTAGGGGTGGGAAAAAGAAGGGCAAACTCTTTCCTACTTGTGGGGATGGGTGGGAAAAGGAAGGGTTGCAAACCCTTCCCTACTTATGGGGGTGAACGAGAGAGGAGGAAGGGTTATAAACCCTTCCCTACTTATGGGGGAGAACGAGGGGGAGGAAGGGTTGTAAACCCTTCCCTACTTGGGGTGGGGAAAAGAAGGGAAAATCCTTTCCTACTTGTGGGTAACAGGACTAAGGATTAGCAATCCTACACCTAATGCAACTAAACTAACGCCCAAAAATTGATAAATGCCAAATGGCTCAGAAAGAATAAATACTGCCAATATAATGGTAACAACAGGTCCTAACATCCCGACAATACTTGTTTGCAAGGGGGAGATTCTATGAATTGCTTCGCTGATTAAAAAACTGGGGATGACTGTGCTTACTATTGCTAATAAAAATACCCATAACCATGCGTTATGGCTAATGGATATTTGGGAAAAATCAAATAGTAGAAAATAAAAGAATAAGACGAATACGCTGGAGATACTCATGGCAACTGCGGTAAATAAAACAGAGCCAGTTTTAGTGATGATATTTTTACTAAGTAATACATAAAATGCGTAACTCAATGCTGAAAATAACACCAGTATAACGCCAATTTTGGTGTCGTTATTACCGTTCAATAGGCTTTCTTGGCTAAACATAATCCATAAGCCTAAATAAGTTGTGATTAGCACAATAACAATGCGTTTGGATAAGGGTGTGGCAAAAAATAGTGCGCCTAAAATGGCGATAAAAACAGGGTAAGTGAATAAAGTTAATCTTTCCAAGCCAGCAGAAATGTATTCAAGCCCTTTTAAATCCAACAAGGATGCTAAAAAATACCCTATAAAACCCAATCCAACAATGCTGAAAAATGTTGTCTGGGTGAGTGCCTTAAATTTGTCCTTTTTCCAAAAAAGATAACCCAATATACTAAGGTAAATAGGCAATGCAATTGCCATGCGTAACATAAGCACAACATCGCTATTCAGCCCTTCAAGATAAGCCAATTTAATAAAAATAGACTTTAAGGCAAACAAAAAAGTGCCTAAAAATGCTAATAGCAAACCTAATAAGGTATTTTGTTGGGCGTTATTCATAGATTTTGCGATTATAATAGGATTTTTTTTCTCCAAGAGAGCAATATGTTAAAAAAACTAATTAAATTTCTAGAAAATAATTACCCCGATAGTAATATTAGTAATTATTTAGATGCCAAGTATATTCAACTTAGTAACCCGCAATTAAAGCAAATCGCTGATGCACTGAATAATAATGAATTGCAAATCAAACCTGCGTCCAATTGTGATGCTGAAAATTTTATTTTTCACTTTGGTAACACGCTAATCTTGGTGCAGAAAAATACGACAAATTCATCGGCTATTTATCAGGCGGAACTCGCTTGGGAAACGGATTTTTTAGCAGTTCATTCAACCAGAAACAAAGGCAAAGGCTTTTATTTTATTGCATTTGAATTTGATGATGACTATCAAGTAACACTCAAAACAACTGACAAATTACTAGAAAATCAAATTAGAAATATTGAGCAAGATCAAGCATTGATTGACAAAACAATGCCTGTTTTAAAAGGCTTTATGAGTGCCATATCAAAATGACAGCATTTGCAAAAATAAACCAAACAATTTAGCATTTACCCTATATATTGACAGTTATAGGTGTCGTATTGTGCATTTTATTTATTTGAAAATAATGTGATATGTTTGTGTAAATACGGATAATTGGCAAAATTCAATTTTAACCAAGGTTTTTATTTACCTAACTTTGTTATTTCTTTGAGTTTTATTCCCGCTTTAAAAGTTGTTACCTTTCTGGCTGAAATGGTTACTGGCTTGCCTGTTTTTGGATTTCTACCTGGGCGGGCTGCTTTTTCTTTGATAACAAAATTGCCAAAACCAGATAATTTAACATCCTCACCTTTGGCAAGGGAATCTCTAATCACATCAAAAAAATCATTGGTTATTGACAATGCTTGAGTTTGACTAATGCCCACTTGTTCTGCTAATAAATCTGCGATATTTTTTTTAGTTAATGACATTATCTTTGCACGGCACCAAATTTACTTTGTAGCAAATCTAGCACTTCGTCCACTTTGTTATTCACTTGTTCATCGTCCATTGTCGCCTCAAGCGATTGGTAAACCAGATTAAGTGCGATACTTTTCTGTCCAGTTTCAATGTTCTCACCTGCATAGACATCAAATAAATTGACACCAACAAAATTTTGTTGTTGCATCGCTTTAATACTGTCTATCAATTCAGCCACAGGTGTTGCCTCATCCAATACCAGCGCAATGTCTCGTTGAGATTGTTGATACTGAGAAAAGGCTTCATATTTGGCAATTTTGCCTGTGAGTAACACTGCTAAATCAATTTCAAATAAATAGCATTTGGGTAATGATAATGCCTTGGCGACATTTGGGGCTAAAGCACCCACCCAACCGACTTGTTTATCGTTTGATACTATCTTGGCAGTTTGTCCTTTTTGCAAGGCTGGATGTTCGCTTGCGCTAAATTCAAATTTAGCACCTGTTAATTTAAGCAACGATTCTAAATCAGCTTTAGCATCAAAAAAATCTACTGGCATCAAATCGCCTGACCACTGTGCATCAAAGCGATTTCCCGAAATAACGCCTGCTAATTTGCTTGCTTGTTCATCGGCTTTAACGCCAGAAAAACACAAGCCAATTTCAAAAAATCTGGCGTTATTATGTCCACGCCTCTGATTGGATTCAACGCTTTGTAACAACCCTGCCCAAAGCGATGAACGCATCACCGACAATTCCGCTGAAATTGGATTGGATAATGCAATTTTATTGGCATTAGCATCAATCAAATTGTGGTATTTTTCTGAGATAAAACTGTAGGTGATAACCTCTTGATAGCCTCGTGTTACCAAAGATTGTGCAATATCATATTTGTCAATTTGTGCCTCTTCAACGGCGTTAATATTGGCATCAAGTGAGAGTTTTTGCACGGGTATTTTGTCGTAACCATAAAGTCTTGCTAATTCTTCAATTAAATCAGCAGGAAGGCGAATGTCAAACCTGAAACTTGGTGGAATAACAGTCCAAGTGCAGTTAGTTTTGCTGCTGATTTCAAAATCCAATCCAATGAATTTCTTTTCAATCCATTTAGACTCTAGTTCAAATCCTAAAACCTTGTGAATTTTATCTTGAGTAATAGTAATAGGCAGTAATTTTGGCAAAGATGCCTCATCAATGCAAGCGTTAACATCGCTCGCCTGTCCGCCACAAATTTCAACAATCAATTGCGTGGCTCTATCCATTGCCAACTCGGTAATAGCAAAGTCCACGCCTCGCTCGAAGCGTAATGAGGATTCGGTATGTAAACCGTAATTTCTTGCTTTGCCTGCAATCAATACTGGCTCAAAAAAGGCACTTTCCAATAAAATATCTGTGCTGTTATTCTGTGTGGCACTGTCCAATCCGCCCATTACACCTGCGATTGCAAGCACTGAATTGCTATCGGCAATGATTAAAGTATCTTCATTTAACGCCACCGTTGTTTCATTTAACAATTCAATTTTCTCGCCCGATTTTGCGTTTCTAACCTCAATCTCGCCTTTAATTTTAGTGGCATCAAAAGCGTGCATTGGTTGCCCTAATTCCATTAAAACGAAATTGGTGATATCAACCACGGGCGAATGGATTGCTTGACCAGAGCGAATAAGTTTATCAACCATCCACTGCGGTGTTTTAACCGTATTATCAATGCCTAAAATACTTCTGGTTAAATATTTAGGGCAAGCAGTGGTATTGTTAACACTAGTGTTAATGCTTGATTTAACTTGTGTTTTAATAGAAAAACTGGGTAATACAAAAGGCAATTCGTAATTTGCACTCACTTCACGCACCACACCCAAAATTGAAAAACAATCACCACGATTGGGGGTAATATCTAATTCAATAATGTTGTCGTCTAAATTCAAGTATTTTCTAATATCTTCACCAATAGGAGCGTCAGCGTCTAATTCAGCAATACCCGTAGATGAATCTGCCATACCTAATTCACTGTCAGAACAAATCATACCAAATGATTCAACACCACGAAGTTTGGCTTTTTTAATTTTCAACCCATTTGGCAACACAGCACCAATTGTGGCAACAATCACTTTTAAATCAGCACGAATATTACTAGCGCCACAAATAATTTGCAAGGCATCCGCCCTACCCACATCTACTTGGCACAAATTTAATTTATCGGCATCAGGATGTTGCTCACAAGACAGCACGAACCCTACCACAATATTTTCAAAATAAGGGGCAACAGGTGCAATACCATCAACTTCTAAGCCTGCCATGGTTAACTGCTCGGCTAACGCTTCATCGCTAACCTTTGGGTTAATCCATTCACGCAACCATGTTGTGGAAATATTCATTATTTAAATTGCCTTAAAAAACGAATGTCATTTTCAAAGAAAAGACGCAAATCATCCACACCATAACGCAACATCGCCAATCGCTCAACACCCATGCCAAAAGCCAATCCTGTGTATTCTTCACTGTCAATCTTTACCGATTCCAAAACATTCGGATGCACAACGCCACAGCCTAAAACCTCTAGCCAGCCTGTTTTTTTACAAACACGACAACCTTCGCCACCACAAATAACGCATTCAATATCTGCTTCAGCCGAAGGCTCGGTAAAGGGGAAATAGGAGGGGCGAAAACGCACTTTCAAATCTTCTTTTTCAAAATAAGCACGCAAAAAGTCAATCAGCAAACCCTTAAGTTGCGCAAAGTTTGCTTCTTTATCAACAATCAACCCTTCCACTTGATGAAACATCGGCGTATGAGTAATATCTGAATCACAACGATACACTCGACCGGGAGCAATAATACGCACTGGTGGATTTTGATTCTCCATGGTGCGGATTTGCACGGGAGAGGTGTGCGTTCTAAGCACAGACCCATCGTCAAAATAAAAAGTATCGTGCATTGCACGCGCTGGATGATGTTCAGGAATGTTAAGTGCGGTAAAGTTGTGAAAATCGTCCTCAATTTCAGGACCAGTTTCCACTTCAAAACCGTTTTTTGCAAACAAAGATTGAATACGCTTAAGTGTAATAGTAACAGGATGAAGTCCACCCATTTCGGCATTACGCCCCGGTAAGGAAACATCTACTTTTTCACTTAACAGGCGTTTTTCCAACGCAATAGTTTCTAATGCATTTTTTCGCTCAGTTAATAGCGTTTGCACCACACCTTTGGCTTGGTTAATCACCCCACCCATCTTTGGGCGTTCTTCTGCACTTAATTGCCCAAGACCTTTAAGTAGGGCAGTTAACTCACCTTTTTTACCTAAAAGCGCAACTCTTAAATCCTCTAACTGATTTAAGTTTTGTGCTTTTTCAATAGCATCTTCTGCTCTGTTGAGAATATCATCAATCACCAGTAAAACGACTTATTTATTTAAAGCCACTTTCGCCTGATCAGCAATCTTAGCAAATGCTGCTTTGTCAAAAATTGCAATATCTGATAAAACTTTACGATCAATTTCAATACCTGCTTTGCTCATGCCATTAATCATTTTTGAATAACTCAATCCATTATTACGGGCCTCTGCGTTAATACGCACAATCCAAAGCCTGCGAAACTGACGGC
This sequence comes from Bathymodiolus brooksi thiotrophic gill symbiont, assembly GCF_903642095.1. Classification (GTDB taxonomy): domain Bacteria; phylum Pseudomonadota; class Gammaproteobacteria; order PS1; family Pseudothioglobaceae; genus Thiodubiliella. The sequence continues at coordinate 3,346 of NZ_CAHJWD020000408.1, read as the reverse complement.
GTCTTTGACGACGGTCTCTATACGCATATTGACCTGCTTTAATAACTGCTTGTTTAGCAACACGATAGACTTTTGACCTTGCGCCATAATAGCCTTTCGCTTTCTTTAAAATTTTCTTGTGTTTTGCGTGCGCTTGCACACCTCTTGATACTCTTGCCATTTTCTTATACTCCTAAATTAACTATACGGTAACATTTTACGAACCATTGGGACATCAGCCTTTTCAACTGTGTCTGGTGCGCGCAAACTGCGTTTTCTAGAAGTACTCTTTTTGGTCAAAATATGACGCAAGTGCGAGTGTTTACATTTATAACCGCCACTGGCAGTTTTTTTGAAGCGCTTTGCAGCCCCTCTATTGGTTTTTAACTTTGGCATAATTTTCTCCTTGTCCTTTGGACATATTCATCATTCTTAAGAATGATTTTATTAAACATAAAATAAGCGGTGCTTATTTTTTCTTCGATTTGGGTGCCAGCATCATGCCTAGCTGACGACCCTCCATCTTTGCTTTTTGCTCTACATTGGCAAATTCTTCTGTGTCTTTCTCAATTCTGTCTAGCATATCCATCCCTAACTCACGATGCTGCATTTCACGACCACGGAACCAAATGCTGACTTTAACTTTGTCACCATTATCTAAAAATTTAACCAAATTCCTAAACTTAATTTGGTAATCACCTTCTTCTGTGCCGGGGCGATATTTAATGGTTTTAACTGTGGTTTTTTTTTGCCTCTTCTTTTGATCGCTTAGTTGTTTCTTTTGTTCATAGCGATACTTACCAAAATCCATCACCTTACAAACAGGGGGGTCTGCATTCGGCGATACTTCCACTAAATCCAGTCCGGACTTTTTTGCCATTTCCAGTGCTTTGATTGTGCTCAACACGCCAGCTTGTTCACCCTTGCTATCAATCAAACGCACTTTAGATACTTTGATGTGTTGGTTAATGCGTATTCTATTTGGTTTTTTAATGATTAATCCTCTTTTACTAACTTAATAAATGCCTCAATTGACATAGAACCGAGGTCTTCTCCACCGCGTTTTCGCACTGAAATTTCATTGTTTTCCATCTCTCTATCGCCCACAACCAATAAATAAGGAAAGCGCTGCATAGAATGTTCTCGTATTTTAAAGCCTATCTTCTCATTCCGCAAGTCCGAAATCACTCTAAACCCTTGTTTTTTTAATTTTTTCTCAACATTGATAGAAAAATCAGCTTGTTTTTCAGAAATATTTAAAATAACCGCTTGAATTGGTGCTAGCCAAGAGGGAAATGCACCCTCATAATGTTCAATCAAAATCCCCACAAAACGCTCTAATGAACCAACGATTGCACGATGTAACATCACAGGGGTTTGTTTAGACCCATCTTCGGCAATAAACTGTGCATCTAAACGCTCTGGCATGGAAAAATCTACCTGTAAAGTGCCACATTGCCATTCTCTGTCTAAGCAATCTTTAAGCACAAATTCAATTTTTGGCCCGTAAAAAGCACCTTCGCCCTCTTGCAATTCCCACTCAATGCCTTTGTCGTTTAAAGCTTGTGCAAGTGCCGCTTCTGCCTTGTCCCACACTGCATCTGACCCTACTCGTTTTTCTGGGCGAGTAGAAAGTTTAATATCAATATTTTCAAAACCAAAATGCTGGTAAACGCCAAAAGTTAAATCAATAAAAGTAGAGACTTCACTCTGAATTTGTGCTTCGCTACAAAAAATATGCCCATCATCTTGCACAAAATTACGCACCCGCATAATGCCATGCAATGTGCCCGATGGTTCGTTACGATGACAAGAGCCAAACTCTGCTAAACGCAGTGGCAAATCACGATAAGATTTAAGCCCTTGATTGTAAATTTGAATGTGTGCTGGGCAATTCATCGGTTTAACCGCATAATCACGATTTTCACTACTGGTGGTAAACATTGCATCGCCAAACTTATCCCAATGCCCTGATTTTTCCCAAAGACTTTTATCAATCAACTGTGGTGTATGCACTTCCTTGTAATCATTATCTTTAAAAACACCCCGCATATATTGCTCAACAATTTGATACAGCGTCCACCCTTTTTCATGCCAAAACACCATACCCGGTGCCTCTTCTTGCATGTGAAACAAATCTTGTGTTTTGCCAATTTTTCGATGGTCACGCTTTTCAGCTTCTTCCAATCTGTGTAAATGTGTTTCTAAATCTTGTTTGCTTGCCCAAGCCGTGCCATATACTCGCTGTAACATCTCATTATTAGAATCACCACGCCAATAAGCCCCTGCTAATTTCATTAATTTAAAGGCTTTAAGTTTGGCAGTTGAAGGCACATGTGGCCCACGGCAAAGGTCGATAAAATCACCTTGTTTGTATAAGGATAAGACTTGTTCTGCAGGAATAGATTCGATAATTTCCGCCTTATAATACTCACCCTTATCCTTAAAAAATTGCACCGCCTCATCACGCGACATCTCACTTCGCTCAATCTTGAGATTTTGCTTAACCAACTTGTTCATATTTTTTTCAATCTTGGCTAAATCCCCTTCTGAAAAACCACCTTTATACGCAAAATCATAATAAAAACCTTCTTTAATCACCGGGCCAATCGTAACCTGTGCATCAGGATAAAGCATTTGTGTCGCTTGCGCTAACAAGTGTGCTGTAGAATGACGAATTACCTCAAGCCCTTCTGTGTCCTTATCAGTAATAATAGACAAAGTGCTATTGACTTCAATCATAAATGAAGCATCTACTAACTCGCCATTCACCTTACCAGCAAGCGTTGCCTTAGCCAAGCCTGAGCCAATTGACTTGGCAACTTCAAACACGCTAACCGCTTGATCAAAAGATTTTTCAGTTCCATCTGGCAGAGTAATTATTGGCATGAATAAATCGTAAAAAAATAAAAAGATGAATTTTACCTTATTATTGATACACTTGACTTCTGTGTAACTTCTAAAAACAATAAATTAATTAAGTTGTTTAACACCCCTGTATTCACGATATTTTACAAAGTAATAACAGTTCTATGAATATCAAGTGCAGTTGTGTCACAAGAAAAACCATCTAAAGCCCTGATTACAATAGAATTTGCTTTATCACTGTGCCAACCTAATTCTTTTAAAAATTTAACTATAGGAAAATGAGTAGTGGTATTAGTTTTTACTTGTGCACCATCAATGGCAGATTCAACGGTAGATATAGCATAATCTTGCTCTATAAGCGCTATTTCAAGCCTTAAAGTTACTTCGGCTTCTGGCATTTTATCTTTTTTCAACACTCTGACTCTTTTTAGATGTATAACGCTTCTTCGATCCCAAACTCCGCTTAGAAATGCATATTTATTTTAGCTTTTTCTTTAGT
>NZ_CAHJWD020000407.1 GCF_903642095.1 Bathymodiolus brooksi thiotrophic gill symbiont | reverse complement strand
ACATATATAACAACCGCTCTCCTTCAAGTGGCATTTATAACCGTGACCTGTAAAGATACAGATACAGATACATATATAACAACCGCTTTAGTTTAATAATATTTTATTGTACATAAACAATAGGATTGGACAGCAAGTTATACCAACTTATATGAAGTCCTCTCCTTACAAATTATACACATGAATTAATGACAGCAAAACAAAACACAGACAATAGACATTTAAAATTTTGACACTAGAAGAAAGTAAGAAGTACAAGTGAAAAAGTGAAAAATTGCTGACATTAGCCCTAAAATCTTTTTGATTGATTTATAAAAGTTCGAACTTTTCCAAATATTTTGGAGTTGACGTCATAACTATACTTATCGTTCCCAAAGAGCAAAGTTTCAATATTGATATTGATATCGTCGCAATTACTCAGAAGTGTTCTTCTTTCGTTCAGGTATAAAGGACATTCTAGAAAATAATGTATAGCATCTTCAAAAGAAGCACCGCAATTACATTTAAAATTATTTATTATATGTATTTTTGACAGATCGGCATTGAGTGAGCTGCATTGGTGTCTAAGTCTAGTATGTAATATACTTAGTTTCCGTGGGCCTTCATTATAATACTTTGGGGTTTTATAAATATCAGCTTTCACTCTGTTTTTAAACGAAGATAATGTAGGAGAATTTCTTATTGATATGTCTAGATTGTTCCAAAGCGAAACGGTAGATGGAATAAATGAGCTTGCTGATGTTCTTAGTCTGCATCTGGGTGGAACATAATTCTGATTATTTCTAAGGTTATAACTATTTACATCTGATGTAATTGGAGGTAAACAGTTAAATAAATAAGGAGGGCATAATTTATTATGAATTTTATAAAAAGTTGTTAATTTACGAGTTTCCCGCCGATTGGCTAAAGTTTCCCATCCAGTCTCAAAATATAATGACTCCTTACTAGCAAATTTTGTCAGACCTGTTACAATTCGTGCCGCTTCTAATTGTATTTTTTCTAATTTTTCAATGTCCCGTTCATAACACCCATCCCACACTTCACATGCATATTCTAGTACTGGTCTGATAAATGTAAGATAGATATTTGACAAAGCTTGTTTAGATAAAATAAATTTTAATTTACGAAGAACATTTACTTGTTTTAATGCTGATCTAGCTATGTTTTCAATATGTACAGTCCAATTTCCATCAGATACAAATGTTACACCCAGATGTTTATGATTATCAACAAGTTCAACTGGTTCGTCATTAAAACGTATGTTTAATTCAGGAATATTAGTATTATTTGATATTATAAGGGCTTTAGTTTTTTTAGGGTTAAAATCTACAAGCCATGTTTTTGCCCATTGATCCAATATTTGTAAATCATTATTTATCTCAATTTGCATCAAATCAAAGTTTTTCCCAGAGTATGACAATGAGGTGTCGTCAGCAAACAGTCTCGCCAAATTGCCTAAGTTATCTGTAATGTCATTAATATATAATAAAAATAATAAAGGGCCAAGTACAGATCCTTGGGGTACACCTGCTTTGACAAGACCAGAATCTGATAGTTCATTATTAACAAACACAAATTGCCTTCTACCACTTAAATAATTTTTAAACCAGATCAAAAGGTCGCCCGATATCCCATACGATTTTAATTTCTTAATAAGCCCCTCATGCCAAACTCTGTCAAAAGCTTTTGAAATGTCACAAAATATTAAAATAGTTGACAATCGTTCGTCTAAATTTTGACATACTCTATGATACATTTCTAATAATTGGTATACAGTAGAATGACCACGAATGAATCCTGATTGGTAGGCATACAGAAGAGAATGTTCAAAAATAAAATTATATGTATACTTATATACAGCACGTTCCATCACTTTCCCTATACAACTTAATAAAGATATGGGTCTATAATTTGAAGGACTGCTTTTGTCGTCTTTTTTGAAAGCTGGCATAACTCGCGCAATTTTCCATGTTGACGGAAATATGCCTTTCTGCAACGAAAAGTTAAAAATAATAGCTAAAGGTATACAAATGGTTTCAGAAGTACTCTTTAACATTTGATGGGTGATGCCGTCATCACCACAAGCTTTACCTATTTTCAATGTTTGTAAAATATCTTTAACATCGTGTTCAGTAATATATATATTAGATAATAATGCATCAGTTCTTGATGGTATATCTGGGGGAACATGATTAGTATCATCAACAAATGAAATAGAACAAAAATATTTGTTCAACAGATTTGCCTTAATCTTGTCATCATATATCAATTCATTTGAATCATTATCATATAAGGGCGGAATAGAATAATTTTGGGACGTTCCTTTCATTAATTTCCGAATCAGTGACCAATAAGATTTCGAATCATTTCTTTGGAGTGAATCTACCAATTCATTTGCACTTAAAAGGAACTGTTCACGGGCATGCTTGATCATATTATTTACCTTATTACGATGGGATTTGTACTTATGTATAGCGGTCGATGACTTTTTTGTTCTTGCAATTTTTTTCAATCGGTTTCGGGTACGGATTTCCCTTTTGATATGGGAATTAAACCATGGCTTATCAGAAGGTCTTACTTGAATCATTTTTGAGGGGATATTTCTCGATATTATCTCAAGGTATTTCTGTGTAAAGCTTGATGACATGATATCAATATCAGTGCATTCTTTGAGATACGATTCCCATTGAAATTCTGATATTTCATTATTAAGTTTTAAGAGGTCTACATGTTTGTATTGCCAAACTTTACGCATATATGTTTTTTTGATTGAGTACGGGATTTTGATATTAATCATTGTTGCATTGTGATCACTTATACTTCTATCAACACCTATTACTTCAGAATCAACAACTATATCTATATTTGAAACAATAACTGGATCCAATAGTGCACCCATCCTTGTTGGCTCATTTATAACATTAGTTAAATCATACAGTGTCATGATTTCGTTCAACTTATGATTAGTTTGAGTAAGTAAATCAACATTAAGATCGCCAGTAATAATTATGTTTTCAGTAAAATTTAATGCTTGTTCAAGGGAGTAATCAAAATTATCCCAAAATGATTCTGTAGTTCCTGGTGGTCGATAAACAACACACACAAGTAGTTTAAAATTTGGAATAAGTACTTCAATCCACAGCATTTCAACCCCATCACAATTTAAATCGTGCCTTTCTTTCACACAAATACCTTGAGAAGTATACACGAGAACGCCACCCCCAAAACTGTTTCTATCTTTTCTAAATATTTTATCGGAAAAACCATCAATACCAATGTCAATATCCAATATATTTCCGTCCAAATGGCTCTCTGTTACACAAATTATAGACGACTCAGAAGCTATGTCTTCTAAATATGACAATTTATTTCGCACACTACGTGCATTTAAATGAAACACAGAAAATTCGTATTCTTCAGGTCCCGGATTTTGATGGATATCATTATCAAGAATCAATAATAGTAAAAGTATTAAAGTAAATTGGATATTTGTCGAAAAGGGAAAGTGACAGGTTTGTGCAAACATGCAGATCAAATTCTGTAAATAAAGCATTACCTTCATAAAGTTCAAAATACCAAAACCAAAGAAGACCCTCATTTTTTTAACTAAGGAGGAATAAGCTCTAATATAAAACATACCTATCGACAGTCTATACATACCGATATCATTACCCATTGTCTATATGTATTTTATACTTTGAAGGATTCTGTCGATAGGATTTAAATAGGGATATGTCAGCAATATTAAAAGAATAATGAGAAGTAAATACAAGAATATGAACAATATGTACAATTTCAGTTTCATTTGTGAAAAACATGATTAAGATAGAGAAAATGAATGTTAGGTTCAAAAACATTCAGGAAAAGTGTTTTAGTTTTGTACGAAAGTCAGAAAGATAAATTTTAGTCTCTGAAGATATAAATTTCTTAACATTTGATATTATATTTATAAAAAAGACAAAAAAAAAAAAAACAAAAAAAAACAAAAACAAAAACAA
>NZ_CAHJWD020000406.1 GCF_903642095.1 Bathymodiolus brooksi thiotrophic gill symbiont | reverse complement strand
GCAGGTTTCAACGTGTTTGTAGAGCAACGTGTTTGTAGAGTACCACGCTCCTTGCAGGTTTCAATGTGTTTGTAGAGCAACGTGTTTGTAGAGTACCACGCTCCTTGCAGGTTTCAACGTGTTTGTAGAGCAACGTGTTTGTAGAGTACCACGCTCCTTGCAGGTTTCAACGTGTTTGTAGAACAACGTGTTTGTAGAGTACCACGCTCCTTGCAGGTTTCAACGTGTTTGTAGAACAACGTATTTGTAGAGTACCACGCTCCTTGCAGGTTTCAACGTATTTGTAGAGCAACGTGTTTGTAGAGTACCACGCTCCTTGCAGGTTTCAACGTGTTTGTAGAACAACGTGTTTGTCGAGTACCACGCTCCTTGCAGGTTTCAACGTGTTTGTAGAACAACGTATTTGTCGAGTACCACGCTTCTTGCAGGTTTCAACGTGTTTGTAGAACAACGTGTTTGTAGAGTACCACGCTCCTTGCATGTTTCAACGTGTTTGTAGAGCAACGTGTTTGTAGAGTACCACGCTCCTTGCAAGTTTCAACGTGTTTGTAGAGTACCACGCTCCTTGCAAGTTTCAACGTGTTTGTAGAGTACCACGCTCCTTGCAAGTTTCAACGTGTTTGTAGAGTACCACGCTCCTTGCAGGTTTCAACGTGTTTGTAGAGTACCACGCTCCTTGCAGGTTTCAACGTGTTTGTAGAGTACCACGCTCCTTGCAAGTTTCAACGTGTTTGTAGAGTACCACGCTCCTTGCAAGTTTCAACGTGTTTGTAGAGTACCACGCTCCTTGCAGGTTTCAA
>NZ_CAHJWD020000405.1 GCF_903642095.1 Bathymodiolus brooksi thiotrophic gill symbiont | reverse complement strand
ATGACAAATGGCACTCTGTTGTTCGCGTTCTTTTCTTTATATTGGATGAGGTCTTTTCTGTCAATACCACTTGCTTTGTTAAAACAATGGTTAATGCTCGCATTGTTGTAACCCCTCTTTTTTAGATGACATTTCAGTTCCCCAAGCCGTTTTTTGGTGGTTTGTTCGTTGGAGCAGATGCGTTTGATTCGGAGAGCTTGGCTGTACGGAATACTTTTGGTGCAATGTTTAGGATGACAACTCTGTGGGGACAGGTACTGATGTTTATCTGTCGGTTTGTTGTATATGTCAGTTGACATAATACCATTTTCACAGGTGGTGTAAGTATCCAGAAAGGAGATGTTATTTCTAGATGTTTCATGGGTGAATTTTATAGTGGGGTGAACATTATTGGCGTGGTCAAAGAAACGATTGAGGTTTTCTTCCGACTCGGTCCACTTCATGTCAACGTCGTCTATGAAACGAAACCAGGAAAGTGGCTTGTGAGGTGCAGATTGTATGATAAGTTTTTCAAGCTTCCCCATGAAGATGTTGGCGTATGAAGGTGCCATCTTTGTTCCCATAGCTGTTCCGTTGATTTGTAAAAAATGCTCTCCATTAAATGTAAAATTGTTATGCTTCAGTACCAATGTGAGCAACTGGACAAGACATTCCGTTGGTGGTTCTTTCACGGCTCTTTGGTCCCAGGCCTCTCGACATGCTTCGATACCGTCATTATGTGGGATGTTAGTGTATAATGACGTAACGTCCATCGAAACAAGAATGGTCCCCGAAGGAAGGGGGTTCATGGATTCCATTTTTTGAAGATAATCAGTGGTGTCTTTCAAATGTGAAGGTAACGCTTCTACATGAGGTCGAAGGTGGAAATCGACGAATTCGGAGATTTTTTCTGTGGGGTGCCCATTTGCTGAAACAATGGGTCTCCCGGGGTTGTTGACTTTATGAATTTTAGGTAATAGGTAGAAGCGTCCGACTTTGGGTTTGTCTGGTTTCAAGTAATCGAAAGTGTTCTTGTCGATATGACTATTTTCTTTCATAATTTTTAGCTCCTGTGTTATTTTAGTGCTGAATTCTTCCGTGGGGTCAGAGTCCAGTTTTTTGTAAAATCTTTCATCCATCAGTTGTCTGTTTGCCTCCTCTAAATAATCTACTTTGTCCATAACAACAATTGCGCTACCCTTGTCTGCTGACTTTATGACAATGTCATCCCTTTCCTTTAATTCTTGTAGCGCACCTTTTTCTGCTGGAGTGAGGTTGTTATGGGTTGGTATGTTCGTGCTGGTTGCTGTCTGGACATCATTTTTGACTAAATCAATAAAGGATTCTAATGTTGTATTTTTGCTGGGTTTTGGAATCCATGAACTTTTTTTCTTAAACCTAGGAAGGGGGATCTCATTATCATCTTCCGAATCGGACGACTCATCTACAGGACAGTCTCTCTCTTTGGCTGAGAAATATTCTTTAATACGAAGAGATCTAGCAAATTTGTCGAGATCAGCTGATAGTTGCTCCTCGTTTATTTTGTTGGGGGTGGGGCAGAAATTAAGTCCCTTAGAGAGTATACGAATTTCAGCAGGTTTTAGATCTTTTGATGACAAATTGACGACTGTGTCATTTTGGTCTCTATTAATTTCTTTGTGTCTTGAAAATCTTCGTTTCCGCCTTGTCGTTTCCCCAGAAGTGACAGATAATTCTGATGGTATATTTTTGTTCGGGTTGATACCATCCCTAAAGAATTTCTTACGTTGTTTCTCTCGCAACTTTAGGCTTTGAATATTGTGGATATCTTGCAGACGTTCGTTAATATTGTTGGTATCCGAGAACGTCAAAGATTTGTTTAGGTCAGTTTTAATGTTCGTAATAGTTTTATCCAGAACCTCGAGATTGTGTACAGTGTTCTGGTACAATAGAATAAGGAGACGGGTGGAACAGTCAAAGAGTATAGAGTCCCATCGTTCCACAAATCTATTTGATTTCCAACCAGTGCTTTGTGGTGTTAACTTGATATGTAGCCCTTTTGGTATAATATTATTGGCAATATATGCCCGCAAATTAGATACGTGATGTTCTGTACTAATTTGTTTAAGAGTTAATTTTCTAAGTTTTTTAAAATAAAATTCATAGCTCATGATGTGCAGAGCTGTAAGATCGGTCGGATTATGTAATGTAACATAATACTGACTAGGAAAGAAATAACATATACAACGTCTGAAAAACCAGTCAACGATCAATCTTACGGGGTGTTGGATCGTTACGGTATAACGATACTATACAAGTAAAACAATTATAAACGTCTAAAATGGTTTGTAAAACAACACCAAGTACACAAAACAAAGTGATAAAGAATTAAACACTTCGTAGAATGACAAAATTTTCGTCCCACCGAGGGACTTTATCAATGTCTAATTAAATAAAATCTCGAAACAATATGGCGACTTTTCAAATTTCAAAAAAGTTTTTGACGGTCCATGTACGGCACAAAAGAACCAGAAGATGCACATATGAAACTACATGCATAAAAGAATGGAAATCCTACATATAAATTAATAAAAGTACAATAACAATAATATAAATATACAATAGGGCTACACATTTAAATAAATGTTAAATTAGAAATAAAAATAAATATAAAAATGAGACATTATTGGTAAATGTATCAAATAGCACTGTCAAAATATTGTTGAAAACGGTATGATACCCAAACTCATTCAAAAAAACGGCCCGCCACAGTGTGGAATATATACTTTGGGCCAATAGAGCAAACTGTATGTCCTAATACGACTGGAGGAGATCAACACGAATAGGAGTCAAGAGAGGATATTACTTTTTCTCATTGATTCCATTCGGTGATAAGGTCTTAAGTTTTCTAATCCAGAAGCTTTCCCTTTCCTGTCTGCTTTTATCATCCCACTTGGGGTTATGGTCAATTATGGTGACCTTCAGTTTGCCGAAAGAATCATGGTGGCCCGTCGATCTGAGATGTCTGCTGAGTGGAAGGTCAGGTTTGCAATTTGCATCGCTTCTGTGGCCATTCAAGCGTTTACTAAGTTGTTGTTTAGTTTCTCCGATGTATTGAAGACCACAAATTGCACATTCCAGGAGGTAGATAATATTTTCTGTCTTGCAGTTGGCATTGCAGTATATGATGAATTTTTCTCCTGTATGTGTGCTGCTGAATTTTTGTGTGCATTGGATGTTTTTGCACGTCATACATCGTCTCGAATCACATTTTTGACACTGACCATTGTAGGCAGATCGAGGGGAGATGTCAGCTCTCACCAAGATGTCTTTCAAACTTTTGGGTTTCCTGAAGGCCAAGACGGGTGGTTCTTTGAAGATTTTACACAGTTCTGGGTGTTTTTGTATGGTTGTCCAGTGCTCACGAACGATGCTGGATAAATTACTGAGCGCAGGATGGTATGTAATGACAAATGGCACTCTGTTGTTCGCGTTCTTTTCTTTATATTGGATGAGGTCTTTTCTGTCAATACCACTTGCTTT
>NZ_CAHJWD020000404.1 GCF_903642095.1 Bathymodiolus brooksi thiotrophic gill symbiont | reverse complement strand
TTTTATCGCCTAATGTTTTTTTTTGCTACTCTTTTAAAATTGTATCAAGTGCAATATACCCAACAGCATCTTGATATTCAGATATTTGGTCAAAATTAAGATATTGATAAATATTGTCTGACATCGGCTTAATAGTTTGCATTTCTGCTTGATATTCTTCAACTGTTGGAATTCGTCCGATTTTTGCGGCAATAGCTGCTACTTCAGCGGATGATAAATACACATCGGCATTATCACCTAGGCGGTTGGGGAAGTTGCGAGTTGAGGTGGAAACTACGGTGGCATTATCTTTAACGCGTGCTTGATTGCCCATACACAGAGAGCATCCGGGGGTTTCTGTGTGTTGAGTGATGGATTCAAAAGTTTGATATATGCCTTCTGTTTTAAGTTGCGCCTCGTCCATGCGGGTTGGTGGCGCAATCCAAAGTTCGGTGGGTAGATTTGATTGGTTTTTCAGTAGTTGCGCAACGGCTCTAAAGTGTCCGATATTAGTCATACATGAGCCAATAAAGACTTCGTCGATTTTTGTGTTGGCTACTTCTGAGAGTAGTTTGACATCATCTGGGTCATTTGGACAGGCAAGAATTGGCTCTTTAATTTCATCAAGGTTGATTTCAATTGTTGCCGCATATTCACAATTTGAGTCTGCTGTTAATAATTCAGGTGCATCTAGCCACTTTTGCATCGCTTGAATGCGGCGTGCAATGGTTTTTTTGTCCTCATAGCCCATTTCTATCATAGAGGACAGTAAGGCAATATTAGATTGCAAATATTCCGCTACAGGCTCTTTGTTGAGTTTGATAGTGCAACCGTTAGCACTTCGTTCTGCTGAGGCATCGGTTAATTCAAAGGCTTGTTCAATTTTTAAATCTCCTAGCCCTTCAATTTCTAAAATGCGTCCTGAAAAAATATTTTTCTTATTGGATTTTTCAACGGTTAACAAACCCTGCTGAATGGCAACATAAGGAATGGCGTTAACCAAATCTCGTAAGGTAATTCCAGATTGCATTTTCCCACTAAAACGCACCAAAACGGATTCTGGCATATCCAATGGCAATACGCCAATAGAGGCGCCAAACGCTACCAAACCAGACCCTGCTGGAAAACTGATACCAACTGGAAATCGCGTGTGTGAATCGCCGCCTGTGCCTACCGTGTCAGGTAACAACATACGATTTAACCATGAGTGAATAATGCCATCGCCTGGCTTGAGTGATACGCCACCACGAGATTGCATAAAGTCAGGCAGTGAATGTTGTAGTTCCAAATCAACAGGTTTGGGGTAAGCGGCTGTGTGGCAAAAACTTTGCATAACCAAATCAGCTGAAAAACCTAAGCATGCCAATTCCTTGAGTTCATCACGGGTCATTGCCCCTGTGGTATCTTGTGAGCCAACGGTCGTCATACGAGGCTCACAATAAGTGCCGGGTGCAATACCCACAACACCACAGGCTTTGCCAACAATTTTTTGTGCCAAGGTATAGCCTGTGCCATTGTTATTTGTATCTTGTGGGCGTAAAAATATATCACTGATATTTAAATCTAAATCTTGGCGTGTTTTATCGCTCAATCCTCGTCCAATAATGAGTGGAATGCGCCCCCCTGCACGAATTTCATCGGGGATGGTAGTTGGCGTGAGCTTGAAAGTGGAGATGGTTTCACCCTTGGCATTGGTAATTTTCCCTGCGTAAGGATGAATGGTAATTTCATCCCCCATTTGCATTTTAGACACATCACATTCAATTGGCAATGCACCTGAATCTTGTGCAGTATTAAAGAAAATTGGCGCAATGTTGCCACCCAACACCACGCCACCACCGCGTTTATTTGGCACAAAATCAATGTCATTACCCATGTGCCATAGAACAGAGTTAATGGCAGATTTGCGTGAAGAGCCAGTGCCAACTACATCACCAACGAAGGCGAGCGGTAATCCTTTTTCTTTAAGTTGTGCAATGGTTTCTAAAGGAGTGTCCATTTTTTTAATCAACATTGATTGTGCATGCAGTGGAATATCGGGGCGTGACCAAGCCTCAGTAGCAGGTGATAAGTCATCGGTATTGATTTCACCGTCAACACGAAAAACTGTAAGTTTAATACTCTCAGGTAGTGCCTTTTTGTTGGTAAACCAGTCGGCATTTGCCCAAGCATTAACCACTTGCTTGGCAAAGGTATTGGTGGCTGATTTTTCTATAATTGTTTGATAGGCTTCATAAATTAGCAGTGTTTTTGATAAAGCATCACAGGCTGTTTGTGCAGTTGCGTCAATATCAAGCAGTTCAATGAGTGGGGTAATATTATAGCCACCCATCATTGTGCCTAATAAAAAAGTAGCTTGTTGTTGATTGATTGCATGACAAGTTTGCTCACCTTTGGCAACACTTGTTAAAAAACTGGCTTTAACATAAGCGGCTTCGTCCACGCCGGGTGGTACACGATGAGTGAGTAAGTCCAGGTAAAATGCCTCATCATTACCATTTATTAAGTTTTCAACAACAGTGCTTGTTTGTTTTGCATCCAATACCAAGGGAGGTAAATTGTCTTTGACACGCTTGTCAATATGCGCTAGGTAGGCTGTTTTCATCTGCTTGATTAAGGAATAATATAAAGCGTATAATTATACGCCAAGTTAATATAACAGATAAATTATGATAGAAAATTCCATCGGAATTAATGAAGATTACACTCAAAAATTTATATCAGATAGCCATGGCACAGCTGAAGTAATTGATAAAAACCAACCAGAGAAAACATGCAATTAAGCCAATTAACCGCAATTTCCCCTATTGACGGGCGTTATTTTGACAAAACCGAAGTATTAAGTGCTATTTTTAGTGAGTTTGGCTTAATTAAGTATCGTGTCTTAATTGAGGTCAAATGGCTACAAGCCATGGCAGATAATGCTGGCATTTTAGAGGTGCCAGCATTCAGTGTTGAGGCCAGTCAGTTTTTGACTGATATTGTTACGAATTTTTCGTTTACAGATGCACAAGCAGTTAAAGACATTGAAAAGACCACAAATCATGATGTTAAGGCGGTTGAATATTTTTTAAAAGATAAAATCAAGAGTAACAAAGAACTAAATGCCGTCAGTGAATTTTTTCATTTTGCCTGCACTTCAGAAGACATTAATAATCTGTCTCATGCACTAATGTTGATTGATGGGCGTGGCGTGCTGATTGCACAAATGCAAAATGTTTTATCTTTAATAATTAATTTGGCACAAGACAATGCTGCCATTCCAATGCTTTCAAGAACGCATGGTCAAACTGCATCACCAACAACTGTTGGCAAAGAAATGGCAAATTTTGCTTATCGCTTAAAACGACAAATTAAGCATTTAGAAAGTGTCAAGATAATGGGTAAGTTTAATGGTGCAGTGGGTAATTTTAATGCCCACATCTGTGCTTATCCAGATTTAGATTGGCAAAGCATTTCGCAAGATTTTATTGAAGGGTTAGGGGTGAATTATGCATCTTATACCGCACAGATTGAAACGCACGATTATATGGCAGAATATTTTCATTCAATGAATCGGTTTAACACTATTTTGATTGATTTTTGTCGTGATGTTTGGGGGTATATTTCTTTGGGTTATTTCAAGCAAAAAACCATTGCTGGCGAGGTAGGTTCGTCCACTATGCCACACAAAGTTAATCCGATTGATTTTGAAAATGGTGAAGGTAATCTTGGTATTGCCAATGCACTTAATACGCATTTGGCAGATAAATTAGCCATTTCTCGTTGGCAAAGAGATTTATCCGATTCAACTGTATTAAGAAATTTGGGTGTTAGTTGTGCACATTGCTTAGTGGCTTATGCTTCAATTGCTAAGGGTATTGGCAAGTTAGAGACCAATGAAACTAAACTGTTAGCAGATTTAAACAGTTCGTGGGAAGTGTTGGCCGAACCAATTCAAACAGTGATGCGTCGTTATGGCATTGAGAATCCTTATGAAAAACTTAAGGCACTAACTCGTGGTCAAACTATTAATGCAGAAGTATTGGCAAAATTTGTTAAAGACCTTGATATGCCAGAGGAGGCAAAAGTAGCCCTGTCTAAACTAACACCGATGACTTATATTGGTGATGCACAAAAATTAGCACGAGATATTGAAAAACTGATATAATATTGCGTCTTATGCCGATTTTGGTGTAAGTTTTTATAAAAAAAGGAGCAAAAAACCCATGGTTAAAATTAGATTAGCTAGAGGTGGAGCCAAGAAAAAACCTTTTTATTCAATTGTAGCAACAGACTCTAGAAAGCGTAGAGACAGTGCTTACATTGAGCGACTTGGATATTTTAATCCAGTGGCTCGTGGACAAGAAGTTAGGCTTACCATCGAAGAAGATAGATTGGCATATTGGATTTCAAAAGGTGCACAAACCTCTGATCGCGTTAAGCAACTTGTTAAAGAATTTAGAGACCCTACAATTCGTGAAAAGCGTGTTGCAGCACAGCAAGCACATGCAGAAGCAGTTGCAACTAGATTAGTAGCAAAAGCAAAGGCAAAGGCAGACGAAGAAGCAGCAGCGGAAGCTGAGGCTAAAGCGGCAGCAGATGCTGAAGCCAAAGAAGCGGCAGAAGCTGAGGCTAAAGCGGCAGCAGATGCTGAAGCCAAAGAAGCAGAAGCAGCGGCAGTAGAAGCAGTTACTGACGATGAAGCACCTGCAACAGAAGAGGAAAAACCTGCTGAGTAATTCAACAGACACTCATTCAAAATCAAAAAGGCTATTGGTTGGCACAATCAATGGTCTTTTTGGCGTTCAGGGTTGGGTAAAAATCTTCTCTTATACACACCCAAGAAAAAATATCTTATCCTATCAGCCGTGGCATATTGACATTGATGGCAACTGGCAAACCTTAGAAATTATTAACGGTCGTGTGCAATCCAAAACCATTGTAGCGCAAATCAAAAATATTAATGACAGAGAGCAGGCACGCAAATTAATTGGCACGGATATTTATATTGAAAAATCTCAATTACCAAAACTTAAAAAAGGCGAGTATTATTGGGAGGAATTGATTGGCTTGGAAGTCATTAATAAAGAGTTAATCGTGCTTGGAAAAGTGAGTAATTTGGTTAGCACAGGGGCAAATAGTGTATTGATTGTGCAGGATAAAAAGTGTAAAAAAGAGCATTGGGTGCCTTATATTGAGCCTTCACTCATTGAAGTAGATCTTGATAAGCGACAAATTTTAGTAGATTGGGATGAAAATTTTTAATTACTAAAATAGTTAAAATATCATACTCTTAAGCCTTTAATAAAAACCTTTGTTTCGGGTTGTAGATTGGCAAAACTCAACTTTTTCTAACGGGTAAAAGTAAGTTTTAATGATTTATATTTGTGGTTGACACAATAATCTCTAGGTATAATTTTTGTTTTAATTTGAATAAGAAAAATGGCAATAAAAGATATGACAAAAAATGAAGAAAACAATTCACAAGTAATGGAAGCTATTAATGAGGTTTATGTAGATGGTGTAACAAGTATCGGTATTCGTCAAAATATTGCTAAGATTGACTTTTATCAAGCCTCTCCAATCGTTGATGAAAATAATACCGATGAGCAGAAAGAGTCACGCAAAATCTCCCATCGCCTAATTTTACCAGTAGCTGGTTTGGTTGAGTTGCATGGTATTTTAGAGGATATTATGGAAAAGTTAAAAAACGATACTGAATAAATAGTTATATGCAAGATTGTCTATTTGTTTAGGCTAAAAATAGACAACACTTGCTACCATAAGTTTTAACAAACCAAATAGACGGCTATTTGCCTTATCACTCTAAATTTTGTTGTTACCAGAAACCATTTTATCGGCTTCATCAATGTTATCAACTGTTGTGTTGAGATTGTGCAAACAGCCATCTTTGATGTCGTAAATAAAGCCGTGAATTGCCAGTGCTTGACCTGATTTCCATGCTTTTCTAATGGCGGGTATGTGGCAGATATTACGCACTTGTTCAATAACATTGATTTCACACAGCTGGTCAATTTGATCTGTTGCTGGCAATTTATTTAATTCATTTTTAGAATGTTGATAATATTTTCGAATAGGGCGAATCCAGTGGTCAATTAAATCTGGGTTACTTTCATTCATTGCCGCCTGAACGCCACCACATCCATAATGTCCATTGACGATAATATGCTTTACTTTTAAAACTTCTACTGCATATTGAATAACCGACAAGACATTCATATCGCTTGAGTTAACCAAATTGGCAATATTTCGATGCACAAAAATGGTGCCCGGATCCATTTTGACCAATTCATTAGCTGGCACACGACTATCGGAGCAACCTATCCACAAATATTCAGGCGTTTGTTGATTGCTTAAGTTGGAAAAAAAATTAGGGGTTTTGTGGTTAATTTCATTAACCCACGCTAAATTATTAGTAAAAAGTTGTTTAATGTCTTGATTGTAGTGCTGATTACACATTTATCCCTCTTTGCTTTGGAATTTATATTAGAAACACATTATAATGTAGTCCCATTATTTTATAATCAAATATTCTATTACCTATGTTAAATAAAAAGATTGTTGCCGCCCTTGTATTTTCAACCTTTGCCTTATGGTTATCCACAGTTGCACCTTCAACGCCAATTGCATGGATGCTGAGCATTTTACTTTTAACCATTTACTTGTTTGCATTTGAAGTGGTAGAAGTGGATGAGGCAGCAATCACAGTTATGGTAATTTTAGGTTTGACTTCGTTACCCTTTGTGCACTCGTTAATGGGGCTTGAAAGTGGCTTGGTTGATAGTGAAAAATTATTCACAGGATTTTCTTCAAATGCAGTTATGTCAATTATTGCGGTGATGATTATTGGTGCTGGTTTAGATAAAACTGGGCTAATGTCAAAAGTGGCAGCCTTTATTTTAAAAGTGGGCGGTCGTTCTGAGACACGCATTATCCCAATCGTCTCATCAGCAGTAGGTTTCATTTCCTCGTTTATGCAGAATGTTGGTGCAGCAGCGTTGTTCATTCCTGTTGTCAATCGCATTTCAACACGCTCAGGCGTGCCTATGTCAAGATTGTTAATGCCGATGGGCTTTACTGCAATTTTAGGCGGCACAATGACAATGGTTGGCTCCAGTCCGCTGATTTTGTTGAATGATTTAATTCTAACCACCAATCAAGGACTTTCAGTAGAAAACCAAATGCACACTTGGGGCTTGTTTTCAGTAACGCCTATTGGTATTGCTTTGGTATTAACGGGTATTGCCTATTTTGTTATTGCAGGTAAATTCGTATTACCGGTTGATAAAAAGAAAAAAGAAGGCACCTCTGTGATTAATCACATCAAAGAAGTTTACGGCATTGATTACGATTTGTTTGAAGTAAGCGTGCCTATGGATAGTGGTTTGGTTGGCATGACACTTGACCAAGTGGAAACCATTTATAAAATACGAGTAATTGCAGTTCGTGATAAAGAAAACCACAATTTGATTGGGCATGGGTCAGTGGAAAGAAGCACTGAAATTCAAGCGGAAATGACATTAGGGGTATTGACCTCAATAGATAATTTAGAAGGTTTTGTTGAGGGTTTCGGGCTAAAATTATCGAATAAGATTGAAAAATTTTCAGATATTTTATCCACTCAAAACTGTGGCACTGCCGAGGTTGTTATCCCACCAAACTCTTCTTTGATTGGTAAAACTGCACGCGATGTTTGGCTTAGAAAAACCTATGGCTTAGCAATGGTTGCTTTGCACCGTGGTGGCGAAACTATGAAAGAAGGCGAGGGCATCCGTGATATTGCTTTTCAGTCAGGCGATACGCTGGTTGTTTATGTTTGCTGGGACGATTTAGATCGCCTAAGAGACAATCCAGATTTTATTGCTATTACCAATAATTATCCGCAACAAGAAGAAACCCGCCCAGAAAAAGTTAAATGGGCAGGCTTGTTCTTCGGTTTGGCGTTATTTTTAGTATTGTTCACCGATATTAGACTTTCTATTGCTTTGTTGACAGGTGCATTGGGTATGATTTTAACCAAAGTTTTGAATATTGAAGAGGCGTATCGAGCCGTGTCGTGGAAGACTGTATTTTTACTTGCCAGTTTAATTCCATTAGGGCTTGCTGTGTCTAAAACAGGCACCGCCTTATGGATTGCACAGGAAACAGTTGCCGTGGTGGGCGATATGGCACCATGGATTATTTTGACCGCTATTGCCGTGTTAGCAACTTTTTTTACTTTGGTTATGTCAAATGTGGGTGCAACCATTTTGTTGGTGCCAATTGCAGTCAATATTGCTATTCAAGTTGGTGCAGACCCTGCAATATACGCACTAACCGTGGCGATTGCAACTTCAAATTCATTCCTTATTCCTACCCACCAAGTGAATGCTTTAATTATGGGGCCGGGTGGCTATAAAGTTGTTGACTTTATTAAAGCTGGTGGCATTATGACAATTTTATTCCTTGTGGTAATGATGACTATGATGAGTATTGTTTTTTAAGAAGAGACCTTTGCATAATATGAATAATCATTAGGGGTTTACTTTTTGCTAATATTTTTTTTAAAAAATAAATAAAAGTCTTTTAAAGATTGTTGTAAAAAGCTTTAATAAAATACAAACCCTGAGGTTGTGCAGTCGCACCCGCCTCTTTTCTGTCTTTAGAATCCAATACTTCTTGTATCCATTCAACTGGTCGCTCACCTTTGCCGATTTTTAGCAAAGTGCCGACAATATTACGCACCATATGATGTAAAAAAGCGTTGGCTTTTATATCTAGCAAAATATTATCATCTTGCTTGGTTATGGTTATAAATTCAATGGTTTTAATGGGGGATTTTGCTTGGCAAAGACTGCCACGAAACGCAGAAAAATCATGCTCACCCAGTAAATATCCCCCAGCCTCTTGCATTGCATCTAAATTTAACACCCTTGGCTCCCATAATGAATGCTTGTCAATAATAGCAGAACGAACTTTAGTGTTGTGTATTTTGTAATGATATTGCCGTGCATAAGCATTAAAACGCGCATGAAAATCATCATCAACACATTTTGCCCAAACAAAATTAACATCAGCCGGCAAATTAACATTACCACCAAACAACCACGCCTTATCCTCTCTATCTGCAGTAGTTTCAAAGTGAATAACCTGCTCAACAGCATGCACGCCCGCATCAGTTCTGCCCGAGCAAAATACCCTCACAGGATGATTGGCAACACTCGACAATGCCACCTCCACCACTTGCTGAACCGTACGAATACCAGATTTTTGCAATTGCCATCCATGGAAATCGCTACCCATATACTCAACACCTAACGCTATTTTCATTGTAGTTACCATTTTTAAAAAATAATTCCTTTTACCCTTAAAGTTATAGTGCAGGAATAAGGCTATTTTCTTTATTTTAACCCCATTTATTTACCTTGAATTCGCTATACATCAACTAAATCCCGTTATAATTATTTTTTTTGGCGTAAAATCGTCTTATTTTTATACATTGAATGAAATTATGAAAAACGAAGCGACAGGATTGAAGCGAATTGTTAGTGCATTTGGATTTTCAATACAAGGGTTAAAAACTTGTTATCAGTCGGAGGCGGCTTTTAGGCAGGAGGTATGGCTTAGTGTTGTTTTGATTCCCTTGGCATTTTTTTTAGCAGAATCTGCCGTTGATAGGGTGTTGTTAATTACTCCTATCTTCTTAGTGTTAATTGTTGAGATACTTAATTCTGCTGTTGAATCAGTGGTGGATAGAATTGGTGATGAATACCATGTGCTTTCGGGTGCGGCAAAAGATATGGGGGCGGCGGCGGTGTGGTTGTCACTTATGCTAATTATTATGACATGGTTGATTATTCTCGTTTAGAAAATTATTTGAGTGATGAGGTTGAGTGTTTTGTTTTTGATTCAATACCTAGCACCAATAATTATCTTTCATCGTTAGCATTCTCGCTGAAAACGCAAGTTTGCATTGCTGTGCAACAAACACAAGGTAAGGGGCAACATAATAGACAGTGGTTAAGTGGTAGGGACAGTATTTTATTGTCTATTCGTAGAGTATTTTCAGCAGATGCTAATTTGAATGGGTTAAGTTTAATGGTGGGTTTGGCGTTGATTGCGGTGCTAAAAAAATATGGTGTTACTGAAGTGCAACTCAAATGGCCGAATGATATTTATTATCGAGACAAAAAGTTAGCAGGAATTTTGATTGAAAATGTTATACAAAAGCATAATCAATCTGTGGTAATTGGTATTGGCGTTAATGTTAATGTAGATATTGATTGTCAAACGCCGTGGACGGATTTGCATTCAATCAATGGGCAAGAACCTATTAACCAGTTTAATCTGACCAAAGATTTAATCAATACAGTGTTACAATTTTGCCAATTTTTTGAAAGCAATGGTTTTGCTTATTTTGCTAAGCAGTGGGCGGCTGTGGATTATTTAAAAGGTAAGCGAGTTTGTTATAAAGATAAAAGACGAGCCTTTTCGGGTGTGTGTTGCGGGGTTAATAACGAGGGCGTATTGTTGGTTGAAACTACAGGGGCGACAGAGTGGGTTTACTCATCTGAGTTTTTAAGTGTTAGTTGTTAGATTGATATTGATGATAAAATCAAGGATTGTTTATAAGGGAACCTTAAAAAAAGCCTAACACAATTTATGAAACACATAAAACAGCATTTTTCTAATATCATACGACAGTTTTCCATGAGGGGTTATCCAAAAACTCATAAAATGGCTGGATATTCCCCGTATTTTTGGGTAAAAAATGCATTATTTTTTGCCCTTCCTAAATCACATTGGGGTTTTTGGAGGCTTTCTTAAATGTCTGCACAGCACTCACTTCAAATAGTTAATATTAGCAAATCTTATTCAGGAAGAAAAGTTGTTTCAGATGCTTCATTTATTGTGAAAAGTGGTGAAGTAGTGGGGTTACTAGGACCAAATGGTGCTGGAAAAACCACTTGTTTTTATATTGCTTGTGGGTTGGTAAAGACCGATTCAGGGCAAGTGATTTTAAATAATAATAAAATTGACCACTTGCCAATGTATAAGCGTGCCAAACTGGGTTTGGGTTATTTACCTCAAGAGCCCTCTATTTTTAGAAAATTATCAGTTGAAGATAACATTATGGCAGTGCTGGAGCTTAATAACGCTTTGGATAAGAATATTAGGAAAGAACGCTTAGAAGCGTTGTTAGTGGAGTTTCACATTACTCACATTCGTCATTTGAGCGGATTGAGTTTGTCTGGTGGCGAAAGGCGGCGTGTAGAAATTGCTAGAGCACTGGCAATGGATCCAAAATTTATTTTATTAGATGAGCCTTTTGCAGGCGTTGACCCAATTTCTGTGGGCGATATACAACAAATTATTTATCATTTGAAGAAAAAAAACATCGGGGTCTTGATTACCGACCACAATTATCGAGAAATGTTAGACACTTGCGACTATTCTTATGTATTGCACGGCGGTGCGATTATTGCCGAAGGTAGTAAAGCGCAAATTTTGGACAACGCCAGAGTGCGTGAAGTTTACCTAGGCGAGCGTGACTAAATTTATTACACTGGGTATAGAAAGTTCATGTGATGAAACAGGGATTGGACTGTATTCACAACAACATGGATTGATTGCACATCAATTATTTTCTCAAGTTGAAATTCATCAAGAATATGGTGGCGTTGTGCCAGAATTGGCATCTCGTGATCATATACAGCGTGTTTTGCCACTTATTAAAGCTGTGCTTAAAGACGCTAAAATAAAACTTACTGATATTAACGCTATTGCCTATACCGCCGGACCGGGTTTGGCAGGGGCATTGTTGGTTGGTAGTGCAGTGGCAAAATCTTTGGCTTGGAGTCTTAATATTCCCGTATTGGGAGTTCACCATATGGAAGGACACTTGTTGGCACCACTTTTAGAAGAAACTCAGCCTACATTCCCCTTTGTGGCGTTGCTGGTTTCTGGCGGACATACGATGTTGGTTGATGTTGAGGCAATAGGGCAATACAAAATTTTGGGTGAATCTTTAGATGATGCAGTAGGCGAGGCATTTGATAAAACGGCTAAGATTTTAGGCTTAGGCTATCCGGGTGGTCCCGCATTAGCCACACTTGCTAAGCAGGGTGTTGTGGGGGCTTTTACATTCCCTAGGCCAATGATTGACAGACCTGGATTAGAATTCAGTTTTAGCGGTTTAAAAACATTTGCACGCAATACTTTTGCCAAGCATCCAAACAAAAAAGCAGACATTGCTAAGGCCTTTGAAGTGGCTGCTACACAAACGCTTATGATTAAATGCAGAAGGGCGTTAGAACAAACAGGGCGAACAACGCTTGTAGTGGCAGGGGGAGTCAGTGCGAATTTATCCTTACGCAAAGAATTGAGCCAAATGGGTAAAAAAATGGGAACCACTGTTTTTTATCCAAGGCAAGAATTTTGCACTGATAATGGTGCAATGATAGCCTTAGTTGGGCATTTTCGTCTTAGTCGAGGGCAGTATGATGATCATCATGAAATCAACATTAAGCCTCGGTGGAATTTAGAGGAGTTAACTCAAATTGAGTAAATTAAGCAAACTGTTTACCCGTGCATCAACAGGACTTGATGCACCCTTGGTTACCATTGAAGTGCATATTTCAAGTGGTTTACCTGGATTTTCCATCGTTGGACTACCTGAAGGGGCAGTGCGTGAAAGCAAAGACCGAGTCCGTAGCGCTATTATGACCTCAAAATTTAAATTTCCCAAAGGACGAATTACCGTAAGCCTTGCCCCTGCAAATTTACCCAAAAGCGGTGGCAGATATGACTTACCCATTGCCATTGGATTGCTAATAGCTTCTGAGCAAATCAAGCCTAATATTGACATTAACTCGTTTGAATTTTACGGTGAGTTGGGTTTAGATGGCTCACTTCGATCGACTGAAGGGCTGTTGCCAGCCATTATTGCCAGTAGTCAAGCCAAACATTGTCTTATTTTACCAAGTCAGAATTCAGATCAATACGCACTGGTAAATGAGGCGATTATTTATCCATGTATGCACTTGCTTAAAGTGTGCGAGTTTTTACAAGGTCTTAGCAAGGTTGATAAATTAGTCCATAATTTAACCGACAATCAACCAATTTATCACAATGACTTTTCCCAAGTTAAAGGACAATATCACGCCAAACGCGCCCTAGAAATTGCTGCTAGTGGCGGACACAATTTACTGTTAGTCGGCCCACCCGGCTCAGGTAAAACCATGTTGTCAGAACGCCTCCCCTCAATTATGCCCCCACTCAGTACCAACAAAGCCCTAGAACGCGCCTCAATTTACTCAATTGCCGACAAGCCCTTAGACCTAACTCAGTTAAAAGTTCGCTCATTTCGCAGCCCCCATCACTCATCCTCAGCCGTCGCCCTAGTCGGTGGCGGCTCAAATCCCAAACCGGGAGAAATCTCACTAGCTCACGAAGGCGTGCTATTTTTAGACGAATTACCCGAATTCCCTCGAAGCGTCTTAGAGGCATTACGCCAACCCCTAGAAAATGGCAAAATCCACCTTTCTCGTGCCGCTCAACAAACCACCTTCCCTGCCAATTTTCAACTCATTGGTGCCATGAATCCCTGTCCTTGTGGTTTTTATGGCAACGGTAGCGCAAAATGCCACTGCACCAGCGACCAAATTGACCGCTATAAAAATAAAATATCAGGCCCTTTATTAGACCGAATTGATATGCTTTTGACTGTGCCACCGCTACCTAAAGAAATTTTACTGAATCAAAATACCGACAATGTCGAAAACAGCGAAACTATTAGGACAAGAGTTGTTAACGCACATAATATTCAACTACAAAGACAAGGAAAATCTAACGACAAACTCGCCCCCGATGAAATTGAAAAATTCACCAATCTCAATCAAGACAACAAACAACTACTCTCCAGCGTCATAGACAAACTCAACCTCTCAGCCCGTGCCTATCATCGAATTTTAAAAGTTGCCAGAACGATTGCCGATTTAGAAAATAGCAAAACAGTTGACAAGCCTCATTTAATTGAAGCGATTAGTTACCGACGGTTTGATAATTAGAGTTAGGTAAGCAGAATAATAAAGTCCTGCACAGAGCTTACAAAAATAAGCTATTACAAAACCCCAACATTTTAAAACAACAATCTAAAATTCCTTATTTCGAATAAGCCAAGCTAAATCAACAAAAATCGGAGTAAATCCTTCTCTACGGTTACCTTGCCTACTAGCGTAGTTAAGCGTTCATTCTATGCTTGTGCTTTGATAAGTTCTTCTTTGTATTCTTTAACCGCCTTAGATGGCTCCATGGCAATTTCTGCATTGGCAAGGAAGGTATTCTTCCAGTTTTACAGTTAATTTTTCCAATTTACCATTTATACTAGATTTTTACCAACAAAACTACTACCTATCTAAGCCCTTATTTAATATGATTATTTTTTTATAAATGGTATAAAATTCTATTTCAAAGGAAAATTTAGGTAAAAAAATGACAATAATTCCAGCAATAGATTTAAAAGATGGGCAATGTGTGCGTTTACGACAAGGCTTGATGGAGGATACGACGGTATTTTCTGATAATCCTGTTGATATGGCGGCACAGTGGGTGGAGCAAGGGGCGAGACGATTGCATTTGGTGGATCTTAATGGGGCGTTTGAGGGTAAGCCGATGAATGCTGATAGTGTAATGGCGATTACTCAGGCATTTCCAGAGTTACCAGTGCAGATTGGTGGTGGTATTCGTAATATGGAGATTGCTAATGCTTATATTGAAGCGGGTATTGGTTATTTGATTATTGGTTCAAAGGCGGTAACGCATCCTCAATTTGTTACAGAATTGTGTAGTGAATTTGCTGGCAAAGTTATTGTTGGTTTGGATGCGAATGAGGGCTTTGTGGCTATTGACGGCTGGGCAACTAAGACTGATAAACAAGTTAGCGAGTTAGCCAAACGCTTTGAACAAGATGGTGTGAGCTCTATTGTTTATACTGATATTGCCCGTGATGGAATGATGCAAGGGGTGAATGTTGAGGCGACAGCTAGCCTTGCTAAGCAGACTTCGATTCCCATTATTGCTTCAGGTGGTATTACTAATATAAAGGATATTTCTAAACTATTGGTTGAAGCGCACCACGGTATTACGGGGGCAATTACAGGGCGGGCAATTTATGAAGGCACACTTGATTTTGCTAAAGCCCAAAGGTTATGCGATGAACATTGAAGTGGCTTATGCTTTAGAGGAAAAACAAACACTGCTTACCTTGGTGGTGGACGAGGGGGCAACGCTTAAACAAGCAATTGAGTTGTCGGGTATTCTTGATACTTATCCTCAAATTGATTTATCTAAGGATAAAACAGGTGTTTTTGGGAAAATTGTTAAATTAAACACAGTTTTGCGTGACAAAGACCGGGTGGAAATTTATCGACCATTGATTGCCGACCCTAAAAAAGTGCGATCTGAACGGGCTGCACAAGGAAAAAAAATGCGTAGTGGTAAAAAAACCTGATGTTTGGTAAAATAGACTAAATGAAATCTCTCTCGACAATGTCTTTTTTACAAAGACTGAAAAAACAATTTTTCCACACACCGATTAATTCAAGCGATGCATTATTGCAAGCGTTGAAAGAGTCCGAGGAAAACCATATTATCGATTCTCACAGCCGAAGTCTTATTGAAGGCGTGATGCAACTTGAGAGCATGGAAGTGCGTGATGTTATGGTGCCAAAATCAAAAATGGTGATGATTGAGCATAATGCGAATACTAGGGTCTTACTAGACATTATGATTAAATCTGCACATTCTAGATTTCCCATTATTAACAGCGATAAAAATAAAATTTACGGGGTTGTTTTGGCTAAGGATTTGCTTAGTCATTTGTCTAGTGAGCAAGGCAAGGAATTTAGTTTTCAAGAGTATTTACGCCAAGTGGTATTAGTGCCAGAAAGCAAAACTTTGGGTTCGCTGATGCGAGATTTTCAACAGAAAAAATCACATATGGCGGTGGTAATGGATGAATATGGTGAAATCGCAGGCTTGGTAACGCTAGAAGATGTATTGGAACAAATTGTGGGCGAGATTGAAGATGAACACGATTTAGAAGAGGACAATATTATTGATTTTAGCGGCGGTCGTTATTTACTTAAGGGGCACACACCGATTGAAGAATTTAATGAATTTTTTGGTGTTAAACTGCAAGCAGAAGGTGTAGATACTGTAGCAGGCTTAGTGATTGCTGGTTTTACTTATTTGCCAGAGCAATCAAGTGAGATTGAGTTACAAGGGTTTCATTTTAAAGTTTTAAAGGCAGATTCTCGAAGATTACGCTCATTAGAAGTCATTAAGGATTAAGATTATGTTTACTTTAGAAAAAACTGCACAATTGGCCATCGAGTTATTAAAAAAATACCAAGTCAGTGATTATGAAATAGCACTTGAATCAAGTTCTGGGGTTTCTACTTCGGTGCGATTAGGTAAAGTCGAAACTTTGCAATATCATTTAGACCAAAATTTTGAAATTAATGTATACTTCGGCAAGAAAAAAGGGCATGCATCCAGCGTTGATATAAGTAAAAGCAGTCTTGATAAAACCATTGAATCTGCTTGTTTGATTGCAAAATACACTCAAGATGACCCTTTTAATGGCTTAGCGCCAAAGGAATTAATGGCATTTGATGCACCTGATTTAGACCTTTATCATCCTTGGGATTTGGACGCACAACACAGCATTGATATTGCCATAGCTTGCGAAGAGGCGGCACTTGCACAAGATGAAATTAACAATTCCGAAGGGGCAGAGGTTTCCAGTTTTCAAGGTGAGAGTTTGTATGCGAATTCTAATGGCTTAATTGCTACCCAAAATGCCACCAGTCATTCACTGAGTTGCTCGCTCATTGCCCAACGAGGTGATGATATGCAAACGGCATACGAATACACAACAGCCTTGGATGCAAACGAGTTGGAAGCATCACAAAAAGTAGGTAAAAAGGCAGCAAAACTGGCACAACAAAAACTTGGTGCGCGTTCGATACCCTCACAAAAATGCCCTGTGATTTTCACTTCACGACTATCAGGCGGATTGTTTTCACAACTTTTGGGTGCATTGGGCGGGAGCAGACAATACAAAAAATCTACCTTTTTATTAAATAGCATTGACACCATTGTTTTGCCAGAAGACATTAGTTTACGCGAACACCCTTTTGCCAAAAAAACACTAGGTGCCAAGGCAATTGACCGTGACGGTGTGCTTAAAAGAGCACAATATTTTGTTGAGAATGGACGGGTTAAAAGTTTTGTAATGGGGCAATATTCTGCCAATCAACTGGGGCTGAAAACAACCGCTAATGCAGGCGGAGTAAGTAATGTTATTGTTGAATCGAATTTTGACGGCGGTTTAGATGAGATGATTAAGACAATGGGCAAAGGTTTAGTGGTAACGGAATTAATGGGGCAAGGCGTTAATGGCACAACAGGCAATTATTCTCGTGGCGCATTAGGATTTTGGGTAGAAAATGGTGAAATTCAATACCCAGTTTCTGGGCTAACTATTGCTGGCAATCTTAAAGATATGCTACTTGGCATTGTATCCGTGGGCAATGATGTGGATTATCGCAGTAATATCAAAGTCGGCTCAGTGTTGATTGAACAAATGACGATAGCAGGTGAAACCTAGATTTTATGAGCGATTTTGATATTATTATCGTGGGTGGCGGTATGGTCGGTCAGACATTTGCCTTATCAATGGCAAAATCAGATTTAACGATTGCAATTATTGAGCCGAATAACCCTAATCCCGATATACAAAAAAACTTTCATACTCGTGTGAGTGCTATTACCCCAACTTCAGAAATATTTTTGCGCCATATTGGTGTGTGGGATTTAATTCAACGAAAGCACGCTTTTACCAGCACCAAAGTTTGGGATGAAAATTCGCACGGCAGTTTGGATTTTTCAACAGCCGATGATGATTTAGAATATTTGGGGCATATTATAGAAAATGATTGCATTCAATCCGCCATGTATAGTGCATTAACCAGCACCAAAGTAGTATTCATCAACGCCAAACTTGATAATATTAACAAAACCGAACAAGGTTATCAATTGCATTTAGACAACGAGCAACAACTGCAATGCCCCTTATTGATTGGTGCTGACGGTGCACATTCTCGTGTGCGAAATTTGGCAGATATTACATTTACTGAAACCAATTACCAGCAACAAGCCATTGTTTGTAATATTTATTCTAAAAAAGGCTTTAACAAAACAACTTGGCAACGATTTTTATCCAACAGTATTATTGCTTTATTGCCATTAAGTGAAAACGAAGCATCCATTGTTTGGTCAGCAGAAAACCCCCTTGCTGATGAATTATTAACTCTACCACCTGAAGTATTTGCCGAACGATTATCAGCAAGCGTGGAATATCGTTTCGGTAACTTTGAAGTGTTGAGTAATATCGCCGCATTCCCACTCCTTGAACGAAGCGCCAAAAACTATGTTAAAGAAAATCTAGCCCTAATTGGCGATGCTGCCCACAATATTCACCCATTAGCAGGACAAGGCGTTAATCTAGGTTTTGCCGATGTTAATGAATTATCGAAACAATTAAACTCAAGTAACCAACCTTTAGGAAATTATAACACCCTCCGATCCTATGCCCGATCCAGAAGACTAGACAATGAACTTATGGCAAAAACTATGACAGGGTTGAATTGGATTTACAAAGAAAACAGTGAGCCAATGAGATGGTTACGAGGTTTTGGTATGAATCTAATTAATAAAAATTCAACGCTAAAATCTTTTTTACAAAAACATGCCACTGGTCGTTAATGAATGCTATTTTTAAAAAATAATCATTAATACCTTGCTTTTTATCCACTTAGAAAAATGCCGTGAAGATGAGCATTTAATGCGATTTTTTTTAAAAAAATAGCATAACACAAAGACCTATTTATTTTACTTTTGAAAGCATCCGTTCTGGCGTTTTACTAAGTGCTTTTTGTATGCTCATGGATTTTATGATTTCTTTTGCGATTACTTCGCCGAAAATTGGCGGCACTGCATTGCCAATTTGTAAGTTTTTAGAAGTTTTGCTACCGTAGAAAAAATAAGTATCGGGAAAACCCTGCAATCTTGCACCTTCTCTAGTACTTAATGCTCTATTTTGAAAAGGATGCACACATCTGGATGAAGAGGGCGTGCCAAAATTTCTAGTAATAGTCGGCGTAGGCTGATCGGCAAGAAGTCTAGCATAAGTATTAGAGAAGTATTTTTTCGGTCTTAGTTTTTTTGGCAAATCGTTTACGGTGCCACCTTTAGGAATAAGCGACAAAATTTTAAGCATTTTGTCGCCATAATTTGAGCTGTTATGTTCGGTTAGTTCTCTTGCCTCGTTTCTAAGTTTGTGTTGGTATTCATTTTGAGGAGCTTGAAGGTAATAATCTTTTGAGTCATTGGCAATCAATGCTGGCAAATCTGATATTGCCGCCATAAGTGTTAATTTTTTCGGAATATTGAATAAATTATCTGCTTTTAAGTGTGTGGGCGTGGGTAATTTAACTGAATTCAATGTTTTTTTCCAACCCACAACAATGGTTCGCTTTCGCATTTGAGGAAGCCCAAAATCAGATGCCTCTAATATGGATGAAATCGTGCAATATCCCATAGCATCCAGTTCTTGTATCGCAGACCCATTATACATTGTGGAAAACCCAGCAACATTTTCAAAGATAATGTAATTAGGCTTAATTTCATTAACAGCCCTTAAATATTCATAAAATAAACTGTTCCTTGGATCTTTCTCATTTTTTGAGCCAACTGTGCTAAAACCTTGACAAGGTGGCCCTCCAGAAACTAAATCAATATGAGAAATAGATAAATTTTGCAATTCCTGCTGAAAGTCTATCGCATGAATATCATTACAAATAACTTTTGAATGCGGATGATTTAAAGCAAACGATTTCGCAGAATCTGGCTCAATTTCATTTGCCAATACCACCTGAAACCCCGCCCTTTCCAGTCCAATACTTAACCCACCTGCACCAGAAAAAAGCTCTACAGCGGTTAATTTTTGTAAATCAATCATATTGACAATTCTAATTTGTCCAATGATGGATTTTTATTCATATTACACTTCTTTTTTTATTGTTGCAACTGTCCAGCATTCTACCTTACCTTGCTAAAAAAACCGATTTATTGACAGAGCGCAACAAATTATTTATAAATTGTTGTTGGAGTAATTATTGCATCAAGTGGCACATCCCATTTTTTGACTGTTAATTTATCTATTTTTTGACAATCAAATGCCAGACCTATTAATTTTGGATGGGTGTGTTTTTGGTGTTTTTTGAAGGCAAGGGTGCGGTCGTAAAAGCCACCACCCATGCCTAAGCGATTTTTTTGTTCGTCAAAACCAACGAGTGGCATAAAAATAATGTCCAATTGCTTGGCGGTTAATATTTCAGTGGCAATGGGTTCGTTGATGCCAAATTTATTTTTTATAAATTTTTCACCAAGTTTTGCAAATTTAAGTTCTTTATCATTTAATATTGGAAGATAAACTCTAATGCCCTCATTTTTTAAGAAGTCT
The DNA here is from genome assembly GCF_903642095.1 of Bathymodiolus brooksi thiotrophic gill symbiont. GTDB lineage: Bacteria > Pseudomonadota > Gammaproteobacteria > PS1 > Pseudothioglobaceae > Thiodubiliella. The sequence continues at coordinate 1,997 of NZ_CAHJWD020000404.1, read as the reverse complement.
TTTATATGCTCTGGATTTATTTCCCCGTCATTTGCTAAATATAGGGCAACTTTTTGCCCATTTTGAAAATTTGATATTTGCTGTGCTTGGGGCAATAAGTATTCGGCAAACTTCGCCTGCTCACTTATTGAGAGTGCATTTCTTTGTTTGCGAAGTGATTGTCTGAGTGTGTTCATAAATAAACGCATTTGTGAATTTGGGTCTATTATGTCATCATTAGCAAAAACCTGAACCAGTAAGGTTCAAGGCGGAAAGTCGAGAATTACCGCAGGCTTCCCGCTTCCAGCACTACACAGAAAGTTTCTGAAAGTGCAAGGCGGGCTTGCTCAATAGCAATCCATCTCATATCCTATTTATTTATTTATCGGCTCAGGAGAGAGTGCCAACCATGAACATAATAGACGGTTGCTATTATAGACTTATGCCGTTGTATAGAGCGTAAAATTCAACACATTATTTTTTTAGGGTGTGCCATGGATTCAACTGATTTTTCTTCATTAAGTTTACAGCCTGATTTACTCAAAAATCTCAGTAGTTTAGGTTATGAATCAATGACTCCTATTCAAGCATTAAGTTTGCCCATTATTTTGTCAGGCAAAGATGTTATTGGACAGGGTAAAACGGGTTCTGGAAAAACGGCAGCCTTTGGTTTAGGCTTGTTGCAGAAACTAGATGCCACTTCATTTAAAGCACAATCACTGGTTTTATGTCCAACGCGTGAATTGGCAGACCAAGTGGCAAGTGAAATCCGCAAACTCGCTAGAGCCATTCACAATATTAAAGTGCTAACACTTTGTGGTGGCACCCCTTTTGGGCCACAAATCGGCTCATTAGAACACGGCACGCACATTGTCGTCGGCACTCCGGGGCGTATTGAGGAGCATTTACGCAAAGGCACCCTTAAATTGAATCATATCAAGACGCTGGTGCTAGATGAGGCAGATAGAATGCTGGATATGGGCTTTCAAGATACCATTGACCAGATTATTGAAAAAATCCCCAGCCATCGCCAAACCTTATTATTTAGCGCCACCTACCCCGATGAAATCGCTTCTATTGCCAATAGAGTTATGCAAAATCCCGCCGTAGTTGAAGCACCTTCTACTGCCGAAGAATCAACCATTAAGCAATATTTCCATTCAACCAATACAGACGATGAACGCATGACCGCCTTGCGATTATTATTAGCAAAACACCAGCCTGAATCTGCCTTGGTATTTTGTAACACCAAAAACGACACCCAAGATGTGGCTGATGAATTGGCTTATTATAAATTCTATGCCATTTCCATTCACGGCGATTTAGACCAACGAGAACGCGACCAAGCACTTATTCGCTTCTCCAACGGTAGCGTTTCCGTATTAGTAGCAACTGATGTAGCGGCACGAGGATTAGACATCGATGATTTAGATATGGTCATCAACTTCAACATTGCCCACGACCCAGAAATACACACCCATCGCATCGGACGCACAGGCAGAGCAGGAAAACACGGCATTGCCTGCACCCTTTACAGCGACAGAGAAACCCACAAATTAAACGCCTTAAACATCGATTTATCAAGTTGCAACGACCCATTGCCAAGTGATAATTATTTAAACAAACCCCTTAAAAAACCAACTATGACCACCCTAAAAATTGACGGCGGTAAAAAACAAAAACTCCGCCCCGGCGACATCGTTGGCGGATTAACAGGCAAAGACGGCATCCCTGGTGACAAAATTGGTAAGATTAATGTCAATAGTAACTGGTCGTATGTCGCTATTAACTCAGAATTAGTTAAAACCGCACTAAAAAAAATCCAAAATGACAAACTCAAAGGCAAAACCTTTAGGGTTCGGATTTTGTCTTAGGTTTTTATTTGGTTTTTTTTTGCCTAGTCTCTAGTTTGCTACTTAATGCTTGGATTCAGCTGATGCGTTAGCGGTTGGCTAAAATGATTTTTATATATTTTTTTGAGTTGTATAAATATTAGCATCTTTAATAACAAAACCAGA
>NZ_CAHJWD020000403.1 GCF_903642095.1 Bathymodiolus brooksi thiotrophic gill symbiont | reverse complement strand
CAGTTGGGCGTAAGGTCATTTCCTCATTGTCGTCAGAATATTTGGCCTCTGCTGTAGCCTTACTTGTAGTTGGACGTAAGGTCATTTCCTCATTATCAGTGTCATCTTCTGTATTCACAGTCTCATAAGCTTCACTGTCTTCAGTGGTGGCGACATTGGTCTCCATATCGTCTTGTTTCTTAGCTGAACTAAACGTTCTCTTTTTGACCATTTTGACGGTATTCACTTTTGTTCGTATCACTGGATCTACTAGATTAGCTAGCAGATCCCGCCGAGGATGCCAAATTATGTAACGTGCTAGGGTTGGTGAATACTGAGCAAAATGTGAAAGACGTTCTTATTCCAGGATGTCAAATTTATGTAATGTATCTTTCTCTGTCTTATGTTCTTTTGACCTTCCGAGACCAAACAAGGAGGAACACTAGTGACAATAATCACAGTGAAATGAACAAGATTAGACAACTAACCCTGAAGTTTGTTGAAATTGATTTGTGCTTGACACTCAGTTTAAATCATGTGAATAAAGTTTACCATTACAAAAACATGTATTAATAATTGGGCATCTAACAGGGTCAAGGGGAAGATAATCTGCCAAAAGATTAATTAACTCTGCACAGAATATCAAACACAACACAAAATAAAGGGCTGAGGGGAAATAAAACTATTCTCACGATCAAGTCTGTGTGTTGTACTCGGTATATACACAGCTTCTCTTGCGCGTTCAACGGAATAGATAACCAAGATGGAGGATAAACACTCCAACAATTATGGTTAATTTGCACATTCAACGTCACTTGAGAAGTGAGATTTGGAGGATATTGGTAACACAGACTCTCTCACGAGAACAGGAACTAAACCAGAATAATCAACAACAGGTCAAGCAATATTGGAGATATCTGTTAAAGAATGAAGATAATAATGTGAGCAAATATTTTATTACTTTTGTCATGTCAATTTCTTCACAATTCAATTTGTTTCACATCAATTTACAACAGATTTTTAATTATTCAATATTCTGAGGTTAAATACTATTTGTTTTCTATAACTTTGGGTATTTGTTTTGCCACGGTGTTCAACCATTGTTACTAACACTAATTATTGTTTACTATTGTTAACTAACACATTTATGTTCACTAACACAATTGTTTTAATTGTATTAAATGGAATATTTATTAAAAATACTGGATTTCTGGAAATCACAGGAACCCAGAAAATGTTTGTTACCTACTTTTATCTATTTTATTTGCACCTAATCCCTATTCCTATAGCCTATCTAAAGAAATGAAAACTATTTCTCTACAAAGACATGAAATCTATGTCATCGTAGGGTCCTAAACAAGCAAATGAAAAATGAATAACTTTACTAGGATTTACAGGAAATCACAGTAAATCCTGATTCCTAATGTCCAGTCCCTATAAGGTCCTATCTCCTACAACGTGAATAAGAGGAGGGGAATGGGAAGGGCATAAACTTTATTAATGGATAACATAGCAAAAGGGATTCCTTAACACAAATGCAAAAAAATACTATCTGACTAAATAAAAATATTCAGTATACCAGATAAACTCTGACCTGAGCTTGAACTAACATGGCCCAGAAAAGTCAGGAAAATACTTAAAATGAATGAAATTTGGCAACTGAACCAAGACAACTTAAGTTCAGTTGATAAAGTCCAATAGTGTTGAAAACCTAATTAACAAATAATTTAGCAACAAGACTAAGATAACATTAGTCTGTTGAAAATGCCAAATTCTAAAGAATTGTGAATTGATTCAAATAATGAGTATGCACTCTGAATCTAGAAACTAACCAAGTCTCAGGTATACTGGTAGAATCCACAGGTAGCACTCAACTGGCAAAACCAACTGGTAGATAACTGGCAGGAACGTAAAATTGAAATAACTGACAGGCGGAACCTTTGTAAACTGAGGATGGAACAGAACCCTAGAACGCGGAGAAAATCCTTTATATATGAGCCAGTCCCGATGACCTATCGGTATTGTCCTAACAACAATCGGGAATGACCTATCAACGATCGGGGATGTGGGGATTTGTCGGGGAAACTATCGGGGAATGCAGAAACGTAACTCTAATGGACCAAAAAGTAATCCCCGATGAAGCGAATAAAAATAAACAAAAGTGGAATGTCAATAAAATAACATCTTTACGGAATACAAAAATCATTTAGCTTCATATTTCAATGAAAATCTCAAACTTTTTAATTCAATAAATAAGTTTATTTTCTGTCACAAGCGTTGCATATTCTTACACACATAAAATCGTTTCCAATGACTCCAGACATCAAGCGCCGAAATGATATTGATTGACCGAGATACACAAGGTCACACACAAGTGTTAAATAATTTGCATAACACAACAACATGGCGAAACTCGATGTCGAAGAGTGGCAGACTCTAATAACACAGCGTAAAATAACGCTAATTAATATGATTGAACACCGGGAAAACGATTAGAATAATAAGGTGAGGACTCCGGAAAACTGCCAAAGTTGATAAAAATAGATGACATGTCCAAAGGTGAAATTAAATCGCCAAAGCTTTGACCAGAAGGTCAATCAAAAATAACACGTGGTAGGCACAGTTAACAAATTTTCGATTCTTTACATTTGCCCTCACTTAAGTTTTCAGTGTCCTCACGAAAACTCTTCTAATAAAAAATATTATACTCAATTTTTAGGCAGTAACAAGTTAACAACAATAACTAGTAAAATAAGGTAACAAATAAATTTTGTTTTTGAACACATTAGGGCTTGTTTGCACCTTCCAATCATACAATAATTCACAATGACCTACCGGTATCTTATTAATTTACTCAAAATTATCCATTTCATCACAAAAATTAAAATGTAAAAATCAGTTACTTTTCATTTTTTATCTTAATTATGCAAATTGTTTTTCTATTTAATTATTTCAGGCAAGAACTCAACAATTATTCCTGAAGAAGTTAAAGCAGCAAAAATAAAAATG
>NZ_CAHJWD020000402.1 GCF_903642095.1 Bathymodiolus brooksi thiotrophic gill symbiont | reverse complement strand
GGTAGCTAATTTTCATGGGCAAACTTCTGATGCTTATGCTTATGTTTGAATGGTGCCAGGTAGTTTATTTTCATGGAACACGTCATGACTCCTATTCCATGCAATGAAGAAAGGTCGAGTAGCTAATTTTCATGGACAAGCTTCAGATGCTTATGCTTATGTTTGAACGGTGCAAGGTAGTTTATTTTCATGGATAACACTTTGAAACCTATGTCATACACTGGACAGATGCAAGGTAGCTTATATTCATGGAAAACTTCACGACTTCTATCCCATGTAATGAAGAAATTATGCTGACTAGTCTCTGCCTTTATTCTTTTACGCCATGTGCCAATATAAATTGTATAGTTTTTGGTTTGATCAGATCGTTGATCGAAACCACGATCTACCGCACATGATGCGAGTACTCGTAACTATTTCACCACAGGAGCGTTATTGCTTGTTATAACAAAGCATCTTATTTCTTTGGAATAGATATAGTATAAACATAGTTTATTAATTAATTCAATATTACACATTATGATAATACACATATAAATGGAATAGATATACACATTTTTGTATATATGCAAAGCAGAAAATGCATTATGTACAGATAAATAATATGGTGATTGATATATAGAAACTTGTTCATGTCACTATAAATATATAATTTTTTAAAAATATTATTAGACTTGAATTTATTTATATTATATATATATATAACCCCGCGGGAACCCCGGGGTATAGAAATGGGACCGAGAGCTTCTTCGGCTTGAAGGGGCGTCCGTCGGTTGTGCGGGATGTATAAATTCACAACCAACCCGTCCTTCGGACGAGACGTAAATAATACCGAGGTCCCGTGTTGAGAGATTGCCATCCTCTTCGCACGTTAAAGAACCCAGTATGCTCATGATGAGACCTGTTGCACTGGCTAAATTATCCGTCCCTACCCATACACCTTTCCTTGTTTCGAGTCCCGTGGCGTTTAAATTTTTTAATGTTCTCGTCCTGAATATAGCTGAAAAAATGCTC
>NZ_CAHJWD020000401.1 GCF_903642095.1 Bathymodiolus brooksi thiotrophic gill symbiont | reverse complement strand
ATGTTTTTAAAAAGATTAGCATCGCCTGTTTGTGCTGTATAAACAGGATTAGCGTTAGTGCCAGTGTTTTTGTAGTAAGAGATACCTCCTAACAGATCACCCACTACTAAATCCACTTTGTGGTCGCCATTAACATCAATTAAGTTTGGCGTGCTATACCAACGCACATTAACGCCACTAAAAAAATTGTCAACACCTGTTTGTTTAGAGAACCCGTTACCTAATTCCACGGTGGTGTTGGTAAAGACGAGCATATTGCCAGTAGCATCTGTTATGTTATTAAGAGTGATATCGTTGATTGGATTGTCAATATCAAAATCAGTTGGATTAATTCTATCACTTCCTTTTACGGTGTAGGTAAATACCAGTTTGCTGTTACCTGCTACGATAGAGGCATTTTTATCCAATATAAATGCCTTGCCTGCAATCATAACTTGAGAACCTGTGGTGTTACCTAATACTAACGCTTGATCGATAGCAAGGGTAAGGACAATGATATCACCCACTCTATAGCTACTACTTCCTAGGAGTGAGTTAAGCGTCCATGGATTGTTGTTAATAGGCTTTGGGAGTGTGTCCACAAAGAAGAGTTCGCTGCCTAATTTTACAGTGTTATGATCAAAGGCTGGTGCATTGCCAACAATATCTGTTATGTTATTAAGAGTAATATCATTGGCTGGATTGTCAATATCAAAATCAGTTGGATTGATGTTGTCACCTGCTTTTACGGTGTAGGTAAATATCAACTTGGTGTTGCCTGCTGTGGTGGAGGCACCTTTATTCAACATAAATATTTTGCTTGCAATCATGACTTTAGAGCCTGTGGTGTCACCTAGCACTAGCGCTTCATTAAGGGTAAGAGTAAGGCTGATGATGTCGCCTACTTTAAAGTCAGGTTGTCTTGAGGGTGGTGAGTTAAGTAACCATGGGTTGTTGTTAATAGGTGTTGGGAATGTGGTATCTACAATAATACTCATTTGATTGCGGTAGTAGTGGAGTTTGCCACGATACTCGCCTGCTACTAAATCTAGATCGCCATCGCCATCAATATCATAAAAGGCTGGAGCACTAGTGAGCCCCATATCAATACCATTGAAGGGATTGTTATTGCCTGTTTTTTTTGTATAAACGGGATTGGCAAAAGCGCCAGTATTTTGGTAATAGTTAAGGTTGTTATCAGTTTCACCTACCACCAAATCTAGTTTGCCATCACCATTAATATCAGCGAAGGTTGGTTTGGCACGAGTCCCTACATTAATGTCATTAAAAGGATTGTTACTGTCTGTTTTTTCTATGTAAATAGGGTTTGAGTAGGTGCCAATATTTTGGTAATATTTGATACTGCCATTTAACATACCCATTATCAAATCCTGTTTGTTATCGCCATTAATATCAGCGAAGACTGGCGTGATTTGGTTATAATTCTGCAACTGGATAAAATGGAAAGGATTGTTATTGTCTGCTTGTTGTGTGTAAACAGGGTTGTCAATGGTGCCCGTGTTTTTGTAATAGTAAAGACCGCCATTATATTCACTCACTAGCAGCTCTAGTTTGCCATCGTTATTAAGGTCGACGAAGGTTGGGGCGCTATCATATCCTACATCGATATTATTAAAAGGGTTGGCATCGCCTGTTTGTGTTGTATAAACAGGATTGGCGTTGGCGTTGGTGCTGGTGTTTTTGTAGTAAGAGATACTTCCCGATATATTGCCTACTACTAGATCTGCTTTGCCATCGCCATCAATATCAGCGAAGGTTGGTGTGCTCTTCTGTTGCACATTAACACCACTCAAAGGATTGTTAGTGCCTGTTTGTTTAAAGAATTTTAACAAACTGCCTAGTTCCATAGTGTTAGTAGCAAAAGCAGGTGCATTGCCAATAACATCTGTTATGTTGTTAAGTATGATGTCAGTGACTGGATTATCAATATCAAAATCAGCTGAACTGATGTTATCACCCTCTTTTACAGTGTAGGCAAACACCAGCTTAGTATTACCTGCTGCGATGGAGGTATTTTTATCCAGCATAAATGCCTTGTCTGCAATCATGATTTTAGAGCCTATAGTGTTACTTAGCACTAGTGCTTCACTAAAGGTAAGGGTTAGTGTGACAACATCATCTTTTTCGAAAAAGTATCCTGAAGATGGAAAGTTAAGTATCCATGGGTTGTCAAGAGCAAGTGTTGGCACTGTGTCGTCAAATACTTGGATAAATTGCGTTATGGCAATATTTTTTTGACCTGAAATCAAGCCTGTTACTGTATTGACGGCAATATCAATGCTAATGTTGCTGTCTTCTAGCTCTGGTTCTGGGGTAATAACTAAATTGAAGACTTTATTTTGATCATCACCTGAATTTGCTGTTGTTAATATACCTTTGCTAATGTTTACATCGTTGGCACCTACACTTCCAAAATCAATATCGTTGATGTCAAAACCTGTTACTTTTTCAGTAAAGGTAAAAGTTAGTTCGAATACGCCATCGGTGCCATTAGGTTTGTTGCTGGTAATGGTAACTGCTAACTTGTCCATTGCTATTATTGCTACATTGTGAGTTTCAGTATTGCCTGCAGTGTCAGTAGCGGTGATAACGATATTGTCTGGTGTGGTGGTAACCACATTTGGTATGGTTTTGTAAGTAACAATACCACTCCCTGCATTGATGTTAAATTTATTTAAATCAACTGCTCTAAGTGTGTAGGTAACACTTGCTTCATCGCCGTCAACTTCGGCGTTATAAACGGCGTTGGGTTGATTGGTAATACCTACCCCTTTATTGCTACTGGTGAAAGTAGGTTTTGTGATGTCTACGCTAACTGACAAAACGCTAGAGGTTGAACTTGTGTTGCCAACAACATCGATTGCTTTGGCGGTGATGTTTGTTATTGCGTTTTCTGCTAAAGTAATTTTGTTGCTGAAATTTCCGTTATCATCGGCAATGGTTTCGCCTAATAAAGTCAAACCGTTAAACAACTTTATTACCGTGCCTGCCTCTGCTTTACCAATAATGGTAATGGTAGTTTTACTGGTTATGTTATCGCTATTGCTAATGCCCGTGTCATCAGTGGTTACTAATGCTAAATTTTCTGGGGCGATTGGTGCTATTTTGTCAAATTTTTGGGTAAATGGTATGGCGGCAATATTGACTCGATTTGAGGTTGCACTTGCTACTACATCAGCGGCAATATCAACGGTAATGTTGCCCTCTGTTAGTGTCGTTTTTGGTGTAACTATTAAGGTAAAAACTTTGTTGTGATAGACACCTGAAGATGCTGTTGTTAGGGTGCCTTTGTTGATGTTTTCATCGTTATCGCCTGCACCTGTAAAAATAATGTCGCCAAGTTCGAAGCCGCTTACTTGTTCAGTAAAAGTAAAGGTTAGCTTAAATGCGCCATTGGCACCATTAAGTTTGTTGCTGGTAATGGTAACGACTAGTTTGATTACCATTGTTATTACTACATTGTGAGTTTCAGTATTGCCTGCAATGTCAGTAGCAGTGATAACGATGTTGTCTGGTGTGGCAGGAACTACATTTGGTGTGATTTTGTAAGTAACAACACCGCTCTCTGCATTGATGTTAAATTTATTTAAATCAACTGCTCTAAGTGTGTAGGTAACGCTTGCTTCATCGCCATTAACCTCTGCGTTATAAACAGCGTTGAATCGATTGACAACACCCATGCCTTCATTGCTACTGGTGAAAGTAGGTTTTGTGGTGTCTACGCTAACTGACAAAACGCTAGAGGCTGAACTTGTGTTGCCATCAGCATCGGTTGCTTTGGCAGTAATGTCTGTTGTTGTGTTTTCTGCTAAAGTAACTTTTTTGCTGAAATTTCCGCTATCATCGGCAGTGGTTGTGCCTAATGAATTAAAGACATTAAACAATTCTACTGTTGAGTTTGCCTGTGCTTTACCAGTAATAGTTACGATGGTTTTGTTGGTTATGTTATCGCTATTGCTAATGCCCATGTCATCAGTGGTTGCTAATGCTAAACTTTCTGGGGTGGTGTCGTCAAACTTTTGGGTAAATTTTGTAGCGGCAATATTGGCTTTTTCTAAAATTATACCTGTTGCTGCATTGGCGGCAATATTAACGGCAATGTTGCCTGTTAGTGCGATTTTTGGCGTGACTATTAAGGTAAAAACTTTGTTGTGATCGGCACCTGAAGATGCTGTTGTTAGGGTGCCTTTGTCGATGTTTTCATCGTTATCACCTGCACCTATAAAGGTAATATCGTTACGATCAAAGCCGCTTACTTGTTCAGTAAAAGTAAAGGTTAACTTAAATGCGTCATTGGCATCATTAAGTTTGTTACTGGTGATAATAACAGCTACTGACTTATTTGTTACATCGTCATCGTCATCGCCATTACCATCACTATCATCACCATCGCTATTACCACTAATAACAACGGCTAAAACTGCAACTGCGGCTACAAGCTCCATATCTGGAGTAATAATATCAAAAAAGCTTTGTTTGTCACCTGTGCTAGATTCTGTAGAAACAATAGATTGTTCGCCATAGAAATAAACAATTTGGGTGCCATCTTCTAAGGTAAAGAAGGTATCAGCAAGCACATGGTAAAGTCCACCGTTTTTGGTAGGAAGAGAAACTAAGCAAGATAAATCAGTAGCACAAATTTCAAAATAATCGTCAAATACAACAACATTGTTTTCTAAGGAAATTTCTAAGTCATTACCGACTTTTTTAGCAATTAGGCTTGCCTTTTTAGTATTAAAGTCTTTAGCACTTAGCTGGTAAGCTTTGCCTGCTTGAACTTGGATATGTTGTTTGTTTTGGGCGATAACAATAACTTCTTGATTGAGGTGGTCAGCGGTTTTTTGTGCTTGGGCTTGTGATGTCTTGATTTGTTTAATTGTTTTTTTTATCATTTTTGTTAAACCAACTCCTTTCTATGGTTTATAAATTATACACAAAATTTTGTTTTTATCATTCTTGAAATTCAAAAGTAGCATTACTAACACTTAAAAAAACTATTTTCCAGCAATCCCCTACACTTGTTTAAACATTTTTCATTGATTCTTTAGTTTTTAGGTGGGCATTATTCCCCTTGAGAAAAAGACTGATTATTTTTTAAAAATGGCATGTAAAGTAAATAATGAAATACATACTCAGTAATGACAGTAAAAAAGAGACAAAAAAATTATGTAGCGGATACAGGGGATTTCTCCATTGTAACAAGGTTAGACATTAAACAAGAAATGAACAACATCACCATCTTGAACAATATACTCCTTGCCTTCTGAGCGTAATTTTCCTACTTCTTTGGCACCTTTTTCACCTTGGCATTCGATAAAGTCATCAAAGGCAATGGTTTCAGCACGAATGAAACCTTTTTCAAAATCTCCATGAATTTTGCCTGCTGCTTGCGGTGCACTATCGCCGATGCTAATCGTCCAAGCACGCACTTCTTGCACGCCAGCAGTAAAGTAAGTTTGCAATCCAAGTAATTTGTAACCTGCTTTAATAAGACGGTCTAAGCCTGATTCATCTTGCCCCATCTCGGATAAAAATTCTTGTTTCTCATCTGAGTCTAATTCAGAAATTTCTGCCTCAACATCAGCACAAATGGCCACGACTTGTGCCCCCTCTGCTTGTGCAAATTTTTGAATATTATCAAGATATGGATTGTTACTAAAACCATCTTCGCTGACATTGGCAACATACAAAACGGGCTTAATGGTAAGCAGTTGAAACCCTTTTAACAACTTCATTTCTTCATCATCAAAAGACAAAGTGCGAACACTTTCTCCTTTTTCAAGTATTGGTAAAATTTTCTCTAACAGGGCCTTAAGTGGCAACCCGTCTTTTTGCCCAGATTTGGTGTTTTTTATTGCTTTTTGATACAATTTTTCAACCGCAGTCAAATCTGCCAAAACCAATTCTGTATTGATAATTTCAATATCATCAAGGGGTGAGATTTTACCAGCCACATGGATAATATCGTCATTATCAAATGCACGAACTACATGCACAATTGCATCTGTTTCACGGATATTGGTTAAAAATTGATTGCCTAACCCTTCGCCTTTTGAAGCACCTTCAACCAAACCTGCAATATCCACAAACTCCATTGTGGTTGGCAATATTTTTTGCGGATTCACAATTTCAGCCAATTGCTCAAGGCGTTTGTCATTCATTGGCACAATGCCAACATTGGGTTCAATAGTGCAAAATGGATAGTTTGCCGATTCAATCCCTGCTTGAGTGAGTGCATTAAATAAAGTTGATTTTCCTACATTGGGCAAGCCCACAATACCGCATTTAAATCCCATTTTCTTACCCCTGTTCCTTATTTTTGTGTGTGTAACGCTTTCATTGCAGAGTCAACATCGCCTTTTATCAATTGTTCAATCACATTAAGCGAGTCGGCTAAGGTCGTTTGAATTGGCTCAAATTCAGACTTATTAGGAGCATGCAAAACAAAATCTGCCACCTTGGATTTATCACCGGGATGTCCAATACCGATTCTAAGTCGATAAAAATCTTTACTGCCCAAGGCTTTAATCGTATCACGAAGCCCATTGTGTCCACCATGCCCGCCACTAAATTTAATTTTAGCAACTCCCGGATTAATGTCTAATTCATCATGTACGATTAGAATTTCATCTGCATTTATTTGATAGAATTTAGCAATACTTTGAATCGACTTGCCAGAAGCGTTCATATAAGTGCTGGGCTTTAACAATCGAACATTTTCCCCAGCAATATTGACTTGCATCGTATCACCAAAAAACTTAGATTCTTTCTTAAAAACACCTGCATATAAATGTGCAAGTGCATCGCAAAACCAAAAACCAACATTATGACGATGTGCCTGATAGTCCTTACCAGGATTACCTAAGCCAACAATCAATTTAATTGCCATCAGATTTTTTTTGTATGAATGTAAGTTGTTGCTAAATCAAATTTATGCAAAAACGCTCTTTTAAGAACCTGAAGTATCTTTATCTTCAGCCTTATCATCGCCATCTTCAGTTGCACCTTCTTCGTCTTCAACAACATCAACTTGGACTTCTTCAGACATTAGTTTCGGCTCTTGAACAGAAACAACGCTTTGATCGTGTGCTTCAATATCACCGTGCGTTAGTGCAGTAATAATAACACCTTCTGGCATATTAATACCTGTTAGACTGATATGGTCGCCCATGCTAAGTTTGCTAATATTAATTTCAATAGCATTCGGTAAATTTTTTGGCAAACAAGAAACTTCAATTGCAGTAACAAATTGGTTAAGAATTGCACCAAGACGCATTGCCTCGTTATCCTCTTCACCCATAAAGTGCAATGGAATGTTAGTAACAATTTCTTTATTCATATCAATACGCAAGAAATCTACATGGGTAACCAGATTTTTAGCTGGATGACGCTGTAAGTCTTTGATAATCACAGGTTGTGCTTTTTTATCAATCGTTAAATCTAATATTGAAGTGTAAGATTCTTCATTTTCTAAGAGGTGGGTTATCTCGTGGAGATTTAATGTAATGGTATTGGGCTCTTTACCCGCACCATAAATAATAGCAGGGATTTGTTCATTATGACGCAGGCGGCGGCTCGCACCTTTCCCCTGGTCTTCACGCATTGTGGCGTTAATTACAGTATTCATGTTTTTCTTCCTTTTCTGAAAAATAAAAAAACATCCAAATTTTGGATGTTGCTTAAATGCGTTTTGCGACCAAACACACCAAGCGGTGGATTTTACCCGAAAACTACCAAGAATGAAAGTTTATCTGAGACTTCTACAACAAACTTGGTGCAGGGGTCTTATCTGGATTTTAGCCAAAATATGAAGGCAAAAAAAGCACTAATGCTACCAGCAACCCACCAAGATTGAGTAATAAAAACACTGGATAAGACAATCAAAGCACCTGCAGAGATGGCCGAGGTTTGTTTTTTATGATTGATTTTTAATTGTTTAACAATAAGTTCGGTTTGCTGTGCACTAAGGCGATTGAAATCCTGCACTTTATCCAATTTTTTAAGTGCATTAATGGTTAGTGTTGGCAGTTCTGGCAGGTCTTTAAGTAATTGCGGCACTTGTTTCTTGAATTTTTCAACTGTGTTTTTTAAACTGTGTTTTTCACGCATTAAGTTTTCTAAAAATGGTTTGGCCGTTGCCCATAAATCAAGTTTTGGATAGAGTTGCCTGCCTAGTCCTTCAATATTTAATAGTGTTTTATCCAATAATAAAAGTTGTGGCTGAACAGTAATATCAAAGTTTTTTGCCTCAGCCATTAAATCCATTAACACCTGCCCAAAAGAAATTTCATCCAAAGATTTTTCAAACATCGGTGCACAAATTTTACCAATTGCACGCTCAAAGGCTTTCACATCAGTATTGGCACTCGCCCACCCTGAATCTATATAAGCACTTGCCACGCCGTGATAATCTTGATTAAAAAATGCAAGAAAAATATCCGCTAAAAAATCTTTGTCTGACTCATCCAAAATGCCCATAATGCCAAAATCAATACCTGCATAACGACCATTTTTATCAACAAAAATATTACCTGGGTGCATATCAGCATGGAAGAAATTATGCACAAATACTTGGGTAAAAAAGATAATCACCCCCTCTTCTGCCAAGCGTTTCATATCAACCTTATCGGCTTTTAACTGGGCAATATTACCCACTGGCGTGCCATAAATTCGTTCAATGGTTAGCACTTCGCTTGTGCATAAATTCCAATACACTTTAGGCACATACAATAAATCTGAATCTGCAAAATTATCACGCAGGCGTTGTGCATTATTCGCCTCGCGTGCCATATCTAATTCCAATAAAATAATGTCTTCAAATTCTTTTACAATCTCAGTTGGTCTGATTTTTTCACTGATTCTAAAGTGATTAAAAAATTGAGCAAAAACAAACATTAAGGCAATATCACGCTTGATGATTTCCCCTACTTTTGGGCGGATTATTTTCACCACCACATCATCGCCATGATGTGTTGTTGCAGTATGGACTTGTGCAATTGAAGCACTGGACAATGGTTCAACTTCAAATGTCTTAAATAATACTGCTGTGCTATCGCCTAATGATGCTTCAATCATTTTTTGTGCTTGCTTGCCATCAAAGGCAGGACAAGCGTCTTGCAACTTGACCAGTTCACTGCTAATATCCTCAGGCAATAAATCGGGGCGTGTGGAGAGCGTTTGCCCAAATTTGATAAAAATCGGTCCGAGTTCCTCAAGTGCTAAACGAATGCACTCACCTCTGGTGCGTTTTTTTCTAGGAATATAATGCCATGGTGCAATATAAAGCAAAAACTTAAAGCGACTTAAAAGCGATGTAGATAACAATAACGCATCAAGACGATAGTAAATTAAAACCCGTAAGATTTTAAAAAATCGAGCCAAATTACGCATTATTTCACCACCTTAGGATTGATTAAAATAGCGGCAATTTTGTCTTTAAATGCCGATATTGGGCGATCACTAGATTTTAAATGGCTAACAACTTTTCCCGCTTGATGGGCAATAATATCACCTGTCCACTGAGACAATACCTCTTCAAAGTCAAAGTCAAGTTGTTGCAATATGTCCACTAACAACTGTGCTGTTTTCACATCACCATGAATAATAATTTTGTCCTGTCTGAGCATATCGTGCAATTTTGCCTGTTTCAACAAATCAGCAAATGCACTCATCGTTAGAGTGATTTCTACATCAGTAACATCACTATTAGTAACAACAAAAAAACGATTATTGGTGCAAATAAAATAGACATCTAACGGAAAATCTTGCAATGATAAGCGAATAGTTTTGCCCTCTAATGGGCTAATGTCAACTTGATGTGTTGATAATAAGTGATTCAATGCATTTTCTAAAATTAAGGTTTTCATCAGTAATACAAAGCCACCTTATTGGGTCTTAATACCCTTATGCAAGGCAACAATCCCACCTGATAAATTGTGATATTCGCACAAACCAAAGCCTGCATCAAGCACCATTTTCTTAAGGGTTTCTTGGTCGGGATGTTTGCGAATAGACTCGGCTAAATATTGATAGGATTCCTCATCATTAGCGATAAATTTCCCAAGTTTTGGCATAACATTAAACGAATAAAAGTCATAAAATTTTTCCAATGGCACAATATCGGTTTTAGAAAATTCCAGAATTAACATACACCCACCCGGCTTTAAAACACGATACATTTCCCGAATGCACTGGTCTTTATCAGTTACATTACGCAGACCAAAAGCAATTGATACGCAATCAAAACTGTTATCTGCAAAGGGAATTTGTTCGCCACTCAATTGCACAAACTCAACGCCTATAACCCCTTTGTTAATTAAATTTTTACGCCCTTCGTTTAACATAGCGGCATTAATATCTGACAATACCACTTGTCCCGTATTACCAACTTTCGTCGCAAATGCCCGTGCTAAATCTCCTGTGCCGCCAGCAATGTCTAAAATTTTATCCCCTGTTTTAACATTTGCCATGGCAATGGTATAGTGCTTCCACAGTCGATGTGCCCCAAACGACAGCACATCGTTCATCAAATCATATTTATTAGCAACCGAGTCAAATACACTGCGTACCATTCCTTGCTTGTCTTGTGTGGCAACATCTTTGAAGCCAAAATGTGTCGTATTGTCCATTATCTTTTCGGGTAATCTCTAAAATCCGAACCCGTATAAATTTGCGTTGGTCGGAAAATTCGGTTATGTGCCACTTGCTCGTGCCAATGTGCAACCCAGCCACTTGAGCGAGCCATTGCAAAAATCGGCGTAAAGTGCTTTCTCGGAATTTTAAAAATCTCAGCATACAAAATACCTGAATAAAAATCCACATTTGGATAAACCCCTTTGGCACTCAACAATTCTTCGCAAACTCGCTCTACCTCTAATGCAATTTCAAAACGCTGAGAAAGCACAACATTAGATTTGTTAATATAAGCCTCAATCATCCCTTGCAAAATCTTTGCCCGTGGGTCTTTCACACTGTATTCCCGATGCCCCATACCCCAAATCACCTGTTTATTCTGCAAACGATTCTCAATATAACCACGCACATTTTTAACCTCACCAATGTCATCCAACATATTTAATACATCTTCATTCGCCCCTCCATGCAACGAACCCGCCAAAGTGCCAACCGCCGCCGATACCGAAGCAAACGGATTAGCAAGTGTAGAAGCCGTTACCATCGCCGAAAAAGTGCTGGCGTTGATAGTATGCTCAGCATGCAAAATCAAACAAGCATCAAACAATTTAACAATCTCTTCATCCGGATCTTCACCAAATGACATATATAAAAAATTCTGTGCATACGACATTTCCTTGCTCGGCGGAATAGGGTCATAACCCGATGAAATCCGTGCCCACATCGCCACCAGCGTACTCATATTGGCAATAATTTTAGTCAAAGCACTCTGCGTATAAGCCGAATTTGGATCAGCCGCACCCGCATCTGGATAAAAAGTCGCCATTGACGCAATCGCCGTTTGCAACACATCCATCGGATGCCCATTCGCAGGCAACGCCCACATCATATGACGAATATCCCGTTTAACCTCATAACGCTCATGCACCACTCGCTGAAAACCCTCTAACTCATTAGCACTCGGCAACTCCCCATCCCTCAACAACATCGCTACCTCTTCAAACGAGGCATATTTCACCAAATCCTCAATTGAATAACCACGATACGCCAAAATACCGTTTTCGCCATCAATCGAAGAAATAGACGATTCTGTTGCTGGAACGCCTGCTAAACCTGGAATATATTCAATCATAATTAATTGCAACTAAAAAATTAAAAATTTTACGCATTTTTACGCTTTAGTAACCGTTGTTTTAACATTGCTTAACGCTTTATAAAAACAATATTTTTTATATTGCCCCTTGTCTGTTTAAAAGTTAGCACTATATTTTGTATTATTTTTTAAGGGGTTGTTCTATTTTAAAATAACTTTGATAAAATTTAAAGTATTGTAAAAATAGTAATTTTATGTATTTTTAACTAAAAATGCTTAATACAAAACTAATAATGGGTTTAAATTTTTTATCGTTTAAATCCCAAAGCCCTGTGTCTTTGTTTTTATGTATGAAGGAATCTTGTGGCTTGTATAGATTTTTCCCTGTTT
>NZ_CAHJWD020000400.1 GCF_903642095.1 Bathymodiolus brooksi thiotrophic gill symbiont | reverse complement strand
GCAATAAACTTAATTGCCAAAAAAGTCGGCGATGATTTAGAGGTAGCACTAGAGGAAGATGTTATTATTTTTGACAACTATTTTGCTGTTTGTGCGACTGATTTGTCTTGCTTGGTTTCTCTACCTACCGAAGACGGTGGACTTTATCACATTGTTGCCGATGTGTTCTTCACTTTAGAAGATGGCACGCAAATTGTGTATTTTTATAGCGAACAGTCTATTGTTGCTACAGAATCAAGTGCAAGTGGTCATCAAAGTTTTTTTGATTTTGTTACTTCAAATACAAAAAATATGGCTAGTGATAGTAGTAATTCTAATAACTCGACTCCACTAGGTGGTCATCAAAGTTCTTTTGATTTTGTTACTTCAAAGCCAGGAAATACGGCTAGTGGTGGTGGTGATAACAATCACTTGAATCCACCTGTTATTCAAGGAGAGGTAGGGAGGAAAATACACAGTACAGATCAAATTATAATAAAGGCAGAAGCCGGTAGCATGGTAACCATTACCTTTTCTGTAAGCTGTAAAAGAATCAAAAAAACAATCGAATTTACTTCAAACGACACTGAGAAAAATGCCCCTGTTTTGACACCTAATGAGTTAAAGCGATTAGGCGATGGCAAGATCAATATTTCAGCCTTTTCAGTTAAAAATGGCGTAACGAGTTCTACTAGTACTAGCAGTTTTACACTTGATACCGTAGACCCAACATTTGACCAGCAACAACCCACTACAGTTGATATTTTATCCAACACCTCTATCACAACTACTATTTATGATGCTCAAGCAACTGACGGTGGTAATGCAGATGCAGATATTACTTATAGCATAAAAGGAGTGAATGCCGACAAATTTTCGATTACTACCGACACTGGAATACTAACCTATAAAGAAAAACAAACATCAAAGCATGATGACACAGTTATTATTATTGCCACCGATCTTGCGGGTAACAAGGTAGAGAAATCCATTACTGTATCAATAAAAAACCTAGTACAAGGCTTTGTTATTAACGGTGAGACCCCTAAAAGTCTAAGTGGAACTACAGTTTCCTCAGCAGGCGATGTTAATGGCGATGGTTTGGATGATTTGATTATTCTCTCTCTTTATGACAAAGATGACCGTAATAATAGCGATGAAGCAAGTAGAACTTATGTGGTATTTGGCAAGATTAACGGAACTGCCGTTGATTTATCAAAGATAAAGTCTAATTCAGATGGTTTTGTTATCAATGGTGAGAAGGGCGAGACTATAAGTGGCATCTCAGCCTCCTCAGCAGGCGATGTTAATGGTGATGGCTTGGATGATTTGATTATTGGATCCCATTGGGCAGACTTCGCTGGCAACATTGGGGCAGGTAAATCTTTCGTAGTGTTTGGCAAGACTAACACAACTGCTGTTAATTTATCAGATATAGCCTCTGGTACGGGTGGCTTTGTTATCAATGGCGAAAATACTTATGATTCTAGTGGAATCTCAGTCTCCTCAGCAGGCGATGTCAATGGTGATGGTTTGGATGATTTGATTATTGGTGCTTATGGGGCAAACGCTTTTGAAGGCAAATCTTTCGTAGTGTTTGGCAAGAATGACACAAATGCTATTAATTTATCAGCCATAACCTCTGGTACGGGTGGCTTTGCTATTGATAACGATGTAGAGGGTACTGGCGCTGGTGCTGGTGCCTCAGTCTCCTCAGCAGGCGATGTCAATGGTGATGGTTTGGATGATTTAATTATTGGTGCTTATGGGGCACAAGACTCGTCGGGAAAATCTTTCGTTGTGTTTGGCAAGAAGGATAACAGAGATGTTGTTAATTTATCAGCCATAGAATCTGGTGTGGGTGGCTTTGTTATTAATGGCGAAAACAGTGATGATTTTAGTGGCGCCTCAGTCTCCTCAGCAGGCGATGTCAATGGCGATGGTTTGGATGATTTGATTGTTGGCGCTTATCAGGCGGATCTTACTGATAGTGCAAACACAGGTAAATCTTATGTGGTGTTTGGCAAGGCTGACACAGATGCCATTAACCTATCAAACATAGTAACTGGCACAGGTGGCTTTGTTATCAATGGTGAGAATGCTGGGGATAAAAGTGGTTACTCAGTTTCCTCAGCAGGCGATGTCAATGGTGATGGTTTAGATGATTTGATTATTGGTACTTACTCTAACACAGGTAAATCTTTCGTAGTGTTTGGCAAGGCTGACACGGCTACCGTTAATTTATCAAACATAACATCTGGCACGGGTGGCTTTGTTATCAATGGCGAGAAAGCTGGGGATCAGAGTGGCCACTCAGTTTCCTCAGCAGGTGATGTCAATGGCGATGGCTTGGATGATTTGATTGTTGGCGCTCCTTTAGCAGACCCCGATAACAACACTAACGCAGGCAAATCTTTCGTAGTGTTTGGCAAAACCGATACGAAATCCGTTGATTTAACAAATGTTAGTGCTAATGAAGGTGTCATCGCTCATATAATTGATTTTCAAGGTGATACTGGCACTAATAAGAACGATATACTGACAGGCACCTCTAACGATGAATTGTTTGTTGCTGGTTTAGGCGATGACATCTTAACAGGCAATGGTGGTACTGATGTGTTTAATGCAGGTGCAGGTGATGATACTATCATCATTAATAATGACAACCTTGCTAAACTCTACAGCAACACACTTAGTAGTCATTTACTCGCTCGTGTTGATGGTGGTGGTGGTACAGATACTCTGAAATTAGCGGGTGCGAACCTTAACTTAGACCTTACTCAAATAAACAATGGTCGCATACAAGATATTGAAATTATTAATTTGACAGGTTCAGGTGATAATACCTTGAAACTTGATCTTAATAACTTATTGGATATTTCCAGTGAAACCAATACGCTTAAAATTGTTGGTGATTCAGGTGATAAAATTGATATAGGCGATGGTTTTACTAAGGATTCTCAACAAACAAAGGTTGATTATTATACTTATAGCAACGCTAACGCTTCCACTGCAGAATTATGGATAGATCAAGATTTAGACGTGATTTAGTAATTACCTTTTCATTTCCCTTGATTATCACTTTCTACACGCAATCTCCATTAAAGATATGTAAGGCAACAAAGTAGGTGGTCTTGGTATTAACTATACTAATCAAGTTTGGTTTATAGGCATTACTCACCATATGTTATTGATTACATCTTAATAATCAAGATATCCAATGCTATGCATACACAACTAGTAATGAGTATGCTTGACAACTAAAATTAAATATCCATGAATAATAAAGAGGCAGTGCCAGATAATATCTGCATTGAGCACTTTTGACGAAGTGCAGAATGTGGCAGAATCTATTTCAATTTATCGGTAAGTTAATCACCGATGTGGGTAATCATCTTAAGTTGAATGTTTTATGGAATATTAAAATATAAAAACCAATGAATGTGTAAAACCAAATCAAGAAAGGATTTCTTGAGATATTCTGAGATTTTTATATTCTTTTATTTTTACAAATCTTAGCGGATTTGGAATCTTGGGTGTTTTATATTTATTAGAAACTGTAAGTTATACTAAGACCCCATCTAGTTTTAATTTTTTACCAAATCTTATACCAAGGTTTTGTATCGCTAGCAGGGGTTTTTGTGGTACTTAATCCTTTGTCAATCCAACCATAGTTAATACCACCAGCCAACTCAAAAATATTTTTATAGCCAGTTTTTGCGTTTAAAAACTTGCCAACAGTCTTACTGCGATTCGCATGAGCACAAACCAAAATGAATGGAGTGTCTTTGCTTTTAATAATATTGGATAAATCTTTTAGCCACTTCTGAGCGTTGTAATTGCCTTTGTTGTCAAAAAATGTTAATTTATGTGCATTTGGAATAACGCCATATTTATCATACTCATCTTGCCGGCGAATATCAATAATAGCAACACCTTGCTTAATCTTTTCTTGCACTTCACTGGTTGAAAGTGTTTTAAAATCTGCCCATGCTTCTAACGATAGTAAGCAAAAAAGTATCAAAATTAGTCTATTCATGATTTTTCCTTGCAACTTGAACATTCGCACACACCGACCTAACAAACCCGTCAATAAAGATACGATACCAATCCATACCCACAAGGCACCACTAAAAAATGCAACAATAAGTAATGCAACTCTATCAATACCACCTATATTTTTCTTCATACTTTCTCCTATTAAAATGTCTGTATTATACAAAGTTTTCAACTTAATTACTAGGTTATATTTGTCCCATAGCAGGGTAAAAAACTAATTTAAATGTGCCATCTTTTGGATGAAAGTATTTGCTGGCATACATTGCCTCTCTTAACACCCCAAGGCTACTTGTATTAAAGTAAACACGCTCCAATAAATTCTCTTTACCCTCTTCTAACTGATAAAGATTATGTTGAAATTGCACTAAGCCATTATTAATATTTTTAAGTGTGTAATTAACTGCGTAAGGATAACTATCTAATGAATAAGTTTGTGAACGGGTATTTTTATCAACCATTGGTGCAATAATTGGACGAATCATCTGAAAGCCAAACTTAGGAACCAAAGTATCTTGTATCAACCTTTCTTTTGATAAGGCACTAACATTAAAATTACTCTGGAATGCAAATCGGAAATCGACTATTTGACCATTGATATTTACCATCAAGCCAAATACACCCAACTCTTTTAAAGCATTCACACCGTTATTTGCCAAAAATAAATAACCTAATTTTTTACCTTTATTGTCCTTAATGGTAATGTCCAAATTAGTCGGATAAGAACGATTACTTGGTAACTTTTTGTATTGCAAATCAAAATTATAACGCTGATTATTTTTATCATGAAAATTAAAATTGATGCTGTTATACCCCTCACCAACATCACTTAATTTCAGCTGTTTTTTAATATCAAACCCCTTGCCAGTAATGTCTAATTGAAAAGGTGCTACCATTGCCATTGTTAATGCTGGCATGATAAGTAATAATAAAATGAATTTTTTAACGATATTTTGATTTATTTTACTCATAATTTTCCTTGTAAAATTAAATAAAATGCAGTCAATTTTTAATACCCTAACCTAAAGAATAAAAAATGTAAATACAGCAACTACTTGCTGAATGTTAATATACGATTTTTTTAATAAATAGTTGCAAC
>NZ_CAHJWD020000399.1 GCF_903642095.1 Bathymodiolus brooksi thiotrophic gill symbiont | reverse complement strand
TTTCCATATCTTTTCACTATTCAACTTATTTTTCTTCCACACTTTCCAAATCTTATCACATTTCTTCCATATTTTCCGTATCATTTCACCATTCAACTTACTTTTCTTCCATATTTTCCCTATCTTTTCACTATTCAACTTACTTTTCTTCCATATTTTCCATCTCATTTCGCAATTTTCTTCTGTATTTTTCAAATCTTTTCACATTTCAACTTACTTTTCTTCCATATTTTCCATATCATTTCACAATTCAACCTACCTTTCTTCCGCATTTTCCATATCTTTTCACTATTCAACTTACTTTTCTTCCGTATTTTTCATATCTTTTCACTATTCAACTTGGGTTTCTTCCATATTTTTCATATCTTTTCACTATTCAACTTACCTTTCTTCCATATTTTCCCTATCTTTTCACTATTCAACTTACTTTTTCTTCTGCATTTTCCAAATCTTTTCACTATTCAACTTCCTTTTCTCCATTTCTTACTCCCCCCCACTTACACAATTCACTCAATGATATTCCCAACATAATTAAGTTTTAAAATTCTCCTGTGATTTAAATTTATTTCAAAGAATACCCATTGCTCTAAAATATATTGTGTTCTCCAGCTATTTGAAGAGTATTGAGCAATGTTTTCCAGTTATCAGAAACAAGCATTAACAGTTATGATATCTCCTTTATGTACAAACTGCCACGATATAACAGTAATATTGTTGAATGTGGAATTAAACACCATAAACCTAACCCTTTATTTACAAAGACATATACCTACCTACCTATCTATCTACATTTTTATCAGAATTATAGATTTTATTCAATTTTTTGCTAGTTATTTTCCTATCTTGATGAGTTTCAAATTTCCACAATCAAATTTATTTTACATAACAACCTAACACAGTGTTCTATTTTTAGAGCAGTGAGAAAACTTACTTCCTGAACAGGGTTTTAGTATATATTTAGCTGCCAAAGGCAAGGAAATATCTGTATCTATTTTCCTGCCAAGGGCAAGTAAAACTCTTTGTATATAAATGTAACAATCGATTTCCAAATAGCCATTTCTTGATACGTATTATATAGTATTTCTCTTTCTGCACAGGTATATGTCCAAATACAGAGTAATGACCCCCCTTTATCCTCCACATAAAGAGTTATTCCCCCTACTGTAGTATTATCCTTGCACATACAGAGTTGTAACTTATTCCCCACATAAAGAGTTATATCCCCTATTACAGAGTTATCCCTTCAGATGCAGAGTTATTCCTCTTACTGTAGGGCATAATGTAAACTTAAATAAATTAAATTTTTCTTCCGTATTTTCCATATTTTTTCACTATTAAGCTTACTTTTCTTCCATATTTACCAAATCATTTCACTATATTCTTTCATATTTTCCCTATCTTTTCACTATTTTCTTCTGTATTTTCCATATCATTTCACTATCCAACTGACTTTTCTTCCATATTTTCCATATCTTTTCACTATTCAACTTATTTTTCTTCCACACTTTCCAAATCTTTTCACATTTCTTCCATATTTTCC
>NZ_CAHJWD020000398.1 GCF_903642095.1 Bathymodiolus brooksi thiotrophic gill symbiont | reverse complement strand
CTGCCTAAACCGAACCGAATAAACCGAAAACCTGCCGAAACCGAACCCTGAGTAAACCGAAAACATGCCTCAACCGAACACCGTCTAAACCTGTCTAAACAGAAAACCTGCCTAAGTCGAACACTGTCTAAACCGAACCCTGAGTAAACCGAAAATCTGCCTAAATTGAACACTGTCTAAACCGAAAACCTGCCTAAACCGAACACTTGTCTAACCCGAACCCTATCTAAACCGAAAACCTGCCTAATCCAGACAGACTTTACAATCCTATCTACAATAAAACCTGCCCAAGCCAGACAGACTTTACAATCCTATCTACAGTAAAATTGACCCTGTGTAAACCAAATACCTGTCTAAACTGAACAAATTCTTCTGTCCCATATATAGAAGTTCGGTTTAGATAGGTGATTTCTGGCTTTATTTTCAGTGATTAAAGTCAGAGACAGACTGATTTTATTTAAATGTAAGCTAGAGTTATCTTTCTTTGTTTAAAGATGCTGATATTTATTAATGCCAAGCAAGCAATATTTCAGCCATATCATGTTTAGAACAAGATACATTTCGACAGATGATGATCGTTTCGTACTAGGCCAACATAGGACACATTATCCTGATTCTGAGCCAACCTGTCTTTGCTCTTACTTCTTAATAATGGTCTTTAACTGAGAATCTTCCAATTTCAGTCTTTGGTTAGACCAGACTGAGGCTCGAATCCACAACCTACCGCCCTCGAGGCAAACAGGGATGCGGTCTTGTATATACTTGTACATGTTGTTGAGGTGTCAAACCAGTAATTCAACCAATCAGAGCTAAGAACATACACAAAAGTAGTCCCTTTCAAAGAAAAAAGTTCCTTTCACTTTGTTGTTTTGTGACAAATACTGAATGGAATGGAATAATTAAATTGATAATTGAAGTTAAATGTATAAGGATTATTTTGAGCCCAAATTTGATTGATTTAGTTGTATTCTAATATGGATATGGAGGATTTGACGCATGACCTATAAATAGGGAATTTCTGGGGGATGATAGAGCTATTTTTAGAGTAGGTATTTTCCATAGCCTGGCATTTCACTGCAAGACTTTAAACATGGCCTGATATTTTGACAGAACGTAGAGGAATCATGGACGTTTCAGAAAATGCATGGTCTTCGAAAGGTTAAAAAGATAAAATGGCCAGGTAGGCTCGAAAAAACACAAATTTAGTAGAAAACCTTAAAGAAATTA
>NZ_CAHJWD020000397.1 GCF_903642095.1 Bathymodiolus brooksi thiotrophic gill symbiont | reverse complement strand
ATCATTTCTAAAATCATAATTTCATTAACAAATCAACTCGATATTTCCAGAATTTTACATATTTCGAAAACATATGTACCCATGTAAAGTTGTTTCACGAGAAATAAATCATTCGGTAAATTGTATGTACTATCGACGCCTTTTTGGTGCCAAATGGAAAAATTCTCGGGTAACCTGTTCCTTAAAATATGAGGGTCTCCACCTATCAATTTTCGCTACGAATCATTGTTTGTAAATAAATTCATTCGTATTCTTTTCTGGATTTGTTAGTATTATACATGTGTATCTGATATGCTTTCTAATTAGCTACTTACGGTATAATACAGTTACTAGGTGGGAATACACTAGTCTGTTCTATAGTAACCACCGGCATTGCCACAGTAAGAATTGTTAGGTATATACGAAATATATCTGAATAATTGTATATCTATCAGGCTTGACGCACCTTTAACTCCCTTTCAGAAAATACTTTAATTCCATTCAAATAATGTTCGCAGATTCCGACCTTAGATTAACAGGTGGAACAAATCCGTTTTTGCTACCATTTGTGATACTAGTCCCTATTTTTTTTAGTTTTCTCCCTTCGTATGACATCTAACCCAGTTCTTCTGATGTGATAATGTATGCATATATAGCATGGGACTTATTTACAAACTTGGAGACTTTCTCCACATTAATTGATTTTCAGAAGAAGTGTTATGGTAAATATACTCCCAAAGCTGTTTTTTTGTTGCTCGTTGATATATACTAAGTATCACACCAATTTTCAGAAGAGCCAGTTATTCTAGATGCTCCTATTGTTTCCTAATTGATAGTTCACAATGCCTCCTAATACTCTGAAAGCAGTTATCTCCATCTAATATACAATGAATCTATT
>NZ_CAHJWD020000396.1:228-1963 GCF_903642095.1 Bathymodiolus brooksi thiotrophic gill symbiont | reverse complement strand
GATTTAAGGGACGACACGGGCTCTATAGTGCCATTCGAAAGAGGACGAGTGGTGGTGACACTTCACTGTAGAAAACGAAAAGAATTCTCTCTAGAATGAAACCAACTCATCGTTACGATACGAAAGCTTACCACGATTATTACATACACCAAGCAGGAAAAGGATATCCGGTATTTGCGGGAAGACGATATCAAAGAGGACATGGACTTGGCAGTATCTTTGGAGGACTCTTTAAAGCAGCCATGCCTTTGTTGAAAAAGGGAACAAAGACCCTAGAACGCGAGGCTTTAAAAACGGGATTAAATATTGCCGGAGATGTCGTACAAGGAATAAATATCAAACAGGCAGCAAAATCACGATTGAAATCAACAGGAGAAAACTTACTCCAGAAGGCTATGGACACGGTAGGACCCCCAGGACAACGAGTTCTAAAAGGACCTGCCAAGCGAAAAAAGACCAGACGTCGGCAGACCAAGCAACGGAACACTTCGAATGACATTTCGGATAAGAATGGCACTTGTACATCCCAACTCATGCGAATGCACGAAATCAGAACTGGATTTATTTGAAGTTCCACCTACACAGACCAGTGTGGCTTATGGGTATTGGGAGCAGAAAGGATTGACATCGGCTCTAACGGATCAAGGACCTTACGAATTTGCCGTCAGTGGGGCGGGGGACGACTACATCGACTTGGCTAATACTTACCTGTTTGTGGAAGCACATATCATGGATGACGACGATACTGCATTGGATGGCGGAGCGGACGTTGGACCTGTCAACTTATGGATGCATTCCCTCTTTAGTGATGTCAGTGTTAGCCTCAACGAAAATCTGGTTTCACCACCGACCAGCTTGTACCCTTACAGAGCTTACATAGAAATATTACTCAGCTATGGCCCAGCTGCCAAAGAATCTCAATTAACGGGAGTCATGTGGTACAAGGATACACCGGGACATCAGGATAAGAGAACAACCGATAACAAAGGATTCACGTCCCGGAAAGCATTGACGGCCCAAAGCAAGTATGTACAGATGACGGGAATACTACACTTGGATTTATTTTATCAAGAGAAATATTTACTGAATCACGTCGATCTGAAAATCAAATTACGACGTAGTCGAGACGTGTTCGCTCTAATGGTCGATGCCGACAACTATAAGATCATAATCAAGGATCTTGCTCTATTTGTGAGAAATGTACAGTTAAGTCCTGCCGTAAGAATGGGTCACGTCAAAGCTTTGGAAAAGACCAGCTGTAAATACCCCATCCGACGTGTAGAAGTCAAAGTAGATACGGTTCCCCGTGGCAACATGAATTACGTCCAGGACAACATGTTTTTGGGACAGTTGCCGAAAAGACTGGTGATTGGTTGCGTGGACAGTGATGCTACTTTCGGTCATGAGCAATGGTACATTTTGCACTACTACTATAGTAAGAAAAAAAGGCGGGGATGCACTTCCGGGCATGCGCAGAGCATACTTCCGGTAATGACGTCACTTCCGGTCACGTGACTTCATGTTACTTCATTCCGGTCAGGACCGCTTCCGGTGACGTCACTTCCAGTAACACATGCGTAATGGCCCGCTCCCCTTTGCTCCCCTGAACTATGCCTTGAGCTATCCCGATATACTACTTTGATATTTGGATTTGGGGGGACACCCTATAAATATCCCATGAAAAATATATCAAGGACGGCAAAGTTCTTGCCCACTTTTGGCTAAGTTAAAGGTA
>NZ_CAHJWD020000396.1:0-190 GCF_903642095.1 Bathymodiolus brooksi thiotrophic gill symbiont | reverse complement strand
CAGGGTTTCAAAATATCAACTTTGATATTTGAAAAAAAATTGTGGAGGGGGGGTCTCTATAAATATCCCATAAAAAATATATCAAGGACGGCAAAGTTCTTGCCCACCTTTGGCCAAGTTAAAGGTATTGCCCGGGTCTTTAACTGACTTAAGTGCCTAGGTGGGATAATGCACCTCAAGCCCACAGCAG
>NZ_CAHJWD020000395.1 GCF_903642095.1 Bathymodiolus brooksi thiotrophic gill symbiont | reverse complement strand
CCGATTTTGACCGATTATGCAAATTAGAAAAAAGGGGGGATGAAATTAAAAAAAAATCTTCTCCTCTGAAACTACTGAGCCAATCTCAACCAAACTTTGCTGAAATGATTCTTGGGTGGTCCTCTTCCAAAATTGTGTCCAGCATTTCAGAACACCGACCAAGATGGCCGCCACAGCCGAACTTAATTTAACATAGGACCCTATGGGAAATTCCCATAAAAATCTTCTTGTCTGAAACCATTTGCTCAATAAGAACAAAATTTTGATGAAATAGTCATTGGATGGTTCTCTTCCAAAAATGTGTCTGGCGGTTCGACCCTTCGATCAATTTTTTTTTTTACCTGCAATTTTGAAGTAAATCTGATTACCCATCTTGGAGTTCTCGACCTTTTTTCATCAAATTTATAAAAAAAAATTAATACTTTTCGTCTTATATTTCAAAAACTATAAGAGATAAAGGTTAAGTTTAAATTGCAAAAATTTGCAGCATGTCAAGATCTTCCTACCCTGCAATTTTGAAGTAAATCCCATTACCCATTTTGGAGTTATTGCCCTTTTTTCATCAAAATGTTCTCAATTTTAATACTATCATCTTATATCTCAAAAACTATTAGAGATAGAGGGAAAGTTTAAACTGCAAAAATGTTCAGCATGTCAAGATCTACAAAAAATTTCCCACAGTTAAAAATGTGCGACAACTGTGTGAAGAGTTATTCCTCTTGAAATGCATTTTTTTGTTGACTCACTGCTTTTGGTTACTCAAATAATCAAAGGGAAGCAACTCTATTACAAAATGTGAAGTAGGAAAAGCTAAATTTTGAGAATCATTGACATATATGTTTTTTTACAGCAATTTTGATAACTTACATTAAAGGGGGAACCCCTGCCCAAATTTTTTTGTAGAAGGGGTCTGCAATGACGAAGGCTACATTTGTTAATTTTTTTTACCGAAGTTATCAAGTTTTATTGACTGATGTTGTTATTATACCCAGGTGAGCTATACAGGCTCCTGGGAGCCTCTAGTTAGCTTTCGCCATCACTTGGCG
>NZ_CAHJWD020000394.1 GCF_903642095.1 Bathymodiolus brooksi thiotrophic gill symbiont | reverse complement strand
CATAGTCAATCCAGATGACAGAGAAATCCTGTATTGTAAGGGATCGTCGCAAAATGTGACAGTTTTTTTCAAATGAAGTTAGTTTCATTTGGCTCAGACCACCCACCCACCCCCTCCAAATGAAAGTGTGAAAAACAGAATACCGATGTATTATAAACCAAACTCCACCTAACAATATAGGGTTTAGAACCATGTATTCTCCATATGCATGTCATGATAAAGGGTCTATCTATGAATCTTTATCCTTTCAAAATCACAGACACTTGATTTCATCTAAGTGTACATATAATTCAACAAACATACTGTACCAATAAAATGATATTTATAGATTAATATGGACATCTCTGTAATGTGCATTCTTATAATAAGTGCAAAGATCTGGAACACTTATTTATTATTTGTGGAGCAGTGCATGCATCTTGTATATCAAGAAATCCATTTAAAGCCCTTTCTATACAAGTGAACCATAAAACGTTCCAAGAATCGAAAACATTATTTTTTTTAATTTGCAAAAGAAGACCGTTGCTTTTCGTTGCGCATGATATTTAGTTGTACCGCAAACAGGATACATATACACCCATTACTTATTCAGTAGCCCGGGGTTCTATGGTACCACGGTAGTTAATGTTTTACCAGAAATAAATAAAAACGGTTATATACCCGAGTGAAAATATTATTTTTATTACTTCAGCAGATCCCTTCCTTCATATCCAATGCATTATTTTTAACCAAAGTATGTTTACGAGTCTATAATCGGCAATCCGCACAACAGCGTCCATTTTATAGGTCAAGAAAAGGAGATTCCTATGGTACCGAGGTAGTTCCGAAAATCAGTCTATGGAGTGCTGTATTATAAGATTTTGACAGATGATCGTAAACCATTCTCTATCCAGAGTTGTTGTTCCCGCTATGCTCCACTCAGCTCTGTCAACGCTCATTTGACAAGATGTTTGTAAAATTTAAAAACAGTAAAAAAAAATGTACTTAAAATTGTTTTAATTATTGTAAATATCAATAAAGATGAAAATAA
>NZ_CAHJWD020000393.1 GCF_903642095.1 Bathymodiolus brooksi thiotrophic gill symbiont | reverse complement strand
TTATTTTTTGAATTAGAAAATTCTTCTATTGTTACTGGTATTATCCCTAACACCCCATTATTTAGCCAGCGTTTAAATAATGGTCCAATTTGTCTATTTGTTTCTTTTGGCTCTGAACATCTTTCAAAAATTTTATCCAAACCCATTTCATACAATCTTCCGCATAATCTATCTACAGTATTTGGGTTTCTTGATATTGAGCCGTTATCTCTTTTAAGGTAGGCTATATAAGAATCTTTGATTGGAAACAAATCCATTTTTAATAAAACATTTAATAAATCAATATTATTTTTGGCTTGAAAAGATTGCTCTACTTGTTGCCGTAAGTTTTTATCAATATCTCTAATACCTTCTGGAATTGTGGGGTAAACACTAAATAACTCATCCAAATAATTTCTTTGGCTTGCAAACTCAATACTTAATTTTGTCCAGTGGTTCATTTGTTTCCTTATATTACGATATTAAAAATAAACCCTGTAAAACAGCCAAATTCTATCTATTTTTAAACTAAAGTGTATATTTTTATCTAATGTGATTGAGGTTAAAAATTAAAAACTAAGTTGTCATTTAAATTTAATATTAGCAAAAAATTATAACAGAAGGTAAGTCAATTGTTTGATAAATGTGTGACATAATCTTTGTTTTTATGCTGTGAGAATAAGGGTGCATAAACTTATGGGTGTATTTTTAAGTGGGGGTGTTTTAGTAGTAAGGGATGAATGTTTGAACTTACTGTATGTGTTACTAGCTTTGTTTTGTATAGGCTTTATAAGGGGGTGACTTATAAAAAAGGGATAAAACGACCTGTTTTCTTTTTGTAAGTTGGGTAATCAGAAAAGCGTTGAGTAAGGAGTTTTTCTTCTAAATTAGATTTTAGGATTAAAATGATTGCTAATGCTAATAGAGCGAGTTGTGAGAATAGGTGGTTGTTGCTTAGGGTGAGTGCTAGGCATAGGGTTAATACGCTGGTGTACATGGGGTGGCGTATCCAGTGGTAGATGCCGTTTGTAATTAATTTATGTTGGCTTTTTAAGGCTGGCTGTATATTGAAATTGTCTAATTTCATTGCTATTATAGCACTGAGTCCAATGATAAACCCGATGCCGATGAGGGCATAATTGAGTGCATTGAGGTGTGTGTTAAAAATAAGATAAAAAATACAGCCGAATTGAACAATGACATAAAACATAATTTGGTATTGGTGCTTGGTAGTTATAATACGCATAATTATATCATTATTTTATAAACTAAAAATGCAAACTAATTATGACATTGTTATTATTGGCGGTGGGCCAGCAGGATTAAGCTTTGCTTGTTCGATGATAGGGGCTGATGTGCGGGTTTTGGTGGTGGAAAAATCCAGTTTGGAGGCGATTTCTAAGCCAACTTATGACGGTAGGGAGATTGCATTAACGCATTTGTCTCTTCGTATTTTAAAAAAGCTGGGTGTTTGGAATTTGATAGATCAGAATAAGGTATCTTTACTTAAAGAGGCTAAGGTTTTTGATGGTGATTCGGCATCGTTGTTGAATTTTAAATCTGAGGGTTCTGGTGTGGAGGCATTGGGCTATTTGGTGCCAAATTATCAGTTGCGACAAGCGTTATATCAGCGTGTGGCACAAGCGGACAATATTACAGTGGTTTGTGATACTTCAGTGGAAAGTGTGGATGATGGTGAGTTGCATTCAACTGTTGTTTTTGCTGATGCGACAACGGTTAAGGCTAAATTGGTGATTGCTGCAGACAGTCGTTTTTCTAACATTCGCCGTAAGGTCGGCATCCCCTCTGTGATGAAGGATTTTTCTAAGGTAATGATTGTGACTAAGATGAAACATGAGAAAAGTCATCAAAATATTGCTTTAGAGTGTTTTGATTATGGGCAAACTTTGGCGTTATTGCCTATGATAGGAAATGAGTCTTCTGTGGTGTTGACTGTGGCGACAAACAAGTCTCAAGCAGTGATAGAGATGAGTGAGGAGGCATTTAACGCTAAAATGACAAAAGATTTTAGGGGGGAATTGGGGCAGTTGACGCAGGTCGGTGAGCGTCATTTTTATCCATTGGTGGGTGTGCATGCACAGACTTTTATTGCCAATCGTTTTGCGTTGATTGGTGATGCGGCTGTGGGTATGCATCCGGTAACGGCACATGGTTTTAATTTGGGACTGAGAGGGCAGGATATTTTAGCAACATTGGTGCAAGAGGCGTTGACACGGGGGCAGGATATTGGCTCACAGTCTTTGCTGAGTTTGTTTGAGAGGAAGCACATTCATCTTACTAAAATTATGTTTTTTGGCACCAATGGGATTGTGGCGTTATTTACTAATGATGCGCCGATGATTAAGCAAATCAGGCGATTTGTGCTAAATCTTGCTGAGCGTTTTCCGCCGATTAAGTATTTAATTACCCAGCATTTAACCGAATCTAGCAAAGGCATTTTTCCCAATCTAAAGAGGTTGAGAAAATAATGCAGTTAGAGGCTTTTAAGGAGAGGTATAGGGCGTTACAATCTTCTTTGGAAGCAGATTTTTTAAAAACACCTGATGCGGTAAAAGCGTTAGTGCAAAAGCGTAGTAATGAGGTGGATAGTTTGTTGCGTGATATTTGGTGTGGGTTTGAGATTAGTAATCAGTTGTGCTTGGCGGCAGTGGGTGGTTATGGTCGTTGTGAGTTGCATTTGTATTCTGATATCGATTTGTTGATATTGATTCCGAGCGGTTCACATGATGCACATCAGAAAAACTTATCTAAATTTTTAACCTTCTTATGGGATGTTGGGCTTGAGGTCGGGCATGCAACCCGTGATATAGCAGATTGTGTGGCGAATATTCATGATTTGAGTGTGGCAACGAATTTATTGGAATCTCGTCTTTTGATTGGTAAAGAATCGTTGTTTTTAAGAATGAAAGCGATGCTTAAGTCGAACGATTGGTCTTCTCGGTCATTTTTTGTTGGTAAGCAAAAAGAACAGCATAATCGTCATTTAAATTATTCTAATACGGCTTATAACTTAGAGCCTAATCTCAAGGAAAGCCCTGGGGGGTTACGAGATATTCAGACGATAGCGTGGGTGGCAAAGTGGTATTTTGATGTTGATTTATTGTCTGATTTAGTGGAGAAAGAATATTTAACTCAGGGTGAATATGATTTGCTAATAGAAGCACAGTCATTTTTATGGAAGGTGCGTTTTGCTTTGCATATTATCGCTAAGCGTCGGGAAGACCGAGTGGCATTTCAGTATCAACGAAAAGTGGCAAGTGTATTGGGGTATGAAGAGGGCGAAAGCATTGCCGTTGAGCAATTTATGCGTGATTATTATCAGACAGCAACAAAAGTGGCGCGTTTGAATGATATTTTATTGCAATTATTTGAAGAAAGTGTGTTGAATGTGCAACATTTGAATGTGCGTTTTACCATTAGTTATGGTTATATTTATATGACCAATAGCAAGGTTTTTGTTAAGAATCCCTCTGCCTTTATTGAGATTTTTTTGCTGGTAGCTAAGCATAATTATGTTAGTGGCATTAGTGCATATACGCTTAGACAAATGCAAAAAGAGATAGGTTTAATTGATGAAAATTATTATAAAAAACGCCAAAATAACCGCCTATTTATTGAATTGTTACAACAAAAACAAGGGGTTAATAAAGCACTTAAATTAATGAATCGTTATGGCGTGTTAGAGCGTTATATACCTGCTTTTGGTAAGATAACAGGGTTAATGCAATACGATTTATTTCACGCTTATACAGTGGATCAGCATACTTTGTTTGTGATTCGCAACTTGAGGCGTTTTTTTGTTGGCGAGTTTGCTAAAGAGTTTGCATTATGTAGTGAGATTGCATCGCATATTGCCAAGCCTGAGTTGTTATTTTTAGCAGGTTTGTTTCATGATATTGCCAAAGGACGAGGAGGTGATCATGCAACTTTGGGTGCAAAGGATGCGCAAGATTTCCTCAAACACCATAGTCTTAAAACCAAAGATATTGCTTTGGTGTCAAGTTTGGTAGAGCACCATTTATTAATGACACAAGTGGCACAAAAGCAAGATTTGGAAGATTTTAATGTGATTGAACAGTTTGCCAAAACAGTGAAATCGGTTGAATTTTTGGAATTTTTGTATTTGCTGTCGGTGGCAGACATTCGTGCTACTAAGGAAAATTTGTGGAATGAATGGAAGGATTCTTTGCTCAAAAAATTGTTTTACAAAGCCAAGGAACACCTGCAAAAACACCCTAAAGCACCGAGTATTATTGCTAAGGTGGAAGTGGTTAAACAAGCACTAGCAAAGGCAGTGATGCAGCAGGGGTATGATAGGAAGAAGGCAGATGTAATATTAGACACCTTGCCAAATGATTATTTTTTGCGCTATCAAGTGGATGATATTTTGTGGCATTTACAGTGCCTTACTAAGCAAAGTGATAAGGCGATTAAAGTTTTGAGTCGCTTATCAGAACACAGTGTAGTGGATATTTTTGTGCACAGTGAAGATTCTAAAGGGCTGTTTTTTAAGTTAGTGAGTATTATTGAAAAATTGGGCTTGGATATTGTTGATGCAAAGATTTTAACTAGCAAGGATAACAAAACTTACAATACTATTGGCGTTTTGCAAGATGAAATTCTAGAGCACACTGATATTAATCAAGTGATAGAAAAAGAACTGACGAAACTGGTGCAATCTGACGATGATGTGGAGCAAATGAGCGATAAATATGCCCATCGTCATTTTGATCATAAAATGAAAATTACATTCTCACATAATGACACTTGGCACTTGACTGAAGTAGAGGTAAGTGTGATTGATAAACAGGGGTTGTTATCAAATATTGCACATATTTTTTACCAGTTAGGCTTTCACTTGGTGAATGCAAGAGTCTCGACTATGGGTGAACGGGTAGAAGATGTTTTTTTTATCAGCAACGCCGATAACAAACCCCTTAGTAAGGCAGAGCAACAGGTGCTAAGTCAGAATTTACAAGAAAAATTGTAAAATAATATACCAAGTGTGTAAATAACGGTATAATCCGCCGCTAACATCGTTTTTCCCTAACTATTATATATTATAGTAAGTTTTTCTAAGTAGTGAAATAGTCAATATGAATAATAAAATTAAAGTAATAACAGACGATTCTTTTGAATCAGATGTGATTAATGCATCACAAGTAGTATTAGTAGATTTTTGGGCACCATGGTGTGGTCCTTGTAAGGCACTAGCACCAACTTTGGATGAAATTGCTGAAGAATATGATGGTAAAGTTATTATTGCCAAAATCAATGTAGAAGAAAATGACCAGATGCCACCAAAATATGGTGTGCGTGGCATTCCAACAATATTATTATTCAAGGATGGTGAGGTTGTTGCCACTAAAATGGGTGCCTTATCTAAAGCAGAACTTAGCACTTTTATTGACGCAAATATCTAATTTAAAACCTTTCATTAATATGAACAATAACTAAAAACCCATTTCTTATCAATTTGGAATTTTTTTTAAATCCAAATTTCAAGTCTCATTAGGAAAGGATTTAGATAGCCCACTAAATTGATAAAAATTGAATTTCACTAATCATTTGCATTTATACAAAGATTTTGATTTATAAAAAAACACAAACTCTTATGAGTTAATTTTTACTCTTTTATTGCGTAAGCAATATTTACGCTAATCGTCTTGATTGGCATTACTTTATTAAAAAAAATATGAAATTATCTGAATTAAAGCGTTCCACGGCTGCTGAATTATTAGAATTAGCACAATCTCTCGGCATTGAAAACATTGCTCGTGCTAAAAAACAAACCCTTATTTTTTCCATCTTGAAACACAAGGCTTCTAACGATGAAGAGGTTATTGGTGACGGCGTTTTAGACATATTGCAAGAAGGGTATGGATTTTTAAGGTCTGCAGATGATTCTTATGTTTCTGGGCCAGATGATATTTATGTGTCACCTAATCAAATTCGTCGCTTTAACCTTTCAACTGGCGATGTGGTTGCTGGTAAGATTCGTGCCCCCAAGAAAGGGGAAAAATATTTTGCTTTGGTGAAAGTTTATGAGGTAAATGATGAGGATCCAGATAATGTTAGAAACAGAATTCCATTTGCCTCACTCACACCGCTACATCCTGAGGAACGCATTACATTAGAAATTGGTAATGGTGGCACCGAAGACATTACTGCTCGTGTGATTGACCTTGTTGCACCTTTTGGTAAAGGGCAAAGGGGTTTGCTGGTGGCACCGCCTAAGGCTGGAAAAACCATGATTATGCAAAATATTGCCTCTTCTATTTCTCGCAACCATCCAGAATGCGAATTGATTGTTTTATTGATTGATGAACGCCCTGAAGAGGTAACTGAAATGGCACGCACTGTTCGTGGCGAAGTGGTTGCCTCTACTTTTGATGAGTCAGCAAAGCGTCATGTGCAAGTGGCTGAAATCGTTATTGAAAAAGCCAAGCGTCGTGCAGAACAAGGTAAAGATGTCATTATTTTATTAGACTCTATTACCCGTTTGGCTCGTGCTTACAATACAATTGCACCGTCTTCGGGCAAAGTATTGACGGGTGGTGTAGATGCAAATGCGCTACAGCGTCCAAAGCGTTTTTTTGGTGCGGCGAGAAATATTGAAAATGGTGGTAGTATTACCATTATTGCAACTGCTTTGATTGATACAGGTTCTAAAATGGATGAGGTTATTTATCAAGAATTTAAAGGCACGGGCAATATGGAATTACATCTTGAGCGTCGTTTGAGTGAAAAGCGTATATTCCCAGCCATTAATATTAATGCCTCTGGAACGCGTCGTGAAGAGTTGATTACTGATGAAAAGGAATTACAGAAAATATGGATTTTGCGTAAAATTTTGCACCCAATGGATACAGTGGAAGCAGCAGAATTTTTGATTGACCGTCTCAAGCTAAGTAAAACCAATAGTGATTTTTTCACATCAATGTCACAAAAAAAATAAACTCTTTCTTGGCAAGAGGCCTTTTTGCATAATTCAAATGCCATTTAAATGGAGCATAGAATAGCGTTTTTTTTACTTAAAAATGGTGCATTTTACACAAAGGTTTCTTATGGTTAAAAACCCCTTTATACTTAGATTATGAAGAGATTTAGCAAAATACCCAACTTTAAACAAGCCTATTATTTAATCGATACGATTGTTGCGAAATATTTAATGCGTAATGTGTGGGGGATATCAGCCGCTATTTTTCTGATTATTAGTTTGATAATTTTTGGCAACCAAGTGGTGATAATGGTGCAAGAAAGTCTAGAATATGGCGTTTCTACTACCGATTTATTGCCATTGATTGCTTTTAATATGATTAAGGATATGCCTTTAATCGTGTCTTTGTCTTTATTTCTGGCAATTATTCTTGCTATTGGCAAACTCTATAAAGACTCAGAAGCAATTGTAATGAATTCACTTGGCGTTGGTGATAAACATTTTATGGTGTTTATTCAGCCAGTAGTATTGCCTATTTTTATTTTTGTTCTGTTGTTGACTACTCTAGTGGTGCCTTGGGCAAAGCAACAAAAAAACCTTGTTATAAGCCGTAGTGAACATACTCCAGAGTTTGATTTTATCAAACAAAAAGAATTTCAAGAATTCAAAGGTGGCGATATTATTTTTTATGCCACCAAAGTAGTGAATGGCACCAAAGACACACAGAAAATTATGGAAGAAGTGTTTATTTATACTTTGGTGGGGGATGAGCCTATTATTACATTGGCAAAAAAAGCGCAAAAACACATAGACCCAATCACCAATAACACTTATTTACGCCTTAAGGATGGTGTTCGTTATCATGGTTTCCCGGGTAACAACAATAAAAAAATATTGAACTTTGATTTGTATGATTTGCATATTATAGATGGCAAACATCAGCAATTTAAGCTAGATAGTATACAAATAGAATCACAAAGTATGGTTGATTTATTCTATTCAGATGGTTTTAAAGAAGCGGCAGAATTTCAATGGAGACTATCACAACCGCTTAGCATCTTTATTTTGTCACTTTTGGGGGTTTTGTTAGGCAAAGCATCTCCTAGGGGTGGAAAAAATTTAGGTGCGTTATTTGGCGTTGCTATTTTTATTTTGTATAACAACGCCTTAATGATTGCTAAATCAGCTTTAGAGCATGGGGATAACTCTATATGGGGTGGATTGTGGTGGGTGCATTTTCTGATGCTTGGGTTTATTTTTATCCTGTATGGTTATCGATACGAAAAATTCAGAACACTGACGCGTTTTTTCGTAAGGCGTGTAAAATAACTTCACATTTTTAAAGGAACTTATGTAATGTCCTCTCAATCCAGTAAAACTTTAGAGGTTTTTGATAACCCAAACCCTGAGCGTGATTATGTTATTCAAATCGAATTACCAGAATTTACTTGCTTGTGTCCCAAGACAGGGCAACCTGATTTTGCCACGCTATATTTAGAATATATTGCAGATAAAGCTTGTGTTGAGCTGAAATCTTTAAAAATGTATATTTGGTCGTTTCGTGATGAAGGTGCTTTTCATGAAGCGGTTACCAATCAAATTTTAGAAGATTTGATAACAGCAACTGACCCACGCTTTATGCGCCTCAAAGCCATTTTCAATGTGCGTGGTGGCGTTTATACCACGGTAATCGCTGAACACCAACAACAAGGCTGGGAACCTAAAAGTGTTGTTAATCTATAATTGCATTGACAATGGGTGCAAATAATTATGCAAAGAATTCGTAGTGTTTTAAAAAAAATCTTTTTAGGTGCAAAGTCCAATGCCAAGCCTATTCGTCAATTCATTAAGTTTGATAAAAAACTGTTGGATAAAAATGCATTAAAAGTTGTGAATACTATTCACGAAGCAGGCTTTGAAGTTTATTTGGTTGGTGGTTGTGTGAGGGACTTGCTATTAAATTTAAAGCCTAAAGATTTTGATATTGCCACCAACGCCAAACCCGAACAAGTCAATAAACTTTTTAGACGCTCACGCTTGATTGGCAGGCGTTTCCGTTTGGTGCATGTGTTATTTGGTGCACGCGATTTTATTGAAGTGGCTACTTTTCGTTCTGGAAAAGTGCAAACTGCTAAAAATGGTGTGGTTGTGCGTGATAATCATTATGGTAAATTAGAAAACGATGTGGTTCGTAGAGATTTTAATATTAATGCCTTGTATTACGATATCCATAAGAAAGAAGTGATTGATTATGTTGGTGGTTTAGCAGACCTTGAAGCGGGTGAAATCCATATGATTGGCGATGCTACAAAACGCTTTATAGAAGACCCTGTGCGAATGATACGCGCAGTTCGTTTTAGTGAAAAACTTAATGCAAAAATGAGCGAAGAAATCAAAGCTGCTATTTTAAAACAAGCCTCTTTGCTTGGTAATGTTTCGGCGGTACGCCTGTATGAAGAGTGTATTAAGTTGTTTCAGAATGAATATTCGTTTAAGGTGTATGAGCAGTTAGAGCGGTATGGCTTACTCAAGCACTTGTTTAAGCAAACGCATAAAAATGATTTTATTAAAAAGGCGTGTAATAATACCTCTGAGCGTATTAAAAATGGCAAGCCAGTAACTCCTGCCTTTTTGTTTGCAGTGTTTTTATGGCAAGCGCAAAATGAACGCTTTGCATTGATTAAAAAGAAACAGCATTCTTTTCATTTGGCACAGGCACAAGCCTGCGATGAAGCGATTATCAGACAAATTAAACAAGTGTCAATGCCACGATATTTAACCGCTAAAATGAAAGATATTTGGATAATGCAGTCAAAATTAGAAAAGATGCATCCTAAAAAAGTGAAACCGTTGTTGGAGCATCGAGGATTTAGAATTGCTTATGATTTTTTAGTATTGCGTTCGAAAAGCATTAACCCAGAACTTAAAGAAGTGGCAAAATTTTGGACTGAAGCACAGCATAATAATGACATTTAAAGCACAATCTATTTTAATTACAGGTTGTTCTAGTGGTATTGGACTTTGTGTTGCCCAAGGGTTAAAGCAAGCAGGTTATCGAGTTTTTGCCACTGCTAGACAAGCCAAAGATGTAGAAAATTTGAAAGCTCAAGGCTTTGAAGGGTATCAATTGGATTTGTCATCATCTGCTTCTATTAAGGCAGCAGTGAGTGCTATTTTTGAACAAACTGAGTCGTTATATGGTTTAATTCATAATGGTGCTTATGGGCAAATGGGGGCATTGGAGGATGTTTCTCGTGAGGCGCTTGAGGAGCAATTTCAGGTTAATGTGTTTGGTTGGCACGAACTGACCAATTTAGTGTTACCAAAAATGAAGCATCAAAATATAGGGCGGATTGTTTATTTGAGTTCGGTATTAGGTTTTGTGGCAATGCCATTTCGTGGACCTTATAATGCTTCTAAATTTGCCATTGAAGGTTTGGTTAATACTTTGAGATTGGAGTTAGCGAATACCAATGTGCAATTATCATTGATTCGCCCTGGGCCGATTGAATCTGATTTTAGAATCAATGCCTATAAAGCGTTTAATAAACATATTGACAAGCAGAATAGCGATTATCGGGTTAATTATGAAAAAATGGTTGTGCGTTTACAGTCAAAAGATTTGGCAGATTTCACTCTGCCTGCAGAAGCGGTGCTAAAATGTTGTATACATGCGTTAAGTGCAAAGCACGCAAAAATTCATTACCATGTAACTTTCCCAACCAAATTATTTGCGTTTTTGATTAGGGTATTGCCCACTTGGTTAATGGATAAAATATTACACAAAGCTGGGGGCGGTGGAGACAGATAATGACGAAAAGATTTGATTTTAATAAAGGTTTAAAAGACTTGGAAACTATTGTGCAAACCATGGAAGGTGGCGATCTCAGTTTGGAAGATTCTTTAAAGAATTTTGAGCGGGGTGTTGCTTTAACACGACAATGTCAAATAGCGTTGAGTGAAGCGGAGCAAAAAATAGCCATACTCAGTGCGGATGATAATTATCATGCTCAACAACCTTTTACCCAAGAGCCAAATAAAGAATCATAAAATGGATTACGCACAACGCATTAACCAATGCTTAGACAAGGTTTTATCTAATCAAGGGAGTTTAACTGAGGCGATGCGTTATAGTGTTTTGTGTGGTGGCAAGCGTTTTCGACCGATTTTAACCTATACTGTTGCTGATACTTTTGGTGTCAATCTTGATTGGGCAGATTCCAGTGCTTGTGCAGTGGAGTTAATTCACGCTTATTCTTTAATTCATGACGATTTGCCTGCAATGGATGATGATGATATTCGTCATAATCAGCCTGCTTGTCATAAGCGATTTGGTGAAGCGCAAGCCATTTTAACGGGGGATGGTTTACAGGCTTTGGCCTTTGAAGTATTGGCCAGTGACAATCAGTTGTCAACCGTTGTTAGAATCAATATGTTACAGACGCTTACTCAGGCGGCTTTTGAAATGGCAGAAGGGCAATCAATTGATTTGGGTGTGGTTTCAAAAATAATTGATGTGGATACTTTAAAGGATATGCACCAAAGGAAAACGGGTGCTTTGCTCAGTTGTGCGGTAAAGATGGGTGCTTTAATTTCTGGTTGTAGTGATGAAGACAGTCAAGCGTTAACACATTTTGCTGCAAATATTGGTTTGGCTTATCAAATTCAAGATGATGTATTAGATGTGCTTACGCCTGAAGAAGTTTTGGGCAAAAAACAGAATTCCGATGCGGAGAAAAACAAACCTACTTATCCTGCTTTGCTTGGTTTAGAAGCTTCAAAAGCTGAATATGAAAGCCTCTATCAACAAGCGTTCAATAATTTAAAATTATTGAGTGTGAATACTGAAAAATTACAAGCACTTACACAAAAACTACAAAGCAGAAGATTTTAAAACCTAGCCAGAACACTGCCCCAACTAAAACCACCACCAATACCTTCAAATAACAGACTTTGCCCTTTTTGAATGCGACCATCACGCACGGCTATATCAAGTGCTAGAGGGATTGAAGCGGCGGAAGTGTTACCGTGCTTGTCTAAGGTAACAACGACTTTATCCATAGGTGTGTTAATGCGTTTAGCAACAGCTGAAATAATGCGGATATTGGCTTGATGTGGCACCATCCAATCTAACTCTTCTGGCATCATATTGCAGGCTGTTAAAGTGTCTTGTGCCAAAGATGACAATCGGTTGACAGCGATTTTAAAGACTTCATTGCCTGCCATTTCAATAAAACCTGTTTCATTAATGTAATTGTTGCTGACTTGTAAAGAAGATAGGTAGCTACCATCACTAAAAAGTTTTGAATGCAAAATCCCCGTTTCTTCGCTACCACTTAGCACAACAGCACCAGCACCATCGCCAAATAAAATAGCGGTAGAGCGATCATTCCAATCAACAATACGAGACAGAGTTTCACTACCAACAACCAATACTTTGTTAGCGGATCCCGTTTTAATATACTGTTCAGCAGTCGTCAATGCAAAAACAAAGCCTGCACAAACTGATTGCAAATCAAAGGCAGGGCAGTTGGCACCAATAGCATTTTGCAACATGGTGGCAGTGGCTGGAAAAATTTTATCAGGTGTGGTAGTGGCTAAAATAATTAAATCCAATTCACTGGGTGCAATGCCTGCCATATCAAGTGCATTATTAGCGGCAATTACAGCTAAGTCACAGGTAGTTTCGTTGGTTACCTTGCGTCTTTCTTTAATGCCTGTTCTACTGGTAATCCATTCATCTGATGTGTCAATAGTTTTAGACAGGTCGGCATTGGTAACAACTGTTGGTGGCAAATAAGAACCCGTGCCGACAATTCTTGCAAATTTATTCATGATTTTGTTTTAATTCTAGTGAAACTTGCGTGGCTATTTTTTCGGTAATTTTAACTTGTGCCTCAAGATATGCTTCTTTAATTGCTTGAAAAAACGAATCAACATCAGCACCACCGTGGCTTTTAATTACAATACCTCGTAACCCCAGTAAACTGGCACCATTATATTTTCCAGGATTAAGACTAGATTTAAAGTCTTTTAAAACT
The DNA here is from genome assembly GCF_903642095.1 of Bathymodiolus brooksi thiotrophic gill symbiont. Taxonomy (GTDB): domain Bacteria; phylum Pseudomonadota; class Gammaproteobacteria; order PS1; family Pseudothioglobaceae; genus Thiodubiliella. The sequence continues at coordinate 29,506 of NZ_CAHJWD020000393.1, read as the reverse complement.
GGAGTAGCAATCAGGGCAATTAACTTGGTGAAGATATTTTTAGTAAAAGCTTGCTTAAGGTAATGCCCCATCATTAATGCCACACCTTCGCTAGCTTTGAGTGCGATATTACCCTCAAAGCCATCGCAAACCACCAAATCAACTGTGCCTTTATAAATATCATTGCCCTCAACAAAGCCAACATAATTTAGGTTCGATGCTTTTAGCAATTCTGAGGTTTTCTTAATCTTATCGTTACCTTTCATTTCTTCTTCGCCAATATTAAGTAATCCAACAGTAGGTGAGGCGATATTTTCAGTATATTCTACTGCGATAGCCCCCATAATTGCAAACTCAAGTAGTGCCTCAGGCTTGGAGTCAACATTTGCCCCTAAGTCCAGCATATGTGTGTGTCCGTCCATGGTTGGTATGCGTCCCATAATGGCAGGGCGATCAATACCCCGAATGGTTTTAAGAACAAAGCGAGAGATTGCCATTAAAGCACCAGTATTGCCAGCACTGACGCAAGCATCAACGGTTTCATCTTTAACTAAATTAATGGCAACACGCATAGAAGAATCTTTCTTTTTTCGTAATGCTGTTGAGGGCGACTCATGCATGGTAATAACTTCACTGGCGTGCGTAATGCTAAAGCGATTAGCGTATTTTTTGGCGTGAGTATGTTTATCAAGCTCTGCTTGAATATCAGACTGCTCACCTACAAAGACCAAATGTAAATCTAGAAATACGCTCAAGGCCTCAATACCCGCTACAATAGTAGTAGGTATACCGTAATCACCCCCTGAGGCATCAATTGATACCTTGATTGACATTGGTGTTTAGGCTTCTACTTCTGGAATTTCTTCTGTTTTGTTGATCACCTGCTTACCACGGTAATAGCCATCGGCGGTAATGTGGTGACGCAAGTGTGTTTCACCTGTTTCTTGATCTTCAGATAAAGCTGGATTTTTTAATGCATTGTGCGAACGACGCATGCCTCTTTTTGAAGGGGTTTTTCTACTTTTTTGTACGGCCATTTTTTACTCCTTGTTTTTTAACTGTTTTAATATTGCAAAAGGGTTTTCACGCTTTTGCTTCTTTATTGGTTGTGTGTCTTGATACGATGCACACTTATGCTTATGCATGGGTGTCATCGGTACAGATATTAACACTTCATCCGTTATAAATTCTATTGTTGAAAATTCCTCATCAGTATTTAGAATCGTCTCAAAGTTTGCACCTAGTGCTTCACCTTGTTGCTCGTTCTTTAAAAAAGCAAGTTGGAACTTAGGCGCTAGATGAACACTGACTTCATCTAAACACCGTTGACAGGTAAGTGCCAAATCTAACTTTATCTCACCTTTGATGCAAGGAATTCTACCTTCTTCAAGGCTAAAATTAAGTATAACATCAACGGCTGAATCTTGATTGCCAGCGAGTTCGCTGATTCTAGGAAAATCCCTCACTTGATACACTTGTGAGAAGATTAGCGCCTTGGAGGCAAACTTAAAAAGTTTAATTTGTTCTGGTATTCCTTGCTTCATCATAAAAACCTGATAATTTTACCAAAAATAAAGAGCGTTATGCATTTAATTTAAGCGTTGTCTGCTGGCTTCAAATAGCGCAATACCCGTTGCCACTGAAACATTAAGACTTTCTATGTTGCCTTGCATTGGAATCATGGCCAGTTGGTCACAAGATTTTTTAGTCAATGAACGCAAACCTGAGCCTTCAGAGCCCATAATAATAGCACTGGGTGTGGTTAAATCCACTTGATAGAGTGAAGTTTCCGTTGAGCCATCTAAGCCAATCACCCAGATATTTTTTTCTTTAAGTGCTTTAATTGTGCGCGCAAGATTTGTTACTGAAAATATTTTGAGTTGATTGAGTGCACCTGCTGAAGTTTTATGCACCAGTGCACTAATAGGTGCTGACCCATCCTTGTTAATTATCACACAGTCTACACCAGCAGCATTAGCACTACGAAGGCAAGCACCCAGATTTCTTGGGTCTTGAATGGAGTCTAAAATTAGTATTAAGGCGGTCTTTTTCAGTTTGGCAATGTAGTTCATTAATCCATCTTGATTGGGCAAAGTGGGTAGTAATATTTCTGCAGCAATACCTTGGTGTACTTGGTTCTTGGTAAGTTTATTCAGTTGTTGTTTACTGGCTGGAAAGGTATTAAAACCGAGTTGATTGAGTTGCGTGGTTATTGTATTTAGGCGTTTGTCGTGACGATTGTCTAGTGTATAGATTTTGAGTAAGCATTCTGGATTACTTTCTAATTGTGCTTGGATTGCGTGAAATCCAAAGATGATAATAGATTTAGACATAATAAAATGGTTATAGCTTGTGTTTAAAAATTTCTATATAAGCATTTTTTCGTAAGTCCTTTGTCCAACTTTGAAAAAAAGCATTTTGCTTGTTATAAATAAGTTGTGCTTTAATGTCAGCCAAATATGCCTCTGTCACATTATCCACTTTATTGTGATTATTGAGTATTTCGTTGTCAATTTCTGCTTGTGTTATAGTAATGTTGTTTTGTTGTAAAACCAGTTGTTTAAGCCCTTTAAGGGAGAGGTTTTGAATGACGGTTTTAACAATTTGGTCAAATTGATTATTGGCGCGTAGTTGCGTTAAAGTTAAACCATTTTGTGCGGCAATACTTTTTAGGGCGATATTAATAATCTCTAGTTTGGGCTTAATGCCCAGTGTTTGTATTTTTTCTTTTTGTAACTCGATGTCAATTTCTTGTTCAATTAGTGCTAATTTTTGCTCTGTTGTGGCGTTTTTATCAATCTGAGTATTGATATCATCCATGGTAATAACAGTATCATTGATAATAGCAATAATACTATTTGGCACAGCGAATGTGGCAAATGAAAGTGTTAATAAAAGTGCAAATAGATTTTTCAATGGAGCCTCATATTTTTTAGTTATTTAGATCGGTTAAATAATTTGGTATTTCTTTTTTCAGACGCTTAGCTAAAGTAGAATCGCTTGAGGCCAAACCTTTAAGTATTAATTCAAATTTGGTTATTTTGTCATAAGTATCCGCACCTGTATATTCATTAAAACGCACGATACGCACTGCCCAGCAACAAGATTCATAGGCGATACCAGCAGTTTTTTTATTGTTAATTGAATCAGTTAACGAACGGTTAATACCTGCAAATAAATGGATTTTTTGAGTAACTGGGTAAGCACCATATATACCTGCCGACCTTTGTTCACCATCGTTTGAATGTGTAAAATTGATGAATTTTTTAGGACTTACAACATAACCAAGTAGACTGCTACTTTTGGCTATTTTACTGGTATTTGGGTCGTATTGTAAAGTATTGCCAAGTGTAAATTTATCTAAAGTTAGCTCAGCATCGGTGGCAATATTTGAGTATTTTTTTTGGGAGACTAGATTGCCTTCTTTGTTTAAAGTCGTGTCATTTAAATGGCGTGCTTGTGCAATTTTGAGTGTTAAATAAGTTGCCCCTGTTTTTTTATTAATAAAATCAGATTCAAGTCCAATAACAATATCGTTGGTTTTGCTGATTCGGTCAAGGCCAGTAAACTTTTTGCCTGAAAATAGATTTTCATACGACTCATTTATTTTTTCAGAATCAAAATTAGCCAAGGCGCTTTGATTCCTTTCTGGTGTGTAATTGTAAGCCAATCTTGGGGTTAGTGTTTGTATTGAGTTTTTACCAAATAAATAAGTATTCCTTTCAAGAAGTAATTTTGAATCAATGTTAAAACTATATATAGAGCGGTCTTCATTCGCTTTGTCATTCATTAAATATTTGGTTTTAGAGAGGGTAAATTTAGGTTTTATTGAATAAGCACTGGTTTCAATATTACGCACAAAGGCTGCTTGTGTGTGAAGACGAGTGCCTGTTTCTTTAGTGGGGTCTTTGTGTTTAAATTTAGTGCTTATTGCAGAAAAATTAATTTCCCTGTTGTTCGGATTTATGACTTTTTTACTAATGGAAATTTCGGGCACACGAGTATATTCTGTATTACCAGAGAGTAATTGTTCATTCTCGGCAAATATTGATGCACTTAGATTGTTTTTTTTGTTTTCATAGCCTACATTAATGGAAGACATTAATGCAGATTTATCTGTATTTTCATGAGCAATTTCTTTAAAATACGCACGGTCGGACACGCGATTAGTAATAAGGGTTAATTCAGTTTCCTTATTTAAAGAAAGGTTTAGTTGCGTATTGAGCAACCATCGATTATCTTTTTTTATTTTGTCTTTGTTGAGGTAATGACCTTCAATTTCAATACGACCTTTGTTTAATAATTGACGATATTTACCTTCAATTACACTGCCTCGGGTAGTCAGTTGATTAAGTGTTAATAAGAAATCTCGGTTAGGAGCAAGATTAAAATAGTAAGGAATGCGAAATTGATAGCCATTATTTTTACTGGAATCTGATTCAGTGTAACTGCCTATACTTGGCATTAAAAAGCCAGAATCTCTACCTTTTAACACCCATTCATAGTGTGGTGTATAAAAGATTGGTATACCCATAAATTTAATCGTAACATTTTTAGCAATACCATAATTGGTTTTTGGGTTAAGTGTAACCTTGTCCGCTTTCATTTGCCAATCTGTGTTGCCTATTGGGCATAAACTATAAGTCATTGAATCAAAGATTTGCTTACTGCCATCGTTGACAATTTTTTTTGCTTTGCCATTAATTTTAGTATCTGTATAGTGATACTGAGCTTGTTCAAAAATAGATTGGGTTGCCTCATTTTTCTTTTTAATAAAAATGTTGTCAGCAGTGAGCATAACTTGCTTGCTTTGGAATTTAACATTGCCACTGGCGCCTGAAACTTCGGCGTTTTTTTCTACTGTGATTTTATCTGCGGATAGATAAAATTCGGCTGAATTTAAAGACGCATTGCCAGTCAATAAATAGTTACCTTTACTGCTCTCACTGTGATCTGCAACTACCTTAATATCTTTAGAGTCTGTAGCAAGAACTTGTTTAGGAAAAAGCAATGGCGGCGTGCTACCACAACTGATGGCATATCCCCTCTCTTGTGCATTAATCATACCTGGTAACAAAACAAGCGTAAAAAGAACAAGTTGCTTTCTCATTAAGTAATTCCAAGTTAGTGTAATAAAAATAAGTTTGAATTTTAACATTATCTGCGTTTATTTTTTTGACTATTGACTTGCTAGGTTGATATAAAACCTTTTACATGAGACCTTTGCATAATTCATAACTCCCCATCCTATTCTCAACCTTTGCAATTTTTCAAAAAAAATAGCTCAAAATTTCCGTATTTTTCCATAAAAATCTAAAAAACACCTTGTTTGTCTGATTTTTTTAGCCTTATTTCTCTCTTTTTAGCCTTTTTTACTCACTGGATGTAATAATCCCTTAGGCTTTTTAATCGCTGCATTTCTTTAAAAATATTCATGCCAGTTTTAAGGTTATGACTCATGGCAATCAGTTGCGCTCTGGTTTTGTTTCTCTCTAATCCAAGGTATCTTGCTTTACCTAAACCGTGATGAAGTTTTAGCAAGCCAAAAGTGCGTTCTACGATATAACGAATGCTTAAGCGCTGTTTGTTTTCTTGTTTTTGCACTTGCGTGAGTGGTGTATTTCTGTAGGCTCTGTGCAAGACTTTGTTATTTTTCTTGCCCAGTTTTTTGTCATTCTTTTTGTTGGCGTATGTGCTATCGGCATAGACTTCACCACAGGTTTTTAATTTGTCTTTAGCCCTCCCACAATCCAGCAACTTGTCAAACTTTTGTGAATCATGCACATTGCCTGGTGTAAAGGTCATCTTCTTGACAAAGCCATCCTCGTCAACATTAGCGTGCGCCTTAAAGCCATAGGTGGTTTTACGCTTGCCATCAGCTGCAGTTTTAACATTGTAGCCCGCTTCAGAGTCTTGAGTGTTGTTGCCATCTTTGCCTTTGCGCTTGCGAGACTGTTTGGCTTCAATGACGGTGGCATCAATAATGTTGATTGATCCGAGTGAGACAGTGATAGAGTTTCTCTCTAGGTGAGTGTTGATTTGCTTCTCTAAGGCTTCATCGCTTAAGTTATACCAAGCTTGGAGAATAAGAACCTTAAACATCATTAGTGGCGGGTAGCTAGGCGCACCTCGCACAGATGAATAAAGATTTGATAAGGTTTACTCTATCTCTGCCTAATTGATGATGTTATGCACATCATCAAGCTCTGATAGAGATTTATGCTCTATAACAAGAGAGTCTGCGAATGAATTTTGAATTGTTTGTTTCCAAGACATTGTTGTTATTTTTGATTGATTTTAGATGGTTGTCATTTTACTGGATTGGCGTGGTTTTGGTTGATTTATGCAAAGGTCTCTACATATAGTATAGAGGATTGACAAAAAAACTGCTTTTAGTTATTCGTATTTATGTAAAGGGTCTCAATGTGTTATTCCCCAATCCAAAAAAATAGAAAGTATAAATATTATTGTGAAATCATTAAATAGTGCTAATATTTTTTTGTAAATACTGTAACGGTAAGAGTTAGCGTTGTATTTACACTTTATTTTTAAACTAAAGTTGTTTTGTAATTAAAAAAAATATAATAAATAATAGGGTCATTAACAAATATGCTTTGGGTAAAATAGTTGAGAATTTTGTAATTTAATAAACGGATAATGCATATGGCTTGGAATGATGATAAAAAGAATCCTTGGGGTGGAAATGGTCAAACACCACCAGAATTAGATGAAGTGATTAAAGATTTTAAAAATAAATTTAGTGGCATTTTTGCTGGCAAACCACGCCCAGATTCTGAAAAATCTACCTCACCCCCAATAGGAGGGATTAAGTATATCTTTATTATTGGCTTGTTGTTATGGCTTATGTCTGGTATTTATATTATTGATCCTGCTGAAAAAGGTGTGGTATTGCGTTTTGGTGCGTTTCAAGAGGAAACTGGGCAAGGTCCACATTGGCATCTCCCCTATCCGATTGAGAGCCTAAGTCGTATTAATGTTGAAGAAATTCAAGATATGCAAATTGGTTATAGAGATGCCGTTAGAAATCGTCGTGGTGGCAATGTGTCATCTGAATCGTTGATGCTAACTAAAGGCGAGAATATGATTAACGCTAAGTTTGCCGTGCAATATAAAATTAACGATGCTCAAGATTACTTATTTAATGTTGCTGCTCCTAAGATGACTTTGCGTCAAGTGCTTGAAAGTGCTATTCGTCAAGTGGTTGGTAAAAATTCTATGGATTATGTCTTAACCGAAGGTCGTGCGGCAATTGCAGACAGTATTAAGGAGAAATCTCAAGAGTTACTTAATATTTATAAAGTAGGTTTGTTAATTACAACTGTTAATATGCAAGATGCACAACCACCAGAGCCAGTACAAGCGGCGTTTTCCGATGCGGTAAAAGCGCGTGAAGATAAGCAACGCTTGATTAATGAGGCGCAAACTTATGCAAATGATATTTTGCCAAAATCTCGTGGTAAAGCGGCACGCATATTGGAAGAATCTAAGGCGTATAAATCAAAGGTAGTTTCCAAGTCTGAAGGTGAAGCATCACGCTTTGGGCAAATTTTAGCGGAATACACGAAAGCACCAAAGGTGACTAAAGAGCGTTTGTATCGGGAAACTATGGAAAGCGTGTTGGCAAATACCAGCAAGGTAGTGGTTGACTCAAAGGCAAATAGTATGATGTATTTGCCAATTGATAAATTATTGAATAATAATACGCAACCTAATAAGATTATTATTCAAGATTCGCAGTCGGATCAAGTTGGACAAGGTAAAAGTATTAGAAATGTTTTCCGCAATAGGGAGGTTAGATAATGAAAAAGCTTATATTAATTATTCTGGTAATTTTGTTGTTCATTGGTAGTTTATCGTTATACACAGTGAGTGAAACACAAATAGCAGTTAAGTTGCGTTTGGGTGAGATTGTTACTGTTGATCAAAAACCAGGGCTTAAATTTAAGGCTCCATTTGTCAACAATGTGGTGAAGTTTGACAATCGAATTCAGACATTAGATGCCCCCGCAGAGCGTTTTTTAACTGGTGAAAAGAAAAATGTTAATGTTGATTATTATGTGAAATGGCGCATTATTGATGCTGAGCAGTTTTACAAGTCAACTGGTGGCAATATGATAAGAACCAATAACCGTTTGGCACAAATCATCAAAACAGGACTCAAAAGTGAATTTTCTAAGCGCACTATTGCCGATGTGGTTTTTGGTGAGCGTAGTGAAATTATGGTAAATATTAAACAGTTAGCAAAAAAGGATATTAGCAAGTTCGGCATTGAAATTATTGATGTGCGTATCAAGCGTATTGATTTATCTCAAGAAGTGCTAAACTCTGTGTATCGTCGTATGCAAGCAGAGCGTCATCGTGTTGCCAAAGAGTTTAGATCAAAAGGTGCAGAGGAAGCGGAAATTATTCGGGCAGCAGCTGATAAAGAGCGCACTATTATCTTGGCAAATGCTTATCGTGATTCTGAAAAGATTCGAGGTGAAGGGGATGCAGTTTCTGCTAATAATTATGCAAAAGCTTATAGCAAAGATGCGGAGTTTTATTCATTCTATCGAGCATTAGAATCTTACAAAAAATCATTTACAGGGCAAAACGATATTATGGTGTTAAATCCAAACACAGAATTTTTTCGCCATTTTAAATAATCATTGTGAGTACTTGGCAATTACCTGAAGGTATTGACGAATTGACTGGTGATAAAGCATTGGTATTTGAGTCTATACGCAGGCAGTTAATTGATTTGTATGTTGAAAAGGGTTTTAACCTTGTTATTCCACCAATGGTGGAAAATGTTGAGTCGTTGCTACTTACCAGTGATTCAGTGAATGAAAAAACCTTTAAATTTCTAGATCCTGTTAGTGGCAAAATGCTGGGTGTACACGCCGACATTACCCCGCAAATTGCACGCATTGATGCTAAAAAAGACAGTGGAAAAGTAGAGAAGTATTGTTATATTAATGCTATTTTACAAACCAAAGCTGATGATTTTTATGCATCACGCTCGCCAATTCAAGCAGGTGCAGAATTATATGGCTCTGATGATATTGGTGCAGATGTTGAAGTGATTGAACTTATGCTTGAGAGTTTACAGTTACTTACCATTAGTCCAATTGCTTTAAGTTTAGGTAATGTTGCTATTTTTGATGCTTTAATTGAAAGTGAATCGTTGAACGATGAGCAAGTGATTGCACTTCGGCAAATCTTTGTTAAACGCTCTGTGCCAGATTTGGCAGTATTTTTAAGTAACAACGCTTTAAAAAATCCTGAAAAATTCAGTGCATTGATTACTTTAGAGGGCGATGCAAGTGTGTTAGAGGAAGCATTGATTTTGTTTAAAGATTTTCCAAAAGCAAAGGTGGCCATTGAGGATTTAGCCAGTATTAATGCACAATTAAGTAGTGCAGATGTTCAAGTAGTGCTTGACCTCGGTGAGCTTAAAACTTATGAGTATCATACAGGCGTTGTATTTTCTGCTTATAATGAGCATTATTCAAAGGCATTAGCACAAGGGGGTCGTTACAATGGACTTAGTGCATCGTTTGGGCAATCAAGGGCGGCAACAGGTTTTTCATTTGATTTGAAGTTTTTATCACAAACAAAATAATTAGGAATTATAAATATGTCAAAAAATGTAGTCATCATCGGTACTCAATGGGGTGATGAAGGTAAAGGCAAAGTGGTGGATTTAATCACGGACAAAGTGGCTAGCGTTGTGCGCTTTCAAGGTGGACATAATGCAGGACATACTTTGGTTATTAAGGGTCAAAAAACCGTATTACACCTTATTCCATCGGGTATTTTGCGTGATAGTGTTGAGTGTTTAATTGGTCACGGTGTGGTTCTTTCCATGTCGGCATTGATTAAAGAATTAGGTGAGCTAGATGTGGCTGGCGTTGATGCAAAATCGCGCCTCAAAATCTCACCGGGTTGCCCACTAATTATGCCTTATCATGTTGCGCTTGATAAGGCGCGCGAAGCCAAGCGTGGTAAGTCTGCAATTGGCACAACAGGTAACGGTATTGGCCCTGCGTATGAAGATAAAGTAGCCCGCCGTGGATTGCGTGTTGGCGATTTATTGGATTTAAAATCTTTTGCTGAGAAGCTTAAAGAAGTTATGGAGTATCATAATTTTGCATTGAGCCATTATTATGGTGCCGATGCTTTAGATTATGACACTGTATTGGTGGAAGCTTTAGAGCAGGCTAAAACGGTAATCCCAATGATTACAGATGTGACAGAGCAAATTCATCAACATATTGCCAATAATGAAAATATTTTATTTGAAGGTGCACAAGGTGCATTGCTTGATATTGATCAAGGCACTTACCCCTTTGTAACCTCATCAAATACCACATCAGGTGGTGCAGTAACAGGTTCAGGCGTTGGTGTGACAGATATTGATTATGTGCTTGGTATTGTTAAAGCTTATACCACTCGTGTGGGTGGCGGACCATTTCCAACAGAACTTATTTACGATGTTACCACTGATGAAGGTGATGAAATTGGCAAAGTGTTAGGCACAATAGGTCGTGAATTTGGCGCAACTACAGGGCGCCAGCGTCGTTGTGGTTGGCTGGATATGGTAACACTTAACCGCTCATTTAATTTAAACGCTGTTACAGGCATTTGCCTAACTAAATTAGATGTTTTAGATTCTTTAGATAAAATTAAAATTTGTGTTGCCTATGAACTGAATGGCAAACGAATTACCACACCACCGTATGATGCACAAGGTTATGCCGATGCCAAACCTATTTATATTGAAATGCCAGGTTGGAACACTTCTACTATTGGTAGTGATTCATTTGATGGTTTACCACAACAGGCACAAGACTACATTCGCAAAATTGAAGAACTTTCAAATTTGCCTGTAGATATTTTATCCACTGGTCCAGATCGAGATGAAACGCTGATTTTGAACCATCCATTTGACGAGTAAATAAATTATGAATGACCCGCACCAAAAAAGAGAATCAGACAAATACGACAATCCAATTCCTTCAAGAGAATATATTCTTGATTATGTTGCCAAGCAACCCCACTCATTTTACGATTTGTGTGATGCACTTGAAGTAACAGGAAAACAGAAAAAGCCTTTGACACATCGCCTTAAAGCAATGGTTCGTGATCGACAATTAAATATGAACCGTGAAGGTATGTATGGTATTTTTGATGCTGAAAAAGACATTGTTGTTGGCACTATTAGTGCGAATCCAAAAGGTTTTGGCTTTGTAGTATTGGATGAAGGAGGAAAGGATTTACGCCTTTCTTCGTATCAAATGAAGTTGGTTTTTCACGGTGATAGAGTCAAGGTAAGAATGCTTGATCAGCGTGGTGATTCTGAAATTATTGAAGTGCTTGAAAGCCTTAAATCCGTGGTAGGACGCTTACATATTAATTCTGAAAAATCTTGGGTAGTGGTTGACGATAGACGCATTTGTAACAATATTGTGATTCCTAAAATTAACGATGATAATAAGAATGAGCAAATTGTTGTTGTTGAAATCATTGAAGCACCAACGCTGAAAGAACTGGCTAAAGGCAGAATTACTCAAATTCTTGGTGATTATATGGACGAAGGCGTTGAAACTGAAGCTGCACTTTATCGCAACGGTATTCCCGTGGATTTTTCAGAAGAATCTTTAGCACAAACTGAACATTTACCAACTGAAGTAACCACACAAGATAAGCAAGGTCGTGTTGACATTACTGATATGAAATTGGTTACTATTGATGGCGAAGATTCTCGTGATTTTGACGATGCTGTTTATGCTGAACCTACCGCTAATGGCTGGAAATTAGTGGTTGCCATTGCCGATGTTTCTCATTATGTTGAAGAGGGGACAGCACTTGATATAGATGCGATTGAGCGTGGAAATTCGGTTTATTTTCCAAGGCGTGTAGTGCCAATGCTTCCTGAGGCGATTTCCAATGGTTTGTGTTCAATTAACCCTGATGTAGAGCGTTTGTGTATGACCTGTGAAATGAATATTGATTCAGAGGGTAACTTAATTGATTATAAATTTTATTCAGCAGTGATGTTTTCACACGCACGCTTAACTTATACCAAAGTTGGTAAGATTTTAGAAGACCACGATCAAGCATTAACGCAAGAATATGCAGGTGTTATGGACAATCTAAATGCTTTGTATGATTTATATAAGACTTTAAAAGATGCCAGAACTCGACGAGGTGTAATGGATTTTGACCGCATTGAAACGCAAATTCTATTCGATGATAAAGGCAAAATTAGCAACATTGTTGCCACTTCTCGTAACGATGCACACAAACTCATTGAAGAATGTATGCTTATGGCAAACCAAGCCACAGCAAAGTATTTGGCTAAAAATGAGGAAGATTTCCTGTATCGCATTCACCCCAAGCCAACCGCAGAAAAGGTTGAGGTTACTCGTCAATTTTTAACTGCTGTCGGTTTAACTCTAGAGGGGGGTGAGCAGCCAGAAACCAAGCACTTTGCCAAAGTATTAGAAAATGCCAAAGGGCGGGACGATGAAAATATTATTAAAACTGTTGTGTTGCGCACGATGAAGCAAGCAGTTTATACGCCTGCTAATGAAGGGCATTTTGGCTTGGCTTTTGAAGACTATACGCATTTTACCTCTCCAATTAGGCGTTATCCTGATTTGTTGGTGCATCGTGCTATTAAGCGTGTTTTGGCTAAAAATACCAGAAAACCAAGTAAAAGAATGGTTGAACTCGGTGCCGAACTGTCCGTAACAGAGCGTAGAGCGGACGAAGCTACTCGTGATGTGGAAAAATGGCTTAAATGTGAATATATGCGTGACAAAGTTGGCGAAACTTTTAATGGTGTTATTTCTGGCGTAATGGGTTTTGGTATATTTATCGAACTTACCGATGTTTATACCGAAGGTATGATTTCTATTCGTGATATGAAAGATGATTACTATGCTTTCGATGATATCCACCATAAACTCAAAGGCGAACGAACTGGTAAAACTTTTCAACTTGGTGATACCATCAGAGTTCAAGTTGCCTCAGTTAATTTAGATGACAGGCAAATGGTGTTTGTGCCTGCTACCTGAGCCTAAAAATAGAACCATAAAATTAAAAAAACCTAAAAAATGCCACTGGAATCACAGGTATTTTTTAGAAGTTGACATAAGTTTTCTAATATCTTTTTGGCTTAAGTGTTATTAAGCCTTTTTTTATTAGGGTTTATTTTGTTGTTTGTGCCAATGCTTTTTGCAAAAAAAATAAACCAAACAATCTGGTGTTCTTTTTCAGTTCAAGTGTTATTAGTTACGCAACTAATACCACGCTTAATATCGGTAGCATACACCAGTAGCAATAGTTTTTTCACTGGAATAATCTAAAATATAAAAAAGGCGATAAAATTGATTAGAAGCAGACTAAATTTGAATATCAATCAGTTACTGCACCCTCAGAAGCAGATTTAGCCAGTTTTGCAAATTTGGCTAACACGCCTTTGGTGTAGTTTGGTTTAGGCTGTGTCCAGCCAGATAAGCGTTTATCAATAACAGATTGCTCAACCAAGAGTTTTAAGACATTATTTTCAGCATCAATCAAAATTTCATCGCCATCTTCAACCACGGCTAACACCCCTCCTTTAAAGGCTTCTGGAGTAATATGACCAACCACAAAACCGTGCGTACCACCAGAGAAGCGACCATCGGTAATAAGGGCAACTTTACCACCCAAACCTTTACCCATGACGGCAGAAGTGGGGGCAAGCATTTCACGCATACCAGGGCCACCAGCAGGACCTTCGTAGCGGATGACAATCACATCGCCCGCTTGAATATGGTCATTTAAAACTGCTGCTAACGCTTCTTCTTCACGACCAAAACATTTTGCCGTGCCTTTAAAGCTCAGACCTTCTTTACCAGTGATTTTTGCCACCGCACCATCAACAGCAAGATTGCCACGCAAAATCCTAAGGTGTGAATCTTTTTTAATAGGGTTGTCCAATGCTCTGATGATTTCTTGAGAATCAACATACGGCTTAACATTTTCTAAGTTTTGCGCCATAGTTTGACCTGTAACTGTCATACAATCACCGTGTAACAATCCTGCTTCTAATAACATCTTCATTAAGGGTAGCGTGCCACCAATTTCAACCAACTCACTCATCATATATTTTCCTGATGGTTTAAGGTCGGCAACAACAGGTACATTTTTACCAATGCGAGTAAAGTCGTCAATGGTTAAATTAACACCAGCAGCATTTGCCATAGCGATTAAGTGCAGAACTGCATTGGTAGAACCACCCAGAGCAATAATCACAGTAATTGCATTCTCAAACGCTTTCATTGTCATAATATCATTTGGCTTAATGTCTTTTTCTAGTAAATTAAGCACCGCTTCGCCTGCACGAATACAATCGTTATTTTTATCTGCTGAAATAGCATCTTGGGCAGAGGAATTTGGCAAACTCATACCTAATGCTTCAATTGCACTTGCCATTGTATTTGCCGTATACATACCGCCACAAGATCCTGCACCGGGAATGGCAGTTTTTTCAATATTTTCTAATTCAATCGCATCAATCGTATTATTGGCATATTGACCTACTGCTTCAAACACACTAACCACATCGGTATGATTTTCACCTGGTTGAATCGTGCCACCGTAAACGAAAATACCTGGGCGATTAAGACGGGCTAAACCAATAATACAACCGGGCATATTCTTATCACAACCCCCAATAGCAACCACGCCATCAAACCCTTGGCAACCGACAACAGTTTCAATTGAATCGGCAATTACCTCACGAGAAACCAAAGAGTATTTCATCCCCTCAGAGCCCATAGAAATGCCATCTGAAATGGTAATGGTATTGAAAATAACACCTTTGCCACCCGCAGTATTAACCCCTTTTTCCGCTTCATCAGCCAGTTTATTAATGTGCATATTGCACGGTGTTACCATTGACCAAGTGCTTGCTATGCCCACTTGAGGTTTGTTAAAATCCTCTTTTTTAAAACCAACGGGATATAACATGGCGCGACTTGGTGCTCGCTCGTAGCCGTCAACCACTTGAGAAGAATATTTTCTTGAATTCGAAGACATAATCATTTGTATTGATATAAAACACCGAATTTTAGACTAAAATAAAACCTTTCTCAATGCCTTTTTAAACCAAATTGGATATAGCACAGCAAATATTGAACTTAATTATGCCTTTTGTCAAGGAGGGTAAAATTTTGCCCAGAACTTATGCGCAAATTAGTAATAATATTACAGATTTTGTATGGATTGAGCAGTCTGGTAGATTGGTTGCTTGCGTAGGGTTAAAAGACTGCCAAGAAGATGGTATGGGTGAAATTTATGCTTTAGCAGTGTCAGAAAAAGTGCAAAACCAAGGAATTTCAGTTGAATTATTAAACAAAGTTATGCAAAAAGCATTTGCTGATAATTTTTCCAAAGTATTCGCATTATCCAAGCATAATGCTGAATGGTTTTTAAAACAGGGTTTTGTAAAAATGGAAATTAGTGAATTACCAAAAAAACGCCAAGATTTGTTTGACCATCAGCGTAATTCATCTATCTTTTTTAAGGACATATTGTAATGAAAATTAAACAACGCATTCGGGGGTATTTACCCGTTGTAATTGATATAGAAACTGGTGGTTTTAATGAAAAAACCGATGCTATGCTTGAGGTTTGTGCCATTATAATTGGCATTAATAATGACGGTGTATTTTATCCAAAAGACCCACAACATTTTCATATAGAACCCTTCAAAGGTGCCAATCTTGAACCGTCAGCACTCAAATTTAATGGCATTGATGTGTATAATCCATTGCGTATGGCGGTTACTGAAAAACAGGCGCTTAGTGATATTTTTCAAACTGTTCATATGGAAATCAAAAATGAAGAATGCACTCGTGCCATTTTAGTTGGGCATAATGCTTTTTTTGATTTGGGTTTTTTGCGTGCTGCCACCGAGAGGAGTAAACTTAAAAGCCCTTTTCATCAATTTTCAACCATTGACACGGTTAGCCTTTCAGCGTTATATTATGGCGAAACCGTTTTGGCTAAGGCGATGCGTGTGGCCAATATTGAGTGGAACGATGCCAACGCTCATTCTGCACTTTATGACACACAAAAAACTGCCGAACTTTTTTGTCAAATTTTCAACACCCAACAATATAATTAATTATGCAAAGGTCTCTCTGAGTAGGTCTCACTTGATTTTTTTTCAGTCCATTCTTTCACTTCCTGAGTGAGTATTGTGGCTGATTTCCCTGTAATGCTAATAGGTTTGCCAATCACCACAGTAATTGTGCCGGGATATTTGATAAAACTGCCTTTAGGCCATAATTTACCTGCATCGTGATAAATAGGGCAAATATCACAACCTGCCTTTTGAGCAATGGCAATCCCTCCTCTTTGATAGTTGCCAAGTTGCCCATAGGGTTGGCGTGTTCCTTCGGGAAATATTACCACAAAAATATTTTCTTGAATACGGGCAACGCCTTGTTTAATAACTTTTTTAAGTGCTTTAAGTTTATCACCACGGTTGATAATAATTGGCTTGAGTAGCGCCAAACCCCAGCCAAAAACAGGTATCCACAACAATTCTCGTTTCAACACCCAAGATTGTTGTGTAAATATTGTTTGAAAAGCAAATGATTCCCAGGTTGATTGATGGTTGGAAATAATAACACAAGCCGATATCGGGATGTTTTCTTTGCCAATTACTTTGGTTGTAATGTTGCAAGTAATGCGTAACCACCAGATATTAAAAATAGCCCATTGTGATATTATTTTATAGCGAATGTTGGAAGGGAATAAAGCGGTTAGCATGGCAAATAAAAACACAATAAAGGAAAAAATACACATTCCAAGGAAAAAGATAAGTGAACGAATTAGTAGCATATTTTATTTTTTTATTAAGTATTTTTTTAATTTTCAGATGCTGGAAAAGCAATCCAGTAATTTTATTTTATATGAGACCTTTGCATAAATATGAATGATTGGAAAAATTCAATTTTTTGCCAAGTCAACGAAAAGCAGATTTATGATAATTATTCATATTTATGCAAAGGTTTCTATAGTGTAAAAGCGACAGGTAAAATGCCTAGAATACTTGCACAACGGCATGGGTTTAAAATTCTAAATAAGGTTGCTAATGATTGCAAAACAAACAAATAAGTAAAAAATAATTATATGGATATCAACACTATTTTATTTGATTTAGATGGCACTTTGATTGATACAGCACCAGATTTGGCGTATGCACTGAATATACTGTTGTCAGAAAATGGCTTAGAGAAAAAGTTGTATAACGACATTAAACCCTTGGTGTCCTTTGGCGGCAAAGCCTTGGTAAGTATGGGGTTTGATTGCGATGAAGCACACCCTGAATTCAGCAAGAGACATCAAAGATTGTTAGAAATTTATACTGATAATATTGACAAACACTCGGTAACTTTTCCTGATATTGATGCCTTGATAATGCTGATTAAAAAGCGAGGATTGTTTTGGGGTATTGTGACTAACAAACCTGAGAATTTAACCCAACTATTGCTAAATAAATTAGACATTAAGCCAGATGTTGTGGTGTGCGGTAACACCTTAAAATACAATAAACCACATCCTGCGCCACTGCTTTATGCTTGTGCACAATTGGCGGTTAAACCAAAGTCATGTTTATTTATTGGTGATGATAAAAACGATATGATTGCAGGCAAAAATGCAGGCATTAAAACCGTGGCAGTGGCTTATGGTTATGGTAAAGTTGAGCAGGATTGGGGTTATGATTTTTTGGTTAACACGGTTAAGGAGTTAGAAAAATGGATATTGTAATATCGGTATTGTTGGTTATTGTGGTGATTTTAATGGTGTTTTTATTGCGTAAAAAAGAGGTAATGGCTGACATTGATACACCCATTAAAATCCTAGAAGAAGCGTTTAAAAATGAATTAAAAACCAATCGAGAAGAAATTAATACAATTGCCAAGGAGAATAGAAAAGAATTGAATGACTCAATTCAAGTATTAGAAAAATCATTAACAGAAACAGTTGATAAAAAATTTAATCAACAACAGGAAAAACAAAAGCAACTTAACCAAGAATCTAGCACCATTATCAAAGAAAAGTTTAGTGATTTCAATCAACAGCAAGCACAATTTAATCAACAGGCGACGGACAATATTAAACATATTGAAAAAACAGTTGGCACGCAATTGACCAATATTAGAGAAGAAAGTAGCAAAAAATTAGAGCAAATGCGTCAAACTGTTGACGAAAAATTACAAAGCACTTTAGAGCGGCGTTTAGGTGAATCCTTTAAGCAAGTTAGTGAGCGATTGGAGCAAGTGCATATAGGTTTAGGGGAGATGAAAAGTGTTGCCAACGATGTGGGTGATTTGAAAAAAGTATTGTCAAATGTTAAAACTAGAGGCACTTTAGGAGAGTATCAATTGGGTGCTATTTTGGAGCAAATGCTCTCTCCAGAACAGTATGCTTGTAATGTTGCAACCAAAAAAGGCTCTCAGGCTAATGTTGAATTTGCGGTTAAATTGCCAGGTAAGAGTGAAGGTGAAGTGTGGATACCTATAGATGCTAAATACCCAAGAGAAGATTACGAAAGGTTGATTAATGCTTATGAATTGGGCGATAAAATAAAAATAGAAGAATTTCAGAAAAAAGTATTAAAATCTATTGAATTATTTGCCAAAGAGATTGCCAGTAAATACATTGACCCGCCCCATACTACTGATTTTGCGGTGATGTATTTACCTGATGAAGGTCTGTATGCCGAAGTATTAAGACATGTGAGTTTGTTTGAAAAATTACAAAGGCAATATAAGATTACCGTTACTGGACCCACTACGCTATCAGCTTTTTTAAACAGTTTGCAAATGGGTTTTAAAACTTTGGCAATACAAAAAAGAAGTGCCGAAGTATGGGATGTTTTAACCGAAGTAAAAACCGAGTTTTCTACATTTTCTGGTGTCTTTGAACAAGTGCAAAAACAACTTAACACCGCTTCAGGCACTTTGGAAAAACTCAGAACAACACGAAGCAATGTATTAGAAAGAAAGCTTAAAAAAGTTGAGTTATTAGACAATAAGCAATCCACTTTACCTATGGACGAATCATGAACATTAAAACAGATTATCAAATTACCACTGGAGAATTAAAAGACAAAGTTATTTTAGTAACTGGGGCAAATCGTGGTTTTGGCAAGGCGATGACACTGGATTTAGCCAAAGCAGGTGCAACAGTAATTATGATTGGGCGTGATTTGGGTGCATTGGAAGTGGCTTATGATGAAGTGGTAGATGCAGGTTATCAAGAACCCATTCTTTATCCATTTGATTTAGAAGGGGCAACACCTGAGCATTATGAGCAACTACAAGCCGATATTTTTGCGAATTTTAGGCAACTGGATGGGCTGATTCATAACGCTGGGATTATTGGCACGATAATGCCGATTGAACAATATGATGTTAAATTATGGTATTCAACAATGCAAATTAATGTTAACGCTCCCTTTATGCTGACACAATTTTTAATCCCTGCTTTGAATAAATCTGCTGATGCGCGTATATTGTTTTTATCGTCTTCAGTAGGGCGGGAGGCTCGTGCTTATTGGGGGGCGTATGGGGTGAGTAAATTTGCTATTGAAGGAATGAGTAAAACCCTATCTGAAGAATTAGAAAAGACCAATATTCGAGTGAATTCGCTAGACCCAGGGAGAATGAAAACTGAAATGAGACGCACAGCATACCCTGCTGAAAATGCCGATAAAAATCCTTTGCCTGAAGATAAAAGTCCAGCGATTGTGTATTTAATGGGTAAAGAAAGTGTTGATTTAAATGGCAAGCAACTTACCTTGTTTGACGCTTGATGATGAAATTTATAATAGAAAGAAGCGAATAAATAACAAAGATAAATATGCTTAGCATAAAAGAAAAAGCACCAATTGGCACCCACAGGGTTTCATGCAGAACGCCTTGTGCATCTATATATTGTGGATACAAAGTCTGCTGAACCAGCATAGAAATAATAGCCAAGAAGAGAAAAAATAAAGAAACTTTTAAAATAGTGCTTTTGAAAGACTTTTGCATAAAATTTTTAGCGTTGCAAATCAGCTGTTAAATGCGGGTGAATGGTTTTTAAAATTTCTTTAAAAACTTTTTCATTGCCAGCTACTACATTGCCCGTTTCTAAATATTTATCACGACCTGAAAAATCACCCACAAAACCACCTGCCTCTTTAACCAAAAGCACGCCAGCGGCAATATCCCAAATATTAAGCTCAATTTCCCAAAATCCATCCATCCTACCCGCAGCTAAATAAGCCAAATCAAGAGCAGCAGATCCTGCACGGCGAATACCTGCCACTTTTGGATGAATTGCCTTAAACATATCAAGATAGGCATCTAAGTGTTGTGGTGCTTTGAATGGAAAGCCTGTGCCGATAAGTGTATCTTTAAAGCCATCAGTGTTAGTTGTGCGTATTCTTTGCTCATTTAAATAAGCACCTTCACCCTTGGAAGCGGTGAACATTTCCTCTTTAAAAGGGTCATATACCACAGCATGTGTGGCTTCATTGTTTTCATATAAGGCAATAGATACCGCATATTGAGGGAAGCCGTGCAGGTAGTTAGTGGTGCCGTCTAAAGGGTCAATAATCCATTGAAAATTTGCATCACCTAAAATCTCTCCATTTTCCTCCCCTAGGATTGAATGAGTAGGGAAGGCGTATTTCAACTCGTCTATAATAGCATCCTCAGCTGCCTTGTCCACTTCAGAAACAAAGTCATTGGCAGCTTTGTTTTCAATCGTTAAAATATCAATCTGATTGTGGTATCTAAGAATGATGTCGCCAGCTTTTCTGGCAGCTTTAACGGCAATATTAAGCGTAGGATGCATATTTTTTTAAGGATGATAAATGAAAGATGAGAATTATACCTTTGATAAGGTTCGTATAGTTA
The DNA here is from genome assembly GCF_903642095.1 of Bathymodiolus brooksi thiotrophic gill symbiont. Lineage (GTDB taxonomy): Bacteria > Pseudomonadota > Gammaproteobacteria > PS1 > Pseudothioglobaceae > Thiodubiliella. Next base: position 8,552 of record NZ_CAHJWD020000393.1, on the reverse strand, counting down.
TGGTTAACACCACTGAACCCGGTAATATTGGTGCAGCAGCTCGTGCAATGAAAAATATGAATCTATCAAAATTATATTTGGTTAATCCAAAAGGCTACCCCTCCGCTGTAGCAACTGCCAGAGCCAGTGGTGCAGATGATGTGCTATCAAGTGCTGTGGTGTGTGAATCACTTGAGCAAGCATTGCAGGGCATACATTTGGTAATCGGTGCTAGTGCCAGACAACGCAATATTAAATGGCGACAAATGGATGTTGTTGGCACATGTGGTGAAATTCAAAAAACCACTGCCACAGAAAATCAAACCGTTGCTGTAGTATTTGGCACAGAAAAATCAGGCTTAACTAATGAAGAGTTAGATTTATGTCAAATCCTTATGACCATCCCCGGTAACCCCGATTATTTCTCTCTAAATGTCGCCTCTGCTATCCAAGTATTCGCCTATCAACACTATGTTTACACCACCACGACAAAATTTGATGCCAGTAGCAACGAACTTGCCAGTTTTAATGAACTAGAAAGTTTCTATGAACATCTTGCTCAAGTATTGGAACACATTGACTATTTTGAAGAAAAACGCCCCAAAGCTTTGTTAATGCGTCGTTTAAGGCGTTTTTTTGGTAAAGCGGAACCCGAAAAAGAGGAGGTTGCCATTTTTCGTGGTATTCTTAGAAATATCAAGCCTTTTAAAAAATAGTAATTCAATGTGAGATTTTTACACCACAAGGACTTTGTTTGGATAACCCACACAGAATTGGTAATTAGACTAAATTCTTTTAACGATAAGCTAAAGTCTAAATTATTTTTTGAAAATAGTATTGGTGTGGATCTTTTTTAAATAACAAAGTCGTTACTCAATAATGAATAGCACAATAAAAAAGCCCGAAATTATCGGGCTTTTTTATTGGTTTATAAAATTGAATTATTGATTTAATTCAGCATATTTTTTACAACCTAATTGTGATTTTAAATCGCAAGATTTTCCATAATATTTCAAGGATTGAGAACGACTTTGCTTAACATTTTTACCGTTTTCATACGCAAATCCAAGGATATTACAGCCATTGATATTGTTCAAATCACACGCCTTTTGCCAATATTCTACTGCTTTAAAGTTGCTTTGCTTGATACCTGTGCCACCACTATACATAACACCAAGATTCAAACAACCGCTACCATCGTTCAAGCCACATGATTTTTGGTAAAGTTTTACTGCCCTAGAGTTACTTTGCTTAACACCTGCACCATTTTTAAGCATAAGTCCAAGATTAGAACAACCAAGACCAGTGTCTAAGCCACATGCCTTTTGATAATATTCTACTGCCTTAGAGCTGTTTTTCTTAATACCTGTGCCATCCTTATACATAGTGCCAAGGTTAGAGCAACCAAGTCCAGTGCTTAAGCCACATGCCTTTTGGTAAAATTTAACAGCCTTAGTGCTATTTTGTTCAATACCTGTGCCATCTCTATACATAGCTCCAAGATTAGAACAACCAAAACCATTATTCAAATCACATGCTTTCTGATAAAACTCTACCGCTTTGGAGTCGCTTTGTCTAATACCTTCACCATTGCCATACATAACACCAAGATTGAAGCAACCTTGACCAGTGCTCAAGGCACATGCTTTTTGATAGCTTTCTACTACTTTAAGGCTATTTTTCTTAACGCTTTCGCTATAGGCCTGTATAACGCCATAGTTGAAACAACCAAGACCGTTATCTAAATCACACGCCTTTTGGTAATATTTCATAGCCTCAACATCACTTTTTTCAACACCTGCGCCATTTTTATACATTACACCAAGATTAGAGCAACCAATACCATTCTTTAAGCTACATGCCTTTTGCCAGTATTCTACTACCTTTAAGTTACTTTGCTTAATGCCTGTGCCATCTTTATACATAACACCAAGATTGAAGCAACCATTGCTATCATTTAAATCACACGCTTTTTGATAAAATTTTACCGCTTTAAAATTACTTTTCTCAGCGCCTGTGCCATCTTCGTGCATAACACCAAGATTTAAACAACCACTGCTATTACCCAAATCACATGCTTTTTGATAAAATTTCACTGCTTTAAAATCATTTTTCTTAGTATTTTCGTCATTTTTATATATAACGCCAAGGCTAAAGCAACCGTTACCATTGTCTAAGCCACACGCCTTTTGATAGTATTTCATCATCTTAAGTCTACTTTGCTTAATGCCTACACCATCTTCATACATAGCACCAAGATTATAGCAACCATTGCCATTATCTAGGTTACACGCCTTTTGATAAAAATTTACTGCTTTAAGGCTACTTTGCTTAATGCCTGTGCCATCTTTATACATAACACCAAGATCAAAACAACCACTGCCATTATCTAAACCACATGCTTTTTGATAAAATCCTACCGCTTTAAGGCTGTCTTTCTTAGTGCCCATGCCATCTTTATACATAGTGCCAAGATTAAAACAACCCTTGCTAACATCTAAACTACATGCCTTCTTGTAAAATTTTACTGTTTTAAGGCTACTCTTCCTAACGCCCTTACCTTCCTTGTAGATAGCACCAAGTTCAAAACAACCATTGCCATTATTTAAATCACATGCTTTTTGATAAAATTTTACTGCTTGAAGGCTATTTATCCTAGCACCTGTGCCACTAACATATGCAGCACCAAGATCAAAACAACCATCGCTATTATTCAAGCTACATGCCTTTTGATAAAATTCCACCGCTTTAATGTTGCTTTGCCTAACACCTGTGCCATTCTTGTGCATAACTCCGAGATTAAGGCAACTAGAACTATTGTCTAAATCACATGCCCTTTGATAATATTTCACTGCTTTAAAATCATTCTGCTTAGTGCCTGAGCCATTCTTGTATATATCTCCAAGACGAAGGCAATTAGCACTGTCATCCAAATTACATGCTTTTTTATAATCATCAATGTCGTTGGCAAGTATGCCAGTGTTCAATCCAATGCTTAAAAGCACTAATAATAATATTTTTTTCATTTTTTTATTCCTCGTATTATTTTAATTTATATTTAGGGTGCTATTTTTGACAAAAGCATAAGCATTATACGCTTACACTGATTTCAAGTTTGTGTCTTTTATTGAGTTTATTTGGTTTATAAAATTTTCAAAAATAACAACATTGAAACCTTTTATATGTAACCAAATCCTAACGAATTTTATAACCACTCAATTGGACTACTACTGCCCACACAACGGACACATAATACCCTAATCTAAAGACAGAAAACGCAAATATAACATTAACCTTTGTTGTTGTAATAAGGGTAAAAATATTTATCCTTTTGTTAAAGTGTTAGTAGCTGTAATAAGCCCTTGCTCCACTTCAAATAAAAGTTCAATGGAAGAATCGCCGCTAGATGTTAATAAGGCGTATGCGTTTGTATTGTGTGAAGGGGTTGAAGTTGTTTGCACATCCACAGAGATAATATATGACAAGGGGGGTGCCAAGTAATAGAATACCGATTGTTTTATTTCTAAAGCGTATGAGCAAATCTCCGCCCTTATCAATCCAATCTCCTTCCAGTCAAATTAAATAATTTATAGGTTCTGCGGTTTCTAGGTTGAATGTGCCACTTGTTTTTACAAGCTCTTCAAATCTCTTCTGATCATGTATCACTATTGATTTATTCATAATTTATTACTTTACAACAATTTTTTTAATTATTTGAATCTTGTGGTGATTAATATTTATCCACTGAATGAAGAAATAATACTATTTATCAAGTCTGCCAACCTTTTTAAAGCTCAAATATTCGTCTATTTTATCGTTCAATTTCACGATAATTAACATCATTGGGCAGTTAAATAAGATAAATTCAGTCTAAAGACGAGACATAAAAAAGCCCGAAATTATCGGGCTTTTTTTTTGGTTTATAAACTTGAACCTTTGATAGAGTTAACTAATCAATTTATTCATGCGTTTAACAAACTCGGCGGGGTCTTTTAGTTGTCCGCCTTCACTGAGGACGGCTTGGTCAAATAAAACTTTAGCCAAATCTTCATCGATTTTGGTTTTGAGTTTTTTTACCAATGGGTGTGTTGGGTTGATTTCAAGAATTGGTTTGGTGTCTGGGATATCTTGACCTAAGGATTTCATGATGCGTTCCATGTTGCCCCCCATCTCGTTTTCATCGGCTACTAGGCAAGAAGGGGATTCGCTCAGGCGATTGGATATTTTTACTTCTTTAACTTGTGGTTCAAGGATTTTGTTGAGTTTTTCAATGACTTTTTCGTAGTCTTTGGATACTTTTTCTTTCTCTTTCTTGTCTTCTTTAGAGTCTAAATCCTCTAAATTACCTTTGGCAATCGACTTAAACGACACACCTTCAAATTCCCCAAAATTACTTACCATCCATTCGTCAACACGATCAGAAAGTAGCAGAACTTCAATGTCTTTTTTATTGAATACTTCTAAATGTGGCGAACCTTTGGCACTTTCATAAGTTTCGGCGGTGATGTAATAAATGGTTTTTTGGTCTTTTTGCATACTCTTGACATAGCATTCAAGGGTGGCTGTTTGTGTTGCATCATCACTTTTGTTGGTGGCAAAACGCAGTAGTTTAGCGATTTTATCTTTGTTAGAAAAATCTTCAACCACGCCTTCTTTCATTACCATGCCAAATTCTTTCCAAAAAGTGGCGTATTTTTCAGGCTTGTTTTTTGCCATTTTTTCCAATTCTTTTAAAATGCGACTCACTGAGGCTTTGCGAATAGTATCAACCACTTTGTTGCCTTGCAAAATCTCCCTAGAGACATTGAGCGACAAGTCGGCAGTATCAATCACACCTTTAACAAAACGCAGATAAAGTGGCATCAAAGATTCGTTGTCTTCCATAATAAAGACACGCTTGGCGTATAACTTAATACCACCTTTGCGTTTGGGTTCCCACATATCAAATGGTGCTTTTGACGGAATATAGAGTAGGGAGGTGTAGTCCAATTTACCTTCAACGCGATTGTGCAATTGTGTGAGTGGTGCTTCAAAATCAAAAGTGAGTGATTTATAAAATTCGTCGTAATCTTCTTGTTTAAGTCCAGCTTTGTCTTGTGTCCAAAAAGCATTGGCTTTGTTAACTGCCTCATATTCAATTTCTTTGTTGTCTTCTGAGGGTTTAATCATCATAATCGGCACAGTAATATGGTCAGAATATTTGCTGATAATGCCGCGTAGGCGTTGTTCATCTAAAAACTCAGCTTCCTCTTTTTTAATGTGCAGAGTAATAGAGGTGCCAAATTCAGGGCAATCCACTTTTTCAGTAGAGTATTTTCCCTTACCGTTTGATGTCCATTGCGTACCTTTTTTGCCTTTAGTTCCCGCTTTTCTGGTTGTTAGTATGACCTTGTCAGCCACGATAAAGGCAGAGTAAAAGCCAACACCAAATTGACCAATAAGATTAGAGTCTTGTGCTTGTTTTTCATCCAAGCCTTTAAGGAATTTTTTAGTGCCAGAATTGGCAATGGTGCCAATGTTTTTATTTACTTCAACTTCGGTCATACCGATGCCGTTGTCGCTGATAGTAATGGTTTTTTTGTCTTTATTAACTTCAATATGAATGGCTAAATTTTCTTTACCTTCAACCAGAGAGTCATCTGCAAGTGCCTCAAATTTAAGTTTGTCAATCGCATCGGAAGCGTTTGACACTAATTCTCTCAAGAAAATTTCTTTATTAGAATACAAAGAGTGAATCATTAAATCTAATAATTGTGAAACCTCTGTTTGAAACGAATGTGTTTGTTTATCTGCCATTTTTCTATTCCTAGTTTATATGTAAAATACATTAATATGGTCGAATCAAAAAAAATCAAGCACTTTATGCATTTTTTAAAAAATGTTAGGCATTATTCGCCACACACACAAAATGCTTACGCCCGTGATTTGCGTAAATTAAGTGATTTTTTATTAGAAGAAGATATCCATCAATGGGAGGCGGTAACTGCCGAACAACTAAATTTGTTTTCAATGCGCTTATATCATAATGGCATAAATCCTAATAGCATAAATCGCTGTATGTCTTCTATTCGTAGCTTTTTTAAGTTTTTGGAGCATGATATTGGCAAAATACAAACGCCAAAAACCACAAAAAAATTACCCAATATACTTAGTTATGAGCAATTTAAATTAATGGCAAAGCCTTATTCTGATGATTGCTTAGTGTTGAAAAATGCGGCAATAATTGAACTTTTGTATTCTTGTGGGTTGCGAGTGTCGGAATTGGTTGGATTAAATGTGAATGACATTGATGTAGATTTTTTAACCGTGCTTGGCAAAGGTGGAAAAATGCGAACCACACCGATTGGTGCTGAATCTTATCAAGTATTAAACCGATATTTAAAAAAATCTGCACACACTGATAAAGCGGTGTTTGTCAATAAAAATGGGCAACGATTGAGTGCGCGTTGGGTGCAAGATATGGTGAAAAAACGCGCATTAGAAGTTGGTATTGAAGTTAATGTGTATCCACACATGTTGCGTCATGCGGCGGCAACGCATTTTTTGCAATCCAGTCATGATTTGCGTAGTGTGCAAGAATTTTTAGGACACAAAAGCATTAAATCCACGCAGGTTTACACCCATTTAGATTTTTTAGAACTAAGTAAAGTGTATGACAAATGCCACCCAAGGGCTAGAAAAAAATGAATTTTCAAACACGATTAGCAGCAAAAATATTGAACTTAGGCGGTGTTATTAGCAACCCGACAGACACCATTCAAGGATTGACTTGCCTGCCAAAGCATACGCATGCTATGCAAAAAATGGGGCGACTTAAGCGTAGAAACCCCAAAAAAGGCTTAATTTTACTTGCCAGTGAAGTGCATTTTTTCCAGCCATTCGTGCAAGATATAGATTTGTTGACGCAAATAAATCCACAAGAGCAGCCGACCACTTATTTATTAAAAGCCCGCAAAGGCATATCAACATTGATTACAGGTGATTTTGACACCGTTGCCGTGCGTTTGACAGGTGATAAATTGATTGCCAATTTGTGTAAAAAATGCAATAGTGCACTTCTTTCTACCAGTGCCAATATCACTGGTAAGCGAACAGTTACCAGTATTCTTGCATTAAATGTGGCTTTTGAGCAAAAATTAAATTTTATTATTGCACCACGAAACTATAATACTCAAGCGTCACAAATTATTAATCTACAAACAGGAGAGAGGCTCAGATGATTGACCAAGTTAAAACTTATTTATTGAACTTGCAAGCAGATATTTGCACACAATTAGAGGCAGCCGATACTGAGGCAACATTTATTCAAGATAAATGGGAAAAGCCCGATAACAAAGGCAATGGACTTACTAGAGTATTAACAAATGGCAAGGTATTTGAACAGGCGGGAGTGAATTATTCAATCGTGCATGGCAATAATATGCCCGCCTCTGCCACTGCACTCAGACCTGAATTAGCAGGGCGAAGTTTTACCGCTTTGGGCGTGTCATTGGTTATCCATCCACGCAATCCTTTTGTGCCAACTTCGCATGCTAATGTGCGTTTTTTCTTAGCAGAAAAAGAGGGTGAGGCTCCAATTTGGTGGTTTGGCGGTGGCTTTGATTTAACCCCATATTATGGTTTTGACGAAGATTGTGTTTTTTGGCATCAAAATGCTAAAGATGCCTGCGAACCATTCGCCAAAGGCACTTACGCAAAATACAAAAAATGGTGTGATGATTATTTCTATATGCAACACCGAGATGAGCAACGAGGCATTGGCGGCTTATTCTTTGATGACCTTAACGAAGGCAGTTTTGAATCATGTTTTGCCTTTATGCAAAGTGTTGGTAATAGCTACATCAAAGCATATAAGCCAATTGTCCAAAAACGCAAAAACCTAAAATATAGTGACCACGAACGACAATTTCAATTATATCGCCGCGGACGCTATGTAGAATTTAACCTAGTTTATGACCGTGGCACACTATTCGGATTACAAACAGGTGGACGCACAGAATCCATTTTAATGTCTTTGCCCCCTCTAGTCCGCTGGGAATATCAATATCAACCAAAGGCAGGTAGCCCCGAAGCCAAATTATATAGCCATTACCTTAAGCCACAGGCATGGGTCGATGAAAATTAATTTAGACACCAAGCGACTATTATGCCCCATGCCAGTCATCCGACTAGGAGAAGCAATTGAAAAAATAGAAGCAGGCGACACCATTCAAGTTACTGCCACCGACCCAGGCGTGCTACACGACATACCCGCTTGGTGCAAGGTGCATGGGCATAAGGTGATTGAAATTGATGAAAAAACTGATGAGATTATTTTGATAGTAGAAAAGCAATAAATTCTCAGGATATACAAAACAATATAAGAGTTGTTTGTGATGATTTTTCAAAAGAAGAATTTGTCTATCATTTTTTATTGGCTTATGGTATTTCAAAAACCTCAGTTACCCGATTAAAAAAAGGCGATTTTAATTTATCAAAAAACTATAAAGAGACCTTTGTGTAATTCAACCAAAACCTACCAATTTGGTAAAATAACACCTATCTAAAAAAATCAAAAAACACCTAACAAAACT